>CAYVRN010000021.1:0-18778 GCA_964453855.1 uncultured Rhodobacterales bacterium
GAACCTTGAAGATGTAATTGATGGCCTGTCTGCTTATGCAGATGACCTTGCCGATGATCAACCTCTGATCGCATGGGGTTTTGATCCGATCTTTCTTAAAGGCGAGCGCTTGAACAAGAGCCACCTTGACCGCATCAGCACGTCTCGCCCTGTGGCAATTCTGTTTTCGAATTTCCACCTTATGTGTGTCAATTCCGTTGCCTTGGAAATGGCGGGATACGACGCCGGAACGAATGTTGAAGGGGTGCTCAAAGGAGCAGACCACTCCCCCAACGGAGAACTTCAGGAAATGGCCGCTATGTTCCCAATCATGCGCCGTCTTGGGATTGATTTCCGCAGTCTGACCCAGAATGCCGATGCTATACGCGACTTCGCAAAGGTATCCGTGCGCTCAGGCGTGACTACTGTAACCGACCTGTTTGCCGAAATGTCTGATAATGACCTAGACAATCTATTGGCGATTACCGGCGAAAGTTCCTTCCCAGTGCGCCTTGTCCCGGCACTTGCAGCAATGGCGGGCTCTCCACGCGAAATGGCAGCCCATGCGAAGGCCATCAAAACGCGGTCCACTGAAAAGCTGCGCCTTGGAGCAGTGAAGCTGATGACAGACGGCTCAATTCAGGGCTGGACAGCCCGTGTAAAATGGCCCGGATATATTGGCGGTCATGAGAATGGCTTGTGGAATACCTCCCCGGAACAAATCAGAGCGATTTGCACTGCGATGCAGGAAGCGGGTGTACAGATGCATATTCACGTCAATGGTGACGAAGCCTCTGAAGTTGTGATCGATATTCTTGAGGATGTCCTGCGAGAGCACCCTTCTACCACGCACCGTCACGTTTTGCAGCATGGTCAGATGATGGGAGCAGATCAGTTCCGAAGATGTACTGAAATGGGGATTGCCGTAAATCTGTTCGCCAACCACATCTGGTATTTTGGGGATCAGCACGTTGCCCTTACGATTGGAGAGGATCGTGCGAAGCGAATGGATGCTTGCCGCAGCGCGCTGGATGCGGGTGTTCTATTAGCAATTCACTCGGACGCACCAGTCACGCCCATGGGGCCCCTGTTCACCGCTTGGTGTGCCGTTAATCGCCGGACCATGTCTGGAAGGACCTTGGGTGAGGCGCAAAAGATTTCGGTCCATGAAGCTTTGTATGCGATCACTTTGGGGGCGGCGGCGACCCTGAAAATGGACCGCGAAATCGGGTCAATTGAAACGGGAAAACGAGCAGATTTCGCGGTTTTGGGCGATGACCCAACGGCGGTTGATCCGATGGCCTTGAAAGACGTCCCAGTATTAGGGACGGTTCTTGGCGGGAGCGTAAATCTAGTATGAGCCTTCCCCCTCTGCCAATGACCGTCATTGCCGGTTATTTGGGTGCCGGCAAGACGACCCTGATAAACCGACTGCTGGCCGAAAATCACGGGCTACGCCTTTTGGTCATGGTCAACGATTTCGGAGCGATCAACATAGACGAGAAGCTGCTGACCTCGGCCGACGAAGATACTTTGACCTTAACCAACGGCTGTGTCTGCTGCACCATGGGCGCGGATCTTTTCATGGCCATCGGGGATGCCTTGGATAGACGCCCTCGGCCCGATCAACTGATTATAGAAGCAAGCGGCATTGCTGATCCGGCCCGCATTGCCAACGCAGCAAAGGCAGAGCCGGACTTGTCTTACGGTGGGGTCGTTACAGTTGTGGACGGAAATATATTCAAGTCCCTTGCAAACGATCCGATGATTGGCCCCCAGATAATAGGACAGGTCAAATGTGCGCATGCGATTGCCGTCAGTAAGTCGAGCGCAAAAGAAAAAGCGCTATCAAGTTTTCTGCAGACCCATACCCCTGCTCCCATTGTTACACTCAGTGAAGTACCAAGTGTCGCCCCACTCATACTGGAGCCTAAAGACAAATTGGAACCGCAACTCTCCTCGGAACCACATCCGAGCTATGTGTCCTGGTCTTATACCGGCGATGCCTACCTGACCCAGACCAGAATCGACGAACTTTTGGAAAAGCTCCCACAGGGAATATTTCGATTAAAAGGCGTCGTAAAAAATCCAGATGGCACCTCACGGACAGTACAGGTTGTTGGTAATGAAATTGAAATAAAGTCCTCTCAAGCCGTATCGGAAACTACTTTGGTCGCAATCGGGCTGAAAGATCGTATTACGGCTGCGGAAATTGAAGCGTGGTGGCAACAAAAATAGGTGTTCACCTATTGAGCGACCTCAAAAAATATCAAAGGCCGAAACCGGAATAGGGAAGATACCGCACAGGCGTTCCAGGCGTAACGTCGATCGCTTCGTCAGGCAGTTCAACCAGTCCGGTTGCCCAGCTTAGGCCGCTAATCAACCCCGAGCCTTCAGAGCGAAAGACGTCAATAGTTCCGTCTTCCAACACCCGGGCGCGCAAATATTCACGGCGACCAGCTTTTTTGCGTTTCGAAAAGGCGGCGGGAGCAACATGGGCTTCTGGTTCGCGCCACCCTGCCCCGGCCAAGAGTGACAATGCAGGACGCCCCGCAATCAGTGCGCAGACTAATGCGGCTACAGGATTTCCTGGCAACCCCAAAACCGGCGTGCCCTGCCACATAGCCATCGCCAGAGGCCGACCAGGTTTTATGGCAATCCGCCAGCTGTAAAGGGTCCCGCTATCCTTTAGCAGTCGGGATACATGATCTTCATCGCCAGCAGATGCACCACCCGAAGTAAAGATCACATCGGCTTGCTTGCTACCCTCATCCAGCGCAAACTTTATCAAATCAGGATCGTCTCTGACATGACCCAGATCGACCGGTTCATACCCCCAACAACGGGCAATAGATAGAAGCATGGGACGGTTCGCATCAAAAATCTGATGTGGCAACACATCCTGACCCGGAGCATTGATGATCTCGTCGCCGGTCGAAAGAACCCCAACACGTAAAGGTTTGTAGACGCTCACCTCGGCAATGTTCAGCGCAGATAACAGAGCTAGATCTGGCGCCCGAAGCTGATGACCGGCACGCAGAGCGGCCGTGCCTTTGACGACGTCCTCTCCTTCTTTTCGGGTGTTGGCATTGGGTTTGATCGGCCCATCAAAAACAATAGCCGCGTTATCAAGGGCAACGTCTTCCTCTAACACAACCGTATCCACACCCTCGGGCAGAATGGCTCCCGTCAAAATGCGAACAGCTGCTCCTACGGGCACATTACCCTCAAATGGCTGCCCGGCGGCGGCCCGCCCTTCAACAAGCGGTAATCTTTGGACACCGGGACCCGTCGCTTTATGCGCAAATCCATAGCCATCAACGGCCGAGTTTGCCCTAGGGGGATTGGACCGGTTTGCAAAGCAATCTTCTGCCAAAACTCGGCCCAGGGCGTCGTGGGTTCGGCACGCTTGTTTGGGTACCACAGGCGTAAGAGCCTGCCGCAATTGATCCAAGGCATCATCCAGAGGTATCCAGTCAACACCCTGTGGCATAGCGAAACAATCGTTACGCAAACGGGGCGGCTGAACTACTGCAGGCAATGCCGAACGCAATGTGATCTCGTTTCCTTCTCCCAAGAAATGCCCGCCGGCATCGAACAAAAGTGCTAAGCCCCGCGTTGCCGACAACGCAAACAAAGCTTGCGCCATCAGTTTTGACGCAACTTCAATCGCGCTGTTTTGAGTGCACTCTGTCAGATTTGCATTGACCTCAGAAGACAAGATCTCTGTCGAAATCGGCGCTACGACAATCGGACCCAATTTGTCATCAACAGGCCAGAAGGATGCAGTTATTGCATCCAGGCCCAACAAGCGACTTGCAACCAGCCTATCATTTAAAACCGCCCAGACATTATTGGACAGGCCAAGCAAAACCCGCCCGCTGTCAGCAGCGGTTTTTTCAATCTCTGAGCGGATAAATGTACAAGCGAACTCTAAAGATGCAAATTTTTGAGTCTCAGCTCTTCCGGTTCGAAGTGATGTCACCGCTAGCACATGGGTGCCACTGACTTCACCCGAACAGAGGGTGACGATGTGGTCAAACATCTTGTGAGTCATTTGCCACTCCTGCGTTTCAGTCCCTTGGATGACAGCACTTTCGGCAAATCTCAACAACGATAATCTATGGGGCGGCGGACAAGATGGAACAATTTCTGTTGTTTTTGGGATTTCAAAGGCCGTGAATATCCTTCAAATGGTCGATATCGTCGATACGGGGTGACCGTGGATGTTTACAACCGTCGTACTAAAGTAAATTCTGTTCAAAGCACAAAATAGGTAACGGTTTGAATACGATAGGAGAAGCATTTACTCTTGCGCTTGAGTTGATCGTTTCAGGCGACAAAAATCTGTATTCAATCGTTTTACTTTCCCTTCGCGTCAGCATTAGCGCGACACTGGTTGCCTGTTTGATTGGCCTTCCAATTGGCGCGCTTGTCGCGATCAGCAAATTTCGGGGCAGACAAATCGTGCTGGTGGTTATGAATGCTCTTATGGGATTGCCGCCTGTGGTGATCGGGTTGCTGGTTTATATGCAACTGTCTCGGTCTGGACCGCTTGGATTTCTACAGTTGCTGTACACGCCGACCGCTATGATCATGGCGCAGACAGTGTTAATTACCCCCATCGTGGCCGCCCTGTCCCGTCAAACAATTGAGACCGTCTATGAAGAATACGCTGAGCAATTTCGTTCATTCTGCCTGACCAGACGACAAGTCATTGCAGCGCTTTTTTGGGATGCTCGTCAGGCGCTGATGACAATTTCCCTTGCGGGCTTTGGTCGCGCCGTTGCTGAGGTGGGGGCCGTGATTATCGTCGGCGGGAACATCGACCATGTGACGCGCGTCATGACAACTGCCATCGCGTTAGAGACGTCCAAAGGGGAACTCAGCCTTGCCTTAGCTTTGGGCATGATCCTTCTGGTTATTGCCTTGTCAGTAAACGCGGCGGTTCAAACGGTGCGGTTGACTGGAAAGGATCGGTCTCTTGCCTAGAGGGGTATTGAATGATCCTGATACCCCCACAAGCGGCACAATGCAGTCGCTTTCTTTGCGCCATGTCTCACTTTCATTTGGCGACAAGACGGTCATTGATGATATCAGCCTTGATCTTTCGCCAATCGGGTGCACCGTGATTTTGGGTCCGAACGGAGCTGGTAAAAGTATGTTGCTGCGCATGCTTCACGGCTTGGTACAACCGACAAGCGGACGGATACGCTGGGCGGGCCAACCACCAAATCAAGTTATGAAACGGCAGGCTATGGTTTTTCAGAAACCGGTTCTGTTGCGGCGGTCTGTCGAAGCCAACCTTCGGTTCGTCCTTAAGGCCAGAAATCAAAGCTACGAAACTTGTGGGGAATTGCTCGAGCGCGTTGGCTTGGCAGACAAGGCAACATTACCGGCCCGCCTGTTATCAGGCGGCGAGGCCCAGAGGTTGACGATAGCACGGGCGCTGGCGACAGGGCCGGAACTCTTGTTCATGGACGAGCCAACAGCCAGTCTGGACCCTGTATCAGTTCTAGCCATTGAAACGCTTGTTGCCGAATTGAAAAATGAAGGCGTCAAAATCATTTTTGTGACGCATGACATCGATCAGGCAAAGCGAATTTCCGATGACATCCTGTTTATGCATCAGGGACGCATCCTAGAGCACGGCCCATCAAGCGCATTCTTTTCTAACCCCCAAAGTCAGCCTGCGCGAAACCTGTTAGCAGGCAAGGTCACAATTTAATCCTACGAAGGAAAGCACTAAATGATACAAATCAGACGGCTTGCATCGCTGTTGGCTTTCGCGCTGCCGGTTTATGCATCTGCTACGCAACAGCCAGTAATCGTACAATCCACGACGTCCACGGCGAATTCCGGGCTTTACGAATACTTGTTGCCACTTTTCAAGGAGCAGACGGGTGTAGAGGTTCGAGTTGTCGCGGTCGGCACAGGACAGGCGATTAAAAACGCACAGAACTGTGACGGAGATTTGTTGTTAGTCCACGCAAAACCTGCCGAATTACAGTTTGTCGAAGCAGGCTTCGGAACCGATCGCGCTGATTTGATGTACAACGATTTCATTCTGGTCGGTCCGCCGGATGACCCTGCAAGCTTGGCAGACGAAGAAAATATTGTTGGAGCGTTTACGGCAATTTCAAGTGCGGGTGCGCGATTTGCGTCGCGGGGGGATGACTCGGGTACGCATAAAAAGGAAAGGTCCTATTGGGCGGCATCCGGTATCAACCCACAATCAGCCTCGGGAGACTGGTATCTTGAAACCGGATCAGGCATGGGCGCGACGCTTAATACCGGCATAGGTCTGGGCGCCTATGTGCTAACTGACCGTGCCACATGGATCAGCTTTGGAAACAAGCAGGATTACGTGGTTGTTTTTGAAGGAGACGATGCGCTGTTCAATCAATATGGCGTCATTCCAGTTAATCCGGAGAATTGCTCAAGCGTAAACTACGACGGCGCAAGGGCGTTTGCAGACTGGCTACTGTCCGAGACAGGCCAAGCCGCAATAGCAGCGTACACGGTGCAAGGGCAGCAACTGTTTTTCCCAAATGCAAAAGTGAAATGATTGAGCTACTCCCCAATGATTGGACAGTTTCGCCCTTTGCTATTTCGTTGATGAGGCAAATGGGGGCTGGTTCCCGAAGATCGGCAAAAACAACCAGCACAGCCAATCCCAGTTCATTGGCAAGCCGGACTAAATCACTGGTTGCAGGTCGTCTTGTTACGGCTTGCCGAAAGGGCATCGCACTTTAGTGCAAGACTGGGGAAAGCCCGACATTCGTGTTCTGATGGAAAATTGCATTAATGGTCATGCCCCTCATAGGGACGACAAAAATTCTGTTAGGGCGCTGATTTCCGCCTCTGACAATCCCAGCGGCACCAGCTCGGACAGGCTAGGCAAACCCACCAAGGCACCATGCGGACCTGTAGGAGCGGCATTGTAATGGCGGATCATCTCTTCGATAGATGAGATTTGTCCGACATGACCCAAAACAGCGTAGTCGATCAAAACTGCCGCAGCCACCGATGGTCCAATCTGTTTGTCGTTGATGCAAGTGTGTTCTCATCAAGTGGCGGCGGAGAGTCGCCGGGGCTTACTATTCAAGCACTGGCTTTGCGGGCAATGGATAGGTTGATCAAAAAAGGGGTCGGCACGTGAACGCCCGCGCAAAGTCAGCAATGTCCAAACCGTTCTTAAGCGCGCAAGCCATAACGACTCCGCGTTTCGATCTGATCGCGACCTCGGGTCTTTCGATATTCGTGATGATTGGGTTGTTGATTTATTACATCGTTGCTGATCCGGCCAGAAGCGATGCCGGCGAGCATATCCTGCCCAAGCTGCTTGTTTTGCAGGTTTTACTTAACTGGCCGCATTTTCTGGTGTCATACAGATTGCTGTATGGACGCAAAGACAACTTCAAAGACTACCCAGCCGCGACCAAGTATGTTCCCGCCATCCTTCTGGCGATTTGCGTACTTGGCATGCTTCCCCTAACCGGTGGCGCCGGCCCTCTTCGATACAGCATATCGCTGGCCTATCCAATGTGGGTATTCGCAGCGCTCTATTTGGCATGGCATTACACTGGGCAAACCTGGGGCGTTATGATGAGCTTTGCTCGCCTCTCGGGTCTGAAGCTGTCTGAAACCGAACGCCTACTTCTTCGCTATGGCTTGCGAATTATGATTGCGTGGCATGTTGTCTGGGGACTACAGACCCTGCCACAGCAGCCGTTTCTTAGCTTGCTGCAATCTGTTGAAGCGATGAATATCATCAACATCGCAGCCATTCTGGCGTTTGCAGTAGGCGCGGCAACACTGGGGCGACGCTTTGTGCTGGACGGCGGCATGGATCTGCGCGTCATTGGCGCATGGTGCGTTTTGTATTTGTGGTATCTGGTTCTGTTTTTGATGCCAGATGCATTTATGTTTATCCAACTGTCTCATTCACTTCAGTATATGATTTTTCCAGCCCGCGTAGAACTGAACGAGCATGCGGATTCCGCAAAGACCGTGCCTGCCCAAGCCAAAAGACTTGGATTGATTTATGGCTTGGCCGTTTTGGGTGGTTTGGTTATTTTTTATCTGCCGGATTTTATGTTCGCCTCACCAACAGGCGCACCAACGCTTGCCGCGCTGCTGGGCATTTCAGTAAATATTCACCACTATTATGCGGACAGTGCGATATGGAAGCTGCGCACCAAGCGCGTTCAGGGAAGTTTGTTTTCGCATTTGTCGAAATAGCCGGTACCTACATTTAATGAATACCTTCAATGACCTCGACGCCGCGTATGGCAAGTTTTCGGGCCATTCCGTCTAGCTCTGATGCGTTCGCGCCTGCCGCTGTTCCCAAAGCCACGCGGTCTGCGATGCCCACCCAGATGACCGAGAAGCGGAACAAGGCGAACGCTTTGTGGAACGTCGTGAGAGGAGCGCTGCCGGGATTTCGGGTCATGTAACGCGCAACAAATTCGTCCTCGGTGGGCAAACCCAAGGCCGCGAGGTCCAGCCCCAGAACCCCGCCGTATTCCTCCGGTGCTGTGTGCCACGCCAATACGCAGAACCCGAGATCGGCAAGCGGATGGCCGAGCGTGGATAGTTCCCAATCCAGGATTGCCGCCACCTGCGGCACAGTCGGATAGAAAATCACATTTCCCATGCGGAAATCGCCATGCGCCAAGCTGACGGCTCCGTCATCTTCCGGTTGATTGGCGATCACCCAATCGCGCAGTCGGTCCAGTTCTGGAATTGGGTCATGCGGACTTTCTTCCCACTGTCGGGACCAGCGGGTGATCTGACGTTCGAAGTAATTTCCGGGCCTGCCGTAGTCACCCAGTCCGACTTCGTTGGGATTGACCGAATGCATCGCGGCCATCGCGTCCGCCAAACCCATCCAAAGGTTTTTACGCTCGGATGGGTCAGCTTCGAGAAGGGCACAGTTTTCAAAAACGCGACCCTCGATCCGCTCCATCAAATAGAAAGGCGTACCAATTACATTTGCATCGTCGTGGTACAGGATCGGACGTGCGATGGGGGCTGCCGTCGGATAAAGTGCGCTTTGCACGCGAAATTCGCGATCTACTGCATGAGCTCCTCGCAAGATCGGGCCATTCGGTTGTTTGCGCAGGACCATTTCCTGATCGCCGTAGGTTAGGAAGTAGGTCGGATTTGACTGACCACCCGAGATGCGATCCAGCTTAAATAAGTCCGAAGGTCCAAACTTTGTGTTCAAAAACCCCCGCAGTTTTTGAGGATCAAAGTCCAATTCAGTACCTGTGTCCATCATTCTTCAGATTGCCATTTCCAAAAATCACGGCCTTCTTTCTCGACGTTACGGTGCAGCACCATCTTATGAACTTCGTCCGCACCGTCCACCAGACGCGCCTGGCGGGCATAGCGGTAGATCCACTCAAGTGGCGTGTCCTTGGAATAACCCCGCGCCCCGTTGATCTGAATGGCGGTATCTGCTGCCTTGTGCAGCAGATTGGCGACATGAACTTTCGCCATCGACACTTCTTTGCGGGCATAACTGCCGCGATCCAGCTCCCACGCGGCCTTCATCACCAGCAAGCGACCGATCTCGATCTGCATTGCCAGATCACCGATCATCATCTGGACGCTTTCCCGTTTCGACAGGCGCTCGCCAAAAGCAAAGCGGTTCTGAGCGTATTCGGTGGCGATTTCGACACAGCGCTTGGACAGGCCTAGCCACCGCATGCAGTGGGTCAGACGTGCAGGCCCCAAGCGGATTTGAGTAAGCTTCAGCCCATCGCCTTCTTCCATCAAAAGGTTCTCGGCCGGAATTTCCATATCCTCATAGACCACTTCACAATGGCCGCCATGCTCTTCGGGGCCCATGATGGGGATGCGGCGATCGATACGAAAGCCAGGTTCATCCTTGGTATGTAGGAAAGCGGACAGACCTTTGCGTGGATCATCCGAGGTACGCGCAATCAAAATAAAGTGGTCGCTGTCTTCAGCACCTGTGATGAACCACTTGCGACCGCGAATGACATATTTGTCTCCTTTCCTGGTCGCCTTCGTCAGCATCATTCCCCCTGGATCCGAACCCGATCCGGGGGCCGGTTCCGTCATCACAAAGGCTGATCTCACATCACCTCGCACAATTGGCTGCAACCATTTCTCTTTCTGAGCTGCGGTCGCAACCTTTTCGAGAACCATCATGTTGCCGTCATCAGGGGCGGCCGAATTGAATGCCACCGGTCCAAATATCGAGCGATTCATCTCTTCATAGCAAACCGCCATGCCCACTTTGCCAAGCCCCTGCCCGCCAGTTTCCTTTTGAAGCTGAAGACACCAGAGACCTTCTGCGCGGGCTTTATCGCGCAAATGCCCCAGAACATCCGTGCGAATGTTTTCATGGGGGTCATAGTTCGCACGATCCGCTTCCAAAGGAATGATTTCGTCTTCAACAAACCGAGCAATGCGCGCGCGGTAGTCTTCGATTTCGGGGGAAATGGTAAAGTCCATGAGACCCTCCTACAGTGATGATACAAGGTGGCCTTGGTCGACCACTATTTCGGTTGCGGTCACAGGTTCACTGTCATCCGATGCCAAAAGCAAGCGCGAACCGTCCAGATGAACCATCTGCCCCAACCGACGTTGCGGCACTTATATTTTGGATTACTTCACAAAAGAACTCTCAAACTGCAGACGACAACGCTTGTCTATACGCACGTATCCCATGCTTCCCATCACTAGTTTACGCTCCCTCAGAAGGATCGCGTTCATGTGGCCTCCAGCCAACGGTTCAACGCTGCATTGGATTCGTCCGGTTAAGTTTACGGTCACGCCGGAAAAAATTCAGGTATTGAACCGGGTTTATGGGGTTCCCACTTCAATAACCATGTCGGAATACAGAGATTTTTGAATTCGGATTAGCTGTCTATTGGTCTGATTGATTGCTCATATAGATATAAGTCCCATTCAAAAGTTTGGGGTAACTACAAATAAATGAGGTGATTTCGCGCTTTCAAAAGCCAGCGCTAGGGCGTTTGAAGTGTTTTGATGCCCTGCCGCGGTCAATCTTCGGAACGGTCGGTAGTGCCAATACGATACTGCTCTTTTCATCGACGATGCAGTGATTGCCTCAAAGTTTGGGCCAAGACATCTAAAAGCCTCGAAACGCGGTAGCAATCGACAAATAAGCCTGAAGAAGTACTTATTTTGCTACGCATCAACTCGCTCAGTTTAAGAAGACACTCCCCTACGCTCTATAAGTGTGATTTCACGGAAAAAAGGGGATCAACTTTGCATACCGGCTCTCAGAACTGCCGCCACGCATCATTGCAGTTGCTGAATGCTTTCGTTTTTTGGTAAGAACGAAAATAAGGGTGATGAAATGAGACTGACTGGCAACACTGCTTCGCGGCAAACATCTATACTCAAACATCTTCAGGAGCATGGTCGTGCAACTGTAGATGAGTTGGTCGAGTTGCTTCACGCGACACCCCAAACAATCAGAAAAGATCTAACATCTCTTGAGAAAAGTAACCAACTGTCCAGGTTCCACGGCGGAGCTTCCCTTTTGGGAGGTTCGGAGTATACCGGCTTCTCGGCTCGGCAAGAGATCGCTCGTGAAGAGAAAGAGGCCATTGGACGAAAGGTTTCTTCACTTATCCCCAACAATTCGTCGCTGATTATCAACTCAGGCACAACAACGTTGGCCGCTGCCCGGTATCTTGAGCATCATGTCGGCCTGAAGATCGTTACAGATTCAGTCTCATTATCCAATGAAATAAAAGGATTTATTGGTGCCGAGGTCATGGTTCCCGGAGGGGTCGTGAGAAAGTCTGATGGTGCAATACTTGGAGAAGCGGCCGTTGATTTCATCCGTCAGTTTCGTGTGGACACTGCAATAATCGGCGCTGCTGCGATTGCTTCTGATGGTTCGTTTCTTGATTTTGACCTTCGTGAAGTGTCGATCGTGAGGGCAATCATCGAGAATGCGCGGACGGTGATTCTGGCGGTGGATAGCATGAAGTTCGGCAGGGCTGCTCCGGTTTGTGTGGGGAACATTGATCAGGTTGACGTCTTAGTGACAGATTCGGCCTGCCCAGAAGCATTGGAAAAGCTTTGTAAAACAGCAGGCGTCAGACTTTTAAAAGCCTAATTATGCAGGAGTCTATTGACTTATTGGTTCGCAAAAACACTATTAAGAAAATAACGAAACTATAAACGCAATTTCAGACAGTATGGATGCACAAGGGAGGAATCCAATGTTGACGCCGTTACGCCCCTTGAGGGGGGCGGACTTTCTTCTGTTTCAGTGCAATTCGAACGGACAAGACTGGCGTCTGGATATGACATTGAGCCGACCATCTTCACGGATCGAGAAGTGAGCGAAATTGTGGCATTCTTTCAAGCCTTGACCGGAACGCAGCCGATCAAAGGGCGGTTGGGCCGTCCTGCATTGGTGTCCAGTGGATTAGAGGTTAATTGATGACCAGAATTCTCGTTGTCGGTAGTGCTGTCGTTGATTTTGTTTTTGCCACGGATCAACTGCCCACAGAGGCGCGGAAATACCGCGCTTCTAAAGCCGATGTTGTCGGCGGTGGATGCGCAGCAAATGCGGCGGTCGCCATAGCGAGGCTTGGGGGCAAAGCCACATTGGGCGCACGATTGGGACAGGACCAACTGGGAGATCTGGTCTTGGGTGATCTTATCCAAGAGGGCGTAGATATCTCGCTTGTGCAACGTGCCGAGGGTGGCGTTTCCTCGTTCAGTTCGATCTATGTCGACAGTCAAGGAGAACGCCAGTTGATGAATTTCCGCGGCTCGGGTCTTTGCGAAGCCGTGGACTGGGTGGCGGAAACCCCTGAAATCGACGCTGTACTTGCTGATACCCGCTGGCCCGAGGCGTCACTAGCTGCGCTGAAGCTGGCACGCGAGAGAAATATACCAGGGATTCTAGATGGAGAACCTCCCGTTGATCGCCGTTTATTGGACTATGCCTCGCATGTGGCGTTTTCGCGCGACGGGCTTTTGTCACTAACTTCGGACACTGATCTAAGGGCTGGTCTGGCCAAGCTATCTTCAGATTATGACGCTTGGGTATGTGTCACAGACGGCGAGCATGGCACCTATTTTGGACGCCGGGAAAATATCAACCACATTCCTGCGTTTTCTGTCGATGTGGTGGATACCCTCGGAGCAGGAGACGTCTGGCACGGAGCGTTTGCTTTGGCGCTTGCGGAAAACTTTGAAGATATCGCGGCCGTACGTTTTGCAAACGCCGCTGCCGCACTGAAATGCACCACTTTTGGCGGCCGAAGGGGCTGCCCCGACCGAAACACGGTCGAGTCATTTTTAAAGGAGACACTCTGATGGATCTTTCCCCCGGTAAGCTTTGGGGCCTGCGACGCATGGCTGACGAAAAAGGTATTTTTAAGATGACGGCAGTCGATCAACGTCCGCCGATCAAGGGGCCGATTGCTGCGCATTTGGGTGTAGAGCAAGCCCCTTGGGAAGAGGTAGCCCGCTTTAAGCGGTTGCTCGTTGAAACGCTGCAAGCCGATAGCACGGCGATGCTACTTGACCCGCATTATGCTGTTCCCCACGCGATCGATGCATTCTCTCCGAAAAAGGGCTTGATCGTTACACTTGAGGACAGCCTATTCCGCGAAACGGACGGCGGGCGTTATAGCTCGGATATTGATGATTGGTCTGTTGAAAAGATCAAACGGATGGGTGGGGACGCCGTTAAGGTTCTGGCGTGGTACCGTCCCGATGCGGGTAAAGAGGTCAACATAGCCCAACAGGATTATGTAAAACGCATAGGAGAGGAGTGTGCGCGTTACGACATTCCGTTTCTATTTGAGCTACTTGTATACCCTCTTGCCAAAGATGCGCATCAGACGAAAGAGTATGTCGAAATGCAAGGCAAGAAGGCTGATGATGTTCTTGCGTCGGTCGAAGAATTTGCAAAACCCGATTACGGCGTTGATGTATTCAAGCTTGAAAGCCCCGTGAACGCGGCCGATGCTGATGGCTCCTCGGCGGTTCAGGCAGTATTCGACGAAATGGGTCGATTGGCAGGGCGTCCTTGGGTCATGCTGTCGGCTGGGGCAGGCAAGCCTGAATTTCGTGCTGTTCTGGAACATGCTTTCGCTGCCGGAGCTTCAGGTTTTCTGGCAGGCCGAGCAATTTGGCTGGATTCATTTAAGTCCTATCCCGACTGGGATGCAATCCGCAGCGGACTTGAGGGCGAAGCATCGGCTTATATGGCGGAAATCTGCAAGCTCGCCGATGAAAAAGCTATGAGCTGGAGCGCGCACAATTGTTTCGGTGCAAGCGGCGCGTCTTTAACGCCTGCGACTGCCGAGTTCCGCCATGTTTATCAGGGGTTCTGAAGAGATCATGAAACTGGGCATACTCCCCTTGGGTCGTCCGACCTTTGACGTTGAATTTGCAGAAGCTAATCTTGGTGCAATGTTAAACGTTCTAAAAGCAACCGGACATGAAATCGTCGGTCCGCAAACACTGCTTTTCGACGAGGCGTCCACGCTTGATGCAATTTCCGTAATAAAAGCTGCGGATGTCGATCAGGTATTGATCCTTCAAGTAACCTTTACCGATGCTGCTTTAACGGTCACCATCGGGCAGACTTTCGATCTGCCTCTTTTGATCTGGGCCATTCCCGAACCAAGGATCGGCGGACGGCTGCGATTGAATTCTTTTTGCGGCCTGAATCTTGCGTCTCATGCGCTTGGGCTGAACGATCGAGCATTTTCGTGGATGTACTGCGATCCTGAAAAACACGCAGGCTCCGATCTTGCCGATCTGCTTGCTGGCAAGCGTTCCGCTGGCAAGCTGGTATCTGATGATGTTCCAGCGGTATCAGATGCAGGCCGTCAAATAACCGAGGCTATTAAAGGCAAGCGAATTGCGCGGGTTGGTGAGCATCCGGTTGGTTTTGATACCTGTGCTTATGACGGTCCGAAGCTGAAAGCACTAGCAGGCGTTGAAGTTGATGCATTGTCGCTGGATCAGTTGTTTGACGCTGCCCGCGCAGCTCCACATGAAACCGCCGAGGCCTTGCGTGTAGAAGTCGCCAAGCAGGTCAGCGGAATAGATGATGTGGACCAGACCGAATTGAACCGTTCGCTCCGGCTGAAATCCGGTTTGGATAGCCTGAAAGCCAATGGCGGTTACGATGCATTTGCCATTCGATGCTGGCCCGAAACCTTTACCGAATACGGCGGAGCCGTTTGCGGGCCTGCCTCTATGATGGGCGAGGGCCGAGTACCCTGCGCGTGTGAGGCGGATGTCTATGGGGCACTGACTCAATTGATATTGATGCAGGCGGCGGATGCTCCGGTGTTTCTGACGGATCTTGTGGACATGGATTCCAGCGACAATACGGGAGTCGTTTGGCACTGCGGACAAGCCCCAATGTCGATGCGCGACCCCGAGGGACCTTCTGAAGCGACAATCCACACCAACCGCAAACAGCCGTTGCTTTATCAGTTCACGCTCAAACCAGGACCAGTTACCTTGATGCGGATATCGCAGGCGCATAACAGACCTCAGATGATACTGAGCTACGGTGAAATGCTTCGGCGTCCTATGGCATTCACCGGAACTTCAGGTGTCGTTCGTTTCGAACGCGATGCAGAGACCGTTTTGAACGACATTATTGCCTCTGGTCTGGAACACCATATGGCGCTTGCTTACGGCGATCACCGCCCTGCCCTGCGTGGCGTCGCAGGTGCGTTGGGACTTCCTCTTCTGGAGATTTAGACGATGACTATCCGATATGGACTGATCGGTTCAGGCATGATGGGTCAAGAACACATCCGAAACCTGAACCTGCTTGATGGTTGTGAAGTAACAGCCGTAGCAGACCCTGATGAAGCCATGCGTAATTTGTCCGTTAAAACATCGGGCAATAAGGCCAAAGGTTTTGTTGATTATAAAGAGATGCTTTCGGCAGGTCTTTGTGACGCTCTGGTTATCGTGTCCCCCAACGACACCCATCATGGGATCATGATGGACGTGCTGGATACGAACCTTCCAATCTTGTGTGAAAAACCGATTTGCACGACTTCGGCGCATAGCCGTGAAGTGTTAGCCAAGGCTGAAGGACGGGTAGCGCCCGTTTGGGTAGCGATGGAGTATCGCTATATGCCTCCAGTACAGCGCCTGATGACCGAGATCGCGAAGGGTACAATTGGCACACCGCGTATGATGGCAATCCGCGAGCACCGTTTCCCGTTTCTGGAAAAAGTTGGGGACTGGAACCGGTTCAACGAGCGTACTGGCGGAACTCTGGTTGAAAAGTGCTGCCACTTCTGGGACTTGATGCGACTGACCCTTCAAAGCGATCCTGTGCGTGTTTACGCCTCGGCTGCTGTTGACGAGAACCACGTGGATGAGTCCTATAACGGACGTCAACCCGATATTATTGACAACGCCTTTGTGACAGTTGATTTCGAAAACGGCGCGCGGGGCATGCTGGATTTGTGCATGTTTGCCGAAGGCTCGTACTGGCAGGAAGTTATATCGGTTACGGGCGCGAAAGCGCGTGTGGATGCGAAAATTCCCGGTCCTGCGCGTTTCTCGATTGATGGAAAAGAGCGCGAGTCCGAGATTGAAATATCAGACCGGGCCTCAAAGCTGGTGACGCGTGAAGTCGTCGAAGTGGATCACGCCGTACTGGCAGCTGGTGATCATCACGGATCGACCTTTTTCCAACATCAAAGGTTCCGCGATCTTGTTAAAAGCGGGCAAGGCCTGCCGGAGGTCAGCCTACATGACGGGCTTTGGTCGGTTATTGTCGGCGAGGCTGCAGAGGAAAGCGCGCGCACCGGTCAGGCAATCGACATTCGGGGAACAGCATGACAGCCTTCGGCGAAATGCCGGATGGTACAAGGGTCGACCGCGTTGCGATTTCGGGCGGAGGTTTGACGGCTCACGTTCTGACATACGGAAGCGTTGTTCAGGATCTGCGATTAGAGGGGCATAGCGAACCACTTGTGTTGGGATTCGAAACCTTTGCTCCTTACCTCACGCACTCGCCTTATTTCGGGGCTACGGCAGGGCGTTGCGCAAATAGAATTCGCGACGGGCATGTTGAATTGAACGGGGTCACGTATCAACTGGACTGCAATTTTCTGGGTAAACACAGCTTGCATGGCGGTGCGATCAGCATGGGCAAGCGGGTTTGGCGATTGGACAGTATTACCTCAGAAAGTGTGACACTTTCGATTACCTTGGAAGATGGCGAAATGGGTTATCCGGGGAAACTGGATGCAAAGGTGACGTTTACACTTCTGCCAAGCGGCATTTTCGACATTCAGATGACCGCGACCACGGATGCGCCGACGCTGTGCAACTTGGCGCACCACAGTTACTTCAATCTCGGCGGCGACACGATCTCGGAACACCTTTTGCAGGTCGAAGCCGAGAGCTATCTGCCTTTGGATGAGGAGCTTATCCCGACCGGAGAGATTGCCACAGTTGCCGGCACCCGATTTGATTTTCGATATCCTACCTCAGTGAGCGCCGCCCGAATGGTTGATCACAACTACTGCTGCTATGCCGAAAGGGGCGATCTGCGCAGGCTCGCAAGATTATTCAACCCGTCGTCTGGCGTGACAATGGACGTCGTCTCAACGGAACCGGGATTGCAGGTTTACGATGGTGCGAAAATAGATATCGACCTGAAAGGGTTGATGGGCAAGGGCATGCGTGCGCATGCGGGAATTGCGCTGGAGCCTCAGATTTGGCCGGATGCCAACCACCATCCAAGTTTTTTTCAGGCGGTTTTGAACCCGGGTGAAACCTATCACCAACACACTCAGTACAGATTTTCGAAAGGCTAAACATGAGCAAGTTCAACGGTTTTATGATCGAAGCCAACTTGATTGGCGGAGACTGGTGCGCGGCTGATGACGGGAAAACGATCCCCGTGAACAATCCCGCGACTGGGGACATCATCGGGCACGTGCCTGCAAGTGGTGCAGATGAAACCAACCGCGCTATTGCGGCTGCACAAAAGGCTTTTGAAAGTTACTCGCGCACTGATCTTGGATTCCGTGTGGGTCTGATGCACAAATTGCATGACGCCCTGATGGATAATCAGGAGGACCTTGCCCAGTTACTGACAGCTGAACAGGGAAAACCGCTTGCCGAGGCGCGAGGCGAAATTGCCATTGGTGCGGCGTATATACGCTGGTTCGCCGAGGAAATCCGCCGCGCGAAAGGCGAGATCGTTCCTGCTGCTACAAATGACCGCCGTTTGCTGGTCACGCATCATCCGATCGGTGTGGTTGGGGCAATCACTCCCTGGAATTTCCCATCTTCAATGCTGGCTCGCAAACTGGGGCCGGCGTTGGCGGCAGGCTGCACCGTTGTTGCGAAACCAGCGACAGCGACACCATATTCGGGGCTTGTATGGGGCAAGCTTTGTCAGGACGCAGGTTTTCCCGAAGGCGTGGTCAACATTGTCACTGGATCAGCGCGGGCCATTGGGGGGGCTATCATGTCAAACCCGACGGTTCGAAAAGTGACCTTCACGGGCTCGACCGAGGTTGGCAAAACCCTGATCCGTCAGTCGGCAGATACGGTCAAGAAAGTGTCGATGGAGCTAGGGGGCAACGCGCCGTTCATCGTATTCGACGACGCCGACATCGATGCGGCCATCGAAGGTGCAATGATCGCGAAATATCGCAACATGGGTCAGACCTGCGTGTGTACCAATCGATTTTATGTTCAGGCCGGCATTCACGATGCTTTTGTCGAACGTCTACGCGAAGCAACAGCGGCGCTTGTCGTT
>CAYVRN010000021.1:18878-30139 GCA_964453855.1 uncultured Rhodobacterales bacterium
CATTCACGATGCTTTTGTCGAACGTCTACGCGAAGCAACAGCGGCGCTTGTCGTTGGAAACGGCGCTGATGCGGGCGTCCATCAAGGTCCGTTGATCGACGAAGCGGCAGTTGAGAAAGTGGAAGAGATGATTGCCGACGCGACCTCGAAGGGAGGGACCGTCGTGCAAGGTGGCAGGCGTCATGGCAATGGTGGCACGTTCTTTGAACCCACCGTAATTACCGGCGCAACATCCAACATGCAGTTTGCCACAGAAGAGATTTTCGGACCGCTTTCCGCCGTCTTTAAGTTCGAGGCTGAGGAGGAGGCTATCGCAGCTGCCAACGCGACCGAGTACGGTCTTGCCGCCTATGCCTATACCACCGATCTGGGGCGCGCCTTCCGTCTGAATGACAGGCTGGAATACGGACTGATCGGTATAAATTCGGGCCTGATTACCACCGTTGAAGCCCCATTCGGCGGCCTTAAAGAAAGCGGTATGGGAAAAGAAGGTGGCAGTCAGGGGCTCGAAGATTACTTGGCAACGAAATACACATGTCTCGCGGGGCTGAAGTGATGATCCTTATCACCGAATTCATGGACGAAGCGCAGGTCGCACGCCTTGCCGGAGAACATCCTACGCGCTATGCACCGGATCTGGCCGACCGACAGGAGGATATTCCTGCATTGATGTCGGGCATCAGGGCGTTGATCGTACGAAACCGGACGCAAGTGACAGAAGCTTTGCTTGATAGCGCCCCTGATCTAAAGATCGTTGGACGTCTGGGGGTAGGGCTGGATAATATTGATCTTTCCGCATGCGCTGATCGTGGCATTGAAGTGATCCCCGCAACCGGCGCAAACACACTGTCAGTTGCGGAATACGTGGTGACAAACGCGCTCGTCCTGCTTCGCGGCGCGTATCTGTCACAAGATAGAATGCTTGCCGGAGAATGGCCAAGATCCGACCTGTCGGGAAGAGAAGCGGCCGGTAGAGTTCTGGGTCTCATAGGTTTTGGAGCGATCGCGCAGGAAACCGCAAGGTTGGGAAGAGCGATGGGAATGCAGGTCTGCGCCTATGACCCGCACCTTCCCGACGAGCATTCTGCATGGTCGGAGGTGGAACGCTTGGACCTTGAGGGCGTTTTGTCAAAAGCCGATGCGGTCAGCCTTCATGTTCCTCTGACCTCTGAAACTCGCCATATTCTGAATAGTTCAAAGCTCGCCTTGCTGAAGCCTGATGCTGTGCTGATAAACGCCGCGCGCGGCGGGGTGGTCGACGAGGCTGCGCTGGTGGCTCATATGAAATCCGGGCACATTGCAGGTGCGGCACTGGATGTATTCGAGGTAGAGCCACTAACAAAAGAAAGCGCGGCTAAATTCGAGGGTGTGAATAACCTGATCCTGACGCCGCATATTGCAGGTGTGACCGAGGACAGCAATGTACGCGTAAGCGAGATGATCGCAAGCGAGGTGTTGAGTAGGCTTTGAGAATTTCAGAAGCTCATTGTGGCGGTCACGGCGCGCTGCCACGCCGAGTATTTTCTGTCACGGGTTTCTGCGTCCATTTGAGGCTCGAAACTCTGCTCCAATGCCCAAGTCGCAGCAAAGTCTTCTTTGTCGGGGTATAGCCCCGCGCGACTGCCTGCCAGCCAGGCTGCGCCAAGTGCTGTTGTCTCTAGCACCTTGGGGCGGTCCACTCGGGCGTCGATGATGTCCGAGAGGAACTGCATCGTGTAATCCGAAGCGCTCATGCCGCCGTCCACGCGCAGGACCGCGTCGCTCGCACCGCCCATATCGGCTTGCATTGCAGTCAAAAGATCTCGCGTTTGGTAGCCCACACTTTCAAGCGCGGCGCGGGCGAGTTCTTCAGTTCCAGAGCCACGGGTCAAGCCGAACACAGCACCACGGCACTCAGGGTTCCAATAGGGTGCACCAAGCCCGGTAAATGCGGGTACCAACACCACGTTCTGCGCCGGATCGGCGCCTTCGGCCAATGGCTGGGTCTCGTTTGCCGCGCGTATGATCTTTAGCCCGTCGCGCAGCCATTGCACCACGGCGCCCGCGATGAAGATCGACCCCTCCAGCGCATAGGTTGGCTTGCCATCAAGTTGGTAAGCGATGGTCGTCAGCAGGCGGTTCTGCGAGCGGACAGGCGTATCGCCCGTGTTAATCAACGCAAAGCATCCCGTGCCATAGGTGGATTTTAGCATGCCGGGCTGGAAACAGGCCTGCCCGACAGTGGCGGCCTGCTGATCACCCGCGATACCAAGGATCGGAATCGAACGGCCAAAAAGATCCGCGCGCGTTTCGCCGAAATCGGCGGCACAATCACGGACCTCGGGCAACATCGACATGGGAATCCCCAGTCGGTCACATATGGTCTTGGACCAGCGCCCCTTGCGAATGTCATAGAGCATAGTACGCGCTGCATTGGTCGCGTCGGTCAGATGCTGCTTGCCACCTGTCAGGTTCCAAACCAACCAGGTATCGACTGTACCAAAGATCAGATCCCCAGCCTCTGCCCTGACGCGCGCACCTTCAACATTGTCTAGAATCCAAGCCAATTTGGTGGCACTGAAATAAGGGTCTAGCAAAAGGCCTGTGCGTTCTGTCACGGTTTCCTCGAAACCATCGGCCTTAAGTGCGTTACACAAAGCCGATGTGCGACGGTCCTGCCAAACAATGGCATTATAGATCGGTTTTCCTGTATTGCGGTCCCAGACCAGCGTGGTTTCTCGTTGGTTGGTTATACCTATCGCTGCAATCTCGGCTCCACCGGATTTCTCGATGGCAGAGCGGCAAGTTGCCGTCGTGGTGGCCCAAAGATCCGCCGGGTCATGCTCAACCCAGCCGCTGTCCGGAAAATGTTGTGCGAATTCTTCCTGTGCCGATGCGACAGCATTCATCTTTTCGTCAAACACGATAGCACGCGTCGATGTCGTGCCCTGATCAATTGCCAGAATGTGAGTCATAAGCGCTTCTCCTTATTCTGCCGCCGTGGGTGTGGATTGGCGGTGTCGAGTCATCCAGTCATCAAGGTCCTGAGTCTGCTCTTTTGTCAAATGCAACCCAAGTTTGCTGCGCCGCCAGATCACGTCTTCTGCCGTACGTGCGTATTCATTTTTCATGAGCCATGTGATCTCAACCTCGGTCAGCGTTGCACCGAAATCCTTCCCGAGATCAGTTGCTTTCTGTGCATCTCCAAGGATTTGTGACGCTTCCGTGCCATAGGCCCGAACCAGGCGTTTGGCCCAGAAATCAGTCAGGAATGGGAAGCGGGATTGCAGATCGGAAATCAGCGCGGCGACTCCATTCACTGGGAAATTGCCACCGGGTAGCGGAACTCCAGCTGTCCATTTTCCTTTTGGAAGCGGCAGGTGTTCCCCTATCTTCTGCATCGCACTTTCGGCTAGACGACGATAGGTCGTGATCTTGCCACCGAAGATATTGAGAACCGGCGCGCCCGCGCTGGTGTCGATCTTAAGCGTGTAATCGCGCGTTGCCGCAGTGGCGCTGCTGGCCCCGTCGTCATAAAGCGGACGGACACCGGAATAGCTCCAGACTACGTCATCGCGATTCAGTTTCCGCTTAAAATACTGGTTTGCAAAGCTCAGCAGGTAATCCTGTTCCTCGGGTGTGCACTCCGGCTTTACCGACGGGTCGGCGTGCTCCGCATCGGTCGTGCCAATTAGTGTGAAATCGGTCTCATAGGGTATGGCAAAGACGATCCGCCCATCCGTGCCTTGAAAAAAATAGCATTTGTCATGATCGTAAAGCTTGCGGGTCACGATATGTGAGCCGCGCACCAAGCGCACGTCTTCGCGAGAGTTCAACCGCATCTTGGTCTGGATGATATCACCAACCCAAGGTCCGCCAGCATTCACCAACATACGCGCATGAAAAGTATGTAACTCATCAGTTTCGGTATTGCGCGTTTCAATGCGCCAGATACCGTTTTCGCCTGTGGCATTGATAACCTGAGTGCGGGTCATGATCCGTGCCCCGCGTGTCTGCGCGTCGCGTGCATTAAGCACCACGAGGCGCGAGTCCTCGACCCAGCAATCGGAATACTCATAGGCTTTGACAAATCGTTCTTGAAGCGGGTCACCTTCCCTAGTGCCGGTCAGGTCCAATGTCGCGGTGCCCGGAAGGATCTTTCGTCCGCCCAGATTGTCATACAAAAACAGCCCCAGCCGGATCAGCCACGCGGGCCTGCGTCCCTTCATCCAGGGCATGAAAAAGCTAAGTAGTTTCGAGGTCGGTGTATCCGCTTCAAAGCGCATATCTTCATGGTAAGGCAGCACAAATCGCATCGGCCAACTGATATGCGGCATCGCCTTCAAAAGCGTCTCCCGCTCGATCAGCGCCTCGCGCACCAGTCGGAATTCGAAATACTCAAGGTAGCGCAAACCGCCATGAAACAGCTTGGTCGAGGCGGACGACGTGGCCGAAGCAAGATCGTTCATTTCGGCCAAAGCCACCGTCAGCCCGCGCCCGGCGGCATCACGTGCAATGCCGCACCCATTGATGCCGCCCCCAATGATGAAAAGGTCTTTGATCTCTGTATCAGCCGGTTGTCCCACGCGGTTTTCCTCTATGCGGGTAGTACGGTTCTTATGTGACAGCCGCAGAAATCGCGCAACAACATTTTTCGATAATGTTCCTTTTTGTTCCTTATTCCGCCGCAAGTATGATTTTAAAAGCCAAACGCAGACGATATGAGCCTATTGGCGGAAAAGAGAAGAATTTTAGTTGCTTTTTCGTTCGTTTTAGAGAATCTCCTGCTAAAATTAATTTGGTGAAAAGTCAGATCATGTCACAAACATTCCGCCATCCTGAAATACTGGAGATTGCGCGCCGCGAGGGCAAGGTGACCGTTGAAGGACTTGCTCGGCATTTTGACGTGACGCTGCAAACTATTCGCCGTGACCTTACAGACCTTGCTGATGCAGGGCGACTGGCACGCGTTCATGGAGGAGCTGTACTTCCTTCCGGGACAACAAACATCGATTACGAAGAGCGCCGCGCGTTAAAGTCTGAAGCCAAAAGAGCGATGGCGCGCGCGTGTGCGAGGGAAATCCCCAACGGGATATCTCTGTTCCTCAATCTCGGCACTTCGACCGAAGCGGTGGCGCAAGAGCTTCTGCACCATAAAAACCTTATGGTTGTGACCAACAACATGAATGTAGCCAATATCCTTGCAGCGAATAGCGACTGTGAGATTTTCGTGACGGGCGGGCAATTACGCCGTGCGGATGGCGGGCTAGTAGGCAATCTCGCGGCCGAAACGATCCGGCAGTTCAAATTCGACCTAGCAGTGATCGGCTGCTCGGCACTAGACCTTGAAGGGGACATTCTGGATTTCGACATACAGGAAGTCAGCGTCAGCCAAACCATCTTGCGCCAATCACGTAAGACCTTTCTTATGGCTGACCAATCAAAATTGTCCCGCAGTGCTCCGGCGCGGATCGCTTCACTTGCTGATATCGACGGATTTTTCACCGATCAGCCGCCGCCCAAAGTACTGGCCACCTTGTGTGAAAAGTGGCGTACAAAGGTCGTTATCGCCCACAAGGAAATCGGTTAATCTCACATTAAACCTCTATCGGTTGCTCGCATCTGGATTTGAGTGAAGAGAGCATCAATGGATTCTTCATCCATCATCTACAAACGTCACAGATTTTCTGCTTGGGCCATCGCTGAAGCGGTTTGGTTGTACGCCTGATTCAAACTATCCCTGCTCGAAGTTTAAGAGATACTGCTCTTACGTGTGATCGACGATTCTTACGAGACGATCCAGCGTTGGCTCAGTCGAAGGGCAGGTTTGAAACGTGACCGCTGCGGGTTTTCCCATCCTGGCTACGTACTGTCACTGCTTGCCCGGCGTTCCAGTGCCCGCGCGCGATCATCGACTGCCCGACATTGCAGTTCAGTCTAGGGGACCAGATGGCTGATGTGATCTGCCCGACCTGAACATCACCCACCATAACGGGCCAAGGTTTAGAACACGTTGGGCAGGCGCCGCCGTCGAAAGCAACACCGCGGATCTGCTGTGTAACCCCATCGGACGCGATTTTTTGCAGCGCTGCCCGCCCTATGTAATCGACCGACCCGTCCAGCGCGCAGAATTTACCCAGCCCGATTTCCAACGGGTTGTTGTCGCGTGTCATTTCGTTGCCATAGGAAAACAATCCGCCCTCAATCCGCTCAATCAGGTTGGGACATCCGGGTTTGATATCCAGCGGTTGGCCAGCCTCCCAAATAGCATCCCAAAGGGCGGTGCCAAAGTGCCCACCTTCAAGGTAAATTTCGAACCCGCCCTGTCGGGAATAGCCCGAACGCGCGATCAGCTGGCGCGTGCCCTGAAAGTCAATCCAGCCATATTTAAAGAATCCAATATCACGAATGTGCTCTCCGAACAGCCCGGCCAGAAGCTGTTCGGCCTTTGGTCCTTGCACGGCAAGTGGTGAAACATCTGGTTCACTAACCTTAACGTCCATGCCGCGCCCAAGTGCGAGGCCCATTGCGTAAAGCAATACATCGCTGTCAGCAATGGATAGCCAAAACCTGTCTTCAGCCAGTTTCAGCATGACCGGATCGTTGATCAGTCCTGCATTCGCGTCAATGATTGGGATATAATAGCAATCACCCACGCGGGCTTTGCCAATATCGCGCGGAGTCATCCATTGGACCAGAGAGGCGGCGTCGGACCCTTCGATTTGAACTTGCCTTTGACAGGACACGTCCCAGATCTGCACATGTACGCGCAGGTGCCAGTAATCTTCTTCCACAGAGGTCTGAAATGCCTTGGGTAAAAGCATGTGATTGACCACGGAAAAGCCGCGAACTCCGACCTGCTCTACCCGGTCGGTAAAGGGCGTGCGGCGAATGCGCCGCGACATGTTCAACCCGTCCATTAGGAAGACATCCATGTCGAATAGGAATTGGGGTTCAGGATAATCGGCATGTGATAGGCCCCTTCAGCATCAGGCATGACAAAGCGCAACGCGATTTCTTGCACCGTTGCCGTAACCCCGCGTTGGGACCAATAGGTCGCCGTGTCGAAAACCAGTTCGTAGGAAGTATTCGGATCAATCTGCGCAGACGGGATATCGGCGGCAAGCCGTCCGCCGGCGTCCATTACGGCTGTCAACAGGATCCTGCCGGACCCCAGATCGCGCAGGGTCACGCCAATGCCATCGGCATGCGTGCCGTCACTACCGTTCAGTGTATGAGAGGTTAACTTTGCCATTACTCAATCGACGCCTTGTCACGTTTGTCCGAGGTTGCGGCGACGATCGGGCTGATCACGCCGCGGCATTTTACATTGACTATTGCCACCTTGCCGCTGTCCATCGCGCGCCGCAGCGCAGGAGCAAGCTGATCACGAGTCTCGACCAATTCGCCGTGCCCGCCCATGCCCTCACACATGGAATGGAACGGGATATCGCGGAAGTCGGTCGCAAAATGCTTGCCATTGGCAAATAGCCGCTCTTGCTGCTGGCTGATGCAGTCCAGCCCACCGTTGTTGTCGATCACGATGGTGATCGGCAGCCCCTCCTGAAACGCTGCCTCGATCGACAGCCCCCCCGACAGGAAGGCCCCATCGCCCGAGATCACAACCACGTTGCGATCTGGATGTAACGCCTTGGCCGATATCCCAAACGACACACCGACACCAAGCAGCGAGTAGTTGCCTGGGTGCATGATCCCGCCCAGCTTCTGCCCGCGCCACCCTGCCATGTTAACCGCGATTTCGGACCAGAAATGGGTGTTACCCCCATCAAAGATCAACCAATCCTCGTCACCCATCTGCGCTTGCACATCCAGCGACAGTTGCAGCGGATGCATCTTTCCAGGCTTGGCGGTCTCGGCAGCGATGTGGTCATACCACTCGTCGACCCATTCCGCGCGCCGCTGGCGTTGCAGGTCGAACCACGTGTCCCATGTCCGCCCCACCCCGGCCAGCGCCTCCAGAAACGCGCCCGGATCCGACAACAAAACCTCGTCTGCAGCCTGGTTGTATTCCAGCTCCTCGTGGCTTCCGTTCACGCACACAAGGGTCTGCCCAGCGGGAAAGAACGGCGGGTTTCCGAAGTTCATCTGATTGTCCAGCCGCCCGCCGACCATCAGCACCAGATCGGCCTCGTGAATGGCGGGTTTGCTGGGATGGTATTGATGGAAATCGGCCAACCCCATATAGGCCTCGCATTCCTCGCCCAGCAGCTTGGAGTGATAAGGAACGTTGAACACCGGCATCCGCAGCGTTTTACCGGTGACCTCTAACTGAGCTTCGGCCTTCGACCACCAGATACCGTGCCCACCAATGATCACCGGGCGTTCGGCCAGTTTGACCAGCCCCAGCACGTGATCCAGCGCCTGCGGATCTGGCCAGGCCCGGGGCACAGGGCGGGCGGTCCGGTTGAAGGGACGCTCTGCCAATCCGGCATCTGCTTCGAACGACGAAAACATGATGTCGACCGGCAAAGAGATATGCACCGGACCCGGGTAACCTGTGGTGGCGGCGGTCCAAGCCCGATTGACGAATTCGCTGATACGCTCGCCATCTGTGATCTGGACCGAGTATTTCACCAGCGGCGCGGCGATTGCCACGTCGTCGATCTCCTTGAATCCCCCTGCCCCTTGACGCTTCAGTGTGGATGATCCGGTGACGAAAATGACCGGACTGCGCTCGCCGCCTGCCTCAAGCATCGCGGGCACCGCATTGGCAAAGCCTTCCGGGCCGACAAGGCAGATGGTCGGCTTGCGACTGATCCGGGCATGGCCATCCGCCAAATGCCCGGCGATCTGTTCGTGCGGACAGTTGATCACCGGCATCTGGCATTCCATGAAACCTTCAAGCGCCGGATTGCAGAATCCTCCGGCAAGAGTAAACGCGTGTTCGACGCCCTTCTCTTTGAACGCCCGAGCCAGTAAGGCCCCTCCGCGAAGTTTCGAGTTTTCAGCCATCGTCACTTATCTCCTGCGCATTCAGGCGCGTTTATGGGCAATCTTGATATCGGTTTCCTGTTTCGACAACGGCAAAACTTCTGTTTGCCACAGGCATGTTTCGTCTAACTGGTTTATAGAATTCACACCAAGCTGTGCCATCGCAACACTGATGTCACCTGCAATGGCGTCAACCAATGCTGCAAGCCCGACCGCACCTTCAGCCGCCAGCGCCTGCAGGACCGGACGCCCGAGCATCACGAAATCCGCGCCAAGGGCTAGGGCTTTGACAACATCCTCGCCACTGCGCAGCCCGCTGTCGAAGATTAGCGGATAGTCTGGTCCGACGGCGCTACGGATCGGCGGCAAAAGGTCGATCGCCGCAGGAGCGCTGTCAAGTTGCCGCCCACCGTGGTTTGATACGTAAACCGCATCGGCCCCTGCCCCGCGGATGCGTTTAGCATCGGCTGCCGAGGTGACACCCTTTACGATCAGGTTGCCCGGCCAAAGCTTGCGCAGGCGGTCAAGAAAGGCCCAGTCAGCGCCGGCTCGGCTTGCATTTCGATCAAAGTTTGCACCCGCTTTGGCGTCAAAGTTCCTTGGGCTTGGCGCTCCGTTTATCAGCGTGGCAAGGGACCATCGCGGATGCAGGGCGAAATCTAGAAACTGTCTGGGGCCGATCCGGAAAGGTACCGTGAATCCATTGCGCAAATCCCTCATGCGGCGAGCCACCTGAGGTACGTCAACGGTCAGCACAAGAGTATCGTAGCCAGAGGTTTTTGCGCGATCCACGAGGGCTAGGGACTGCTCCATGGATTGCCCGACGTAAAGCTGAAACCACGCGTTTTCCCCGGCCCATTCGCGCATTTCTTCAATGGTGCTGGAGGCGGCAGACGACAGGCAAACAGGCAGGTTGCGCTGTTTGCCTAATTCCCCGAGGAATGCATCGGCATTGGGGCAAGCAAGGTTGCACATCCCCATCGGGGCAATGCCAAACGGAAGATCATAACTGCGGCCCAGCAATTGCGTCTTCAGCGACCGGTCACGAACATCGGCCATGACACGTGGCTGCAACATGATATCGTCAAAGCGGCTTGTGTTTCGCATAGCGGACACTTCGCGCCCGGCGGCTCCTTCGATGAAGTCAAATACCAACCGTGGCAATCGGTTTCTCGCCAGTCGGCGAGCGTCACGTGCGTCGCGTATTCGGCTTTCCGGTTTTGTTTTGGACTTGGATGCGATTGGCTTGCCCTTTCGACCAATAACAGCAATTCGATCTAGGTTAATCAGCCCTATTTCTCATCGACAAATAGAATTCTCGAAAAAGGGTATACTCAAATCCTATAAGAACCCTGCTCAGCGATATTTCCGGACCTCGGCCACTCTGCTGTCCAATTGTCCGGACAACACATCAACCAAGGCAAGCGCAGCACGGGAAAGGCGGTCCCGCCCCGGAGCGATCAGCGACACATGATATGTCAGCTCCTGTTGCACTGACCGGAACACCACGCCGCCCGTTCGCACGGTTTGCTCGGCGGTGAAAGGATCGCAGATCGCCAAGACCCCGGTTTCGCGTACCAGTGCCCCGGTTACAGGCATGTTTGTAGCCGACAAACGAGACCTACGTTGAAGTCGCTCTGCGAGTTCCCGATCCATGGCCATCATACTATCTGGAAAAGCTCCGCCAAAGGTCACAAACTCTTCTGTGTCGGCCAACTGCTCAAGGTCTACAGGTCCATTCTCATCTGCCAGCTCGTGGTCCTCAGGGATCAGGCATACATAGGGCACGGCAGTTTGGTAAAGAACTTCGACACCGTCATAGGGAGGTTCACGCCCAACGATGCCCAGTTCGATTTGGTGCATCTGAACGGCTTCAAGTATCGCTGGCGTGTTCCTGCATTGGATCATAAGCCTAATATCGGGCAGATGACGCCGCAAGACTCCCACGGCTTTGGGCAGTTCTATGGCCGCGATGGATTGGATTGTACCAACGTTGATTTGGTCCGCGTTTGTGGTGCGAATTGCATCTGCCAGCTCTTGTAGCCGGTCAATGCCCACAAACATGCCCTCAACTCCCTGATAAAAGGTCTTGGCCTCAACTGTCGGGGCAAGCCCGCGTCCAGAACGCAGGAACAGTGGAAACCCGATGGCTTGTTCCAGATCTGCAATCAACCTGCTGACGCTGGGCTGAGATATATGCATCATCGCCGCGGCTTCCGTTATGGATCCGCTGCGCATCGTCGCGCGAAAGGCTTCCAGTTGTCGCATATTCATAGTGAAAAAGTATAACTTATAAAAACTGATTTGCCATAGCTATGTATTTGAGGGCG
>CAYVRN010000021.1:30239-39510 GCA_964453855.1 uncultured Rhodobacterales bacterium
TGACCGATCGCGATAAACTTTCGTCATCAGTCAGGCACGGTTTTCGAAAGCGGTTTTATTCTTGGATGACTCTTGAAAATGCCCTGTGATTTTCACCACCGCACTTTGACGAATAGTAGAAGCCCACTCCACCAGAACCGGTTATGCCTACTCTCCCTAGCCGCTGTATCGTAGATGCCGCGGCGTTGTTCCGAATTCTCGCTTGAATGCTCGGGTCATCGCGCTTGCATTTTCATATCCACAACGACCCGCAATCTCGGACACTGTTTGACCCGAATCCTGCACAAGTTTGCGGGCTAGGTTTAGTCTAAGTCGCTGGTAAACCGCCTGAGGACCCGCATCCAATTCGGCCTTCATTCGGGTCTCTAACGTTTTTTGCGAGCACCCGACCTGCTTTGCGATGGCCGTTATGGGAAGCGGAGTTTCAAGATTTTCCTGCATAAGTGCAATAGCGCGGTTCACCGACCGATTTCTGATCGTTTGGCTCGAGGCATGCGACCGCGCCGAATCCCGCACCATGAACAGTTGTGCAACTTCGATCGACAGCATTTTGCCATGGGCTTCGGCGATCAGGTGCATGGCAAGATCAAACGCCGCCATCGCGCCCGAGCAGGTGATGCGGTCTCCATCGCATACAAAACGCTCTCGCCGAACCTCGATTTCGGGAAATTCCTCGGCAAAGCTGGTCAACTCTTCCCAGTGGATGGTGGCTTCTTTGCCCTCCAGCAATCCAGCGCGGGCCAGAAGCCAACTACCGGTATCCAGACCCGCAAGCTGTTTGTAACGACTGGCCGCGCTTCGCAACTGGGTTGAAACTTTGGGCCGGTCGATCGCTCGAAACCCGTAGGACGGCAAAATCGCCAAAAGATCGCCATGGGTGTTTGGCAAAGCGCAATGCGGTGCCACGGTCATGCCACTTGAACTGATCGCTGGCTGACCGTCCAGCGTCAGGAAACGCCAACTATAAAGCGGCTTTCCAGACAACATATTCGCCGCCCGCAGAGGCTCGACCATGTTGGCAAGACAATGGTTCGAGAAGTTGTCGAAAATCAGGAAATCAAAATCCACCGAGCCTCACATAATTACGAATACTGCATGATTAAATACTAATCTTGCACGTCAAATAGCACAAGTTTCGGTTTCCTCGTGGGGAACCCAAAATCGGAGACACCTGCATGCATTTTGGCCTGAGCGAAGAACAAGAAATGATTGTCTCGACTGTCCGCAGCTTTGTGGAAAACGAGATATACCCCCATGAGGCCGAAGTTGAACGCACTGGCCAAGTTCCGCATGAACTGGGCGAGCAGATTAAACAGAAATGTATTGATCTTGGCTTTTACGCTTGCAACTTCCCCGAGGAGGTCGGTGGCGCGGGTCTGTCGCATCTCGATTTTACCTTGGTAGAACGTGAATTGGGGCGTGGATCAATGGCGCTGACCCATTTCTTTGGTCGCCCGCAGAATATCCTGATGGCTTGTAACGACGAGCAGCGCGAACGCTATCTTTTGCCGGCCGTTCGCGGTGAAAAGATGGATGCACTTGCGATGACCGAGCCGGATGCCGGATCGGATGTGCGCGGCATGAAATGTCAGGCGCAACGGAATGGCGGGGATTGGGTCATCAACGGTTCGAAGCATTTCATCTCGGGCGCCGAACATGCCGACTTTTTCATCGTATTTATCGCAACCGGCGTGGACGAGACCCCGAAAGGACCTAAAAAACGCATCACCACATTTCTTGTGGATCGCGGCACACCCGGGTTTGAGGTACGCGACGGGTACAACTCGGTCAGCCACAAGGGCTACAAGAACTGCATCCTCAGCTTTGATGACTGCCGGTTGTCCGACGCGCAGGTGCTCGGAGACGTTGATGGCGGTTTTGCCGTAATGAACGAGTGGCTCTATGCGACCCGTTTGACTGTGGCCGCTTTCTCGGTTGGGCGCGCACGCCGCTGCTTTGATTATGCCCTGAATTACGCCGCCGAGCGCAAGCAATTCGGGCAACCCATAGGGAAATTCCAGGGGGTTGGCTTCCAGATTGCCGACATGATCACTGAAATCGACGCGGCAGATTGGCTGACCCTGGCAGCGGCATGGCGACTGGATCAGGGCTTGCCGTCGAACCGCGAAATCGCCTCGGCCAAGCTTTATGCTTCCGAGGCGCTTGCACGGGTCACTGACACCACCTTGCAGATTTTCGGAGGTATGGGCCTGATGGACGACTTCCCGATTGAACGTTTTTGGCGGGACGCGCGGGTCGAACGGATTTGGGACGGCACAAGCGAGATCCAGCGCCATATCATCAGCCGCGATCTTTTGCGACCGTTGGGGGCGTGATCGTGTTTCGAATGGACTTTGTCCATCCGACAATGGCGAGAGGGCGCGGCCCTCTCGCGCTCTCCCGAGGTATTTGGAGCAAGCTAAAGAGCGCATTTAGCAGGAAAGGCGAACCCCCTGCCAAATCTGACAGGGGGCTTTACCTTGCACGGTCATCGGCTCCTCAGCCTGTACCGTATCTACGAGCATGACCGGAAATGATTAAAAAGCCCCTACTTTATCTTGATAAAAATACCTCCGCCGGAGGCATCCAACATGGCCGCAATAATAGGGTGATCGGATGACACGCGACCTCTCTCGTCTTTTTCGCCCGAAATCTATTGCCGTCGTTGGCGGCGGCGCATGGTGCCAGCAGGTTATTCTTCAGTCGGACCGGATGGGATACGAAGGCGCTATCTGGCCTGTGCATCCTAAGGCTGACAAGATTTCCGGACATACGGTGTACAAATCACTTGAAGACCTACCAGCGGCCCCTGACGCAGCTTTTATCGGCATCAACCGCCACGCCACGATCGAGGCGGTGTCTGTGCTGTCAGACATGGGCGCAGGGGGTGCCGTGTGTTTCGCCAGTGGCTTTTCCGAGGCAGTTGCCGAAGACGAGACCGGAGGAGATTTACAGAAGCAGTTGATCGCATCAGCTGGCGACATGCCCATTCTGGGTCCGAACTGCTATGGGTTTGTGAACGGCTTGGACGGGGCTTTGCTTTGGCCTGATCAACATGGGTGTACACGGGTTGAGACGGGTGTTGCGATCCTGACGCAAAGTTCGAATATTGCGATTAACCTGACCATGCAAACCCGCGGCTTGCCAATTGCCTATGTGGTGGCTTGCGGAAACATGGCGCAAACCTCTCAGGCGCAAATCGCGGCAGCTTTGCTGGATGATCCGCGCGTGACGGCCATCGGATTGCACATCGAAGGGTTTAAAGACCTGCGTGACTGGGAAGCTCTGGCTGTTAAAGCATGGAACAAAGGGGTGCCCCTAGTCGCGCTCAAGGTCGGGGCGTCCGAACAAGCGCGTCAGGCAACCATTTCTCACACGGCGTCACTTGCGGGCAGTGACGCAGGCGCGCAAGCGTTGCTGGATCGACTAGGTATCCCCCGCGTCCACGCGCTGCCAGATTTGCTTGAAACGCTCAAACTGTTGCACTGCTACGGACCGCTGCCAAACGGCAACATTGCCTCGATCAGCTGCTCGGGCGGCGAGGCAAGCCTGATTGCTGATATGTCCGTTGGCACCGGACTTGAGTTCCCCAAACTGTCCAAAACACAGAAAACCCATTTGCGGGATGCCCTTGGCCCGATGGTCGCGCTGAACAATCCGCTGGATTACCACACTTACATCTGGCGCGACGAAGCCGCGATGACCAAGGCATGGTCGGGCATGACCGGCGAAGACATTTCGATGACCGTCTCGATTGTGGATTACCCGACCACCGACGCAACGGATTGGGTGCATGCGACCCAAGCAGCTTTAAACGTAAGGGCCAACACGGGTGCCCGTTTCGGGATCGCGGCCACCCTGCCCGAGCTTTTGCCTTTGGATGTTGCGGAAACCCTGATGGATGGTGGCGTCGTGCCATTCATGGGCCTGCGCGAAACCCTTTCCGCCTGTCAAGCCGCCGCAAACATCCGCAAACCCGTGGATATGCCTGTGTGTTTGCCCTCTGACCGTCCCGCCGAGACCATACTCAGCGAAGCGGTCTCCAAGAACGCTTTGGCCGAACACGGCCTTGTCACGCCGCAAAGTCGTCTGGTCAGCGGGGCGGAAGCCGTGGCACAGGCCGTTGCCGAATTGCGTCCGCCTTTTGCGGTCAAAGGCGTTGGGCTGGCCCACAAATCCGATCAAGGGGCCGTTCAGTTGGACGTCGCAGCAGAAGACGTTGCTCGGGTTGCATCCGACATCGGCACTGAAGAAATTCTGATCGAAGAGATGGTCACCGATACTGTCGCCGAGCTTTTGGTAGGGGTCGTCCGCGACCCCGCGCACGGCTTCGTGCTGACCCTTGGCGCAGGTGGCGTATTGACCGAAATTCTGCGCGATGCGATCTCGCTTTTAGTGCCAGCCAGCGGTGACCAAATCATATCTGCGCTTGGGACCCTCAAAATAGCGCCCGTGCTAGCCGGTTACCGCGGAAAACCCGCGGCGGATCTTGAGAAGATCACGCAGGCGGTCATGGCGATCCAGTCATACGTGATTGCCAATGCCGACACAGTCGGCGAAGTTGAAGTAAACCCTCTCCTCTGCATGCCTGATCGGGCCATTGCGGTGGACGCCCTAATTCGAAAGGCCTGATAGTTTGACCGATAGTCCAGTTAAAACCCGCCGCGACGGAGCCATCTTAGAAGTCACTTTGGACCGCCCCAAGGCCAACGCCATTGATCTGGCCACCAGCCGCATTATGGGCGATGTGTTTCGGGATTTCCGGGACGACCCAGAGCTGCGCGTGGCCATCCTGACTGGTGGCGGTGACAAGTTTTTTTGTCCCGGCTGGGATCTGAAAGCGGCAGCCGATGGGGATGCGGTTGACGGAGACTATGGCGTCGGTGGTTTCGGCGGTCTTCAGGAAATGCGGGACATGAACAAGCCGGTGATCGCTGCCGTGAACGGTATCGCCTGTGGCGGCGGGCTAGAATTGGCGATCTCGGCAGACATCATCCTTGCAGCAGAACACGCAACCTTTGCCCTGCCCGAAATTCGGTCGGGCACTGTCGCTGATGCAGCCAGCGTGAAGCTACCAAAGCGCATTCCCTATCACATAGCTATGGAGCTGCTGCTGACGGGGCGTTGGTTTGACGCCGAAGAAGCCAACCGCTGGGGATTGGTGAACGAAATCGTCGCCGCGGACCAATTGATGGACCGTGCTTGGGAACTGGCACGTTTGCTCGCCTCGGGTCCGCCGCTGGTTTATGCGGCGATTAAAGAGGTTGTCCGCGACGCCGAAGATAGCAAGTTTCAGGACAGCATGAACCGGATCACCAAAAGCCAGTTGCCCACGATCGAAAAGCTTTACCGTTCTGAAGATCAGCTTGAAGGCGCCCGTGCCTTTGCTGAAAAGCGTGATCCTGTGTGGAAAGGCAGGTAGACCGTCGGGTCACATGCCCCTGCCCCTTGTGGTCCAATGCAGAATTGCCCCCATATTTCGGAAAACCCTTGCACGAATCTGCCGAATGAGACAATAGTCACGAAATAAAGGCGATAAACGCCAATTTCCGTGAACACGACGCGGTGCATCAAGGGCAGTATACGACGATGGGCGTACAAGAAAATCTAAATGCGGTTATCCGTCAGCATTCCGAATGGCTGGCGGGTCAGCTTCATACACAGCGCGAAAGCCTGTTCCCGCCGGATGCGCAAAAGGCGATGCGCAAATTTACCTCGGGCGAAGCCGCAGCGCTTTTAGGCGTGAACGACTCGTATCTGCGCAAGCTGCATCTTGACGGCAAAGGCCCCTCGCCCGAGCTTACGCCTGGGAATCGCCGCCAGTACACAGCCGAAGACATTCAAGACCTGCGCGTTCTTCTGGAAAAAACCGCGCGTAAGCCCGGAGATTACCTGCCGGGCCGCCGTGATGGCGATCATATGCAAGTCATCGGCGTGATGAACTTCAAAGGCGGCTCGGGGAAAACAACAACCTCGGCTCATTTGGCGCAACATCTGGCTCTGCATGGCTACCGCGTGTTGGCCATCGACCTTGATCCTCAGGCCTCCATGACTGCCCTGCACGGCGTCCAGCCCGAGTTTGATCTAGAGGATGGCGGAACTCTCTATGACGCCATTCGCTATGACGATCCCGAGCCGATCAGCTCGGTGATCCGCAAAACCTACATTCCGAACCTCGATCTGATCCCCGGTAACCTGGAACTGATGGAGTTTGAACACGATACCCCCCGCGCGTTAGCGCAAGGCAATGCAGGCCTCTTCTTCTTCCGTGTGAAAGAGGCATTGGCGCAGGTTGATCAGGATTACGACGTGGTCGTCATCGACTGTCCACCTCAGTTGGGGTTCCTCACCATGTCTGCACTATCCGCTTCGACGGGCGTGCTGGTTACGATCCACCCCGAGATGCTCGATGTGATGTCGATGTCGCAATTCCTGCGCATGACCGCCGACCTGATGGATGTGATTGCCGAAAGCGGCGCGGATATGTCCCACGACTGGATGCGTTATGTCCTGACCCGCTACGAGCCATCAGACGCCCCACAGAACCGTATCGTCGCCTTCCTGCGCACTATGTACGGCGACAGCGTGTTGAACGCGCCGATGCTCAAGTCCACGGCCATCTCTGATGCTGGCCTGACCAAGCAAACCCTTTACGAGGTCGAGCGCAGCGCCTTTACCCGTACAACCTATGATCGGGCCATCGAAAGCCTGAATGCGTTAAACGATGAAATTGCAGAACTGATTCAAGGAACATGGGGGCGCTCATGACCAGTGGTAAGAAAAAACGACTGTCCATGTTGGATAACCTCGCGCAAGCGGGTGCCGCCTCCCCTGCCCTATCCAGTTCGATGATGTCGTCAAACCGCGCCCTGCGTTCGGCACGCGACGCGGTCGATAGCCACCACGTATGGGAGCTTGACCCCGACCATATCATCGACAACCGCCCCGAAGATCGCCTTGATCCGGGCGATGTCGTCGATCTCAGGGACGCGATCGAAGCCAACGGCCAAACGGTACCGATTCTGGTGCGCCGCCACCCTACGCAATCGGACCGCTACCTGCTGGTCTACGGCCGTCGCCGACTGGAAGCGATCCGTCATTCGGACAAGGTAACCAAGGTCCGCGCTCTGGTCGCCAATCTTGACGACCATTCGGCAGTTCAGGCGCAAATTTCCGAAAACATGGCCCGCCGCGATCTGTCGTTCATCGAAAAAGCACTTTTTGCTCAAGAGCTTATCTCAAACGGGTTCGGTAACCAGACACAGATCGCCGAGGTCCTGACCGTGACGAAATCTTCGGTGTCTATGGCGTTAGCGATCGTTGAAATGGTTGGCGCTGATCTGATCCGCATGATCGGCCCCGCCCACGGTATTGGCCGCCCTCGCTGGGAAGCCTTGGGCAAAGCCATCGACGAAACGGGTGCCAATCGCGAGCGCCTGATCGAGATCGCCGAAGATGTATATACAAAGGCCGACGTGGCCCGCATCAAGGACCAAGACTTCTCCGATCCTCAGGACGTATCGGTTCTTGCCTTCGAGGCGGTCGTCAAAGCCGTCGGTGTCCGTGAAAAGCCCAAACCAACCAACAAAGCCCCCTCGCCTACCCCGCACAAAAGCTATCCGTTGTCTTTGTCGGGGCGTAAGGCGGGCACAGTCAAACGCACAAAAACAGGAATTGCGCTGACCCTCGAAGACAGTCCCTTTGCCGACTGGGTCGAGATTGAGGCGCAGAAAATCCTGAACGACCTTCACGCGCGCTGGCTTCAGCGTTCGGAAGACTGAGGAAGAGCAGAACAAACAAAGGAGGCACGAGCCGACAAAAGAAAAGGCCCCGCAAAGACAACGCTCCACAGGACCCTAACTTGGTTTTAGCACCCTCAAGCTAGTGGCCGGAGCCCGAATTCGCAAGTCCAAAGTGATTCGCGGGCAGAATTTTCTATGTCTTTCGTGACAATATATGACCTACACTCCGGTAACGCCGTTTCGGCGAACGGTAGATGCTGCCATCATGAAGCATCAGGCAAAAGCGCAACAACAGCTTCCCCCCACAGGAGTTAATAAATGGGAAATCCTGCGTGAATTAGGCGTCTCGCGCGAGGTTTTTGGCCTCTCGGACCGCGATATTTCGGTCTTGCAGGCGCTTGTCAGCTTTCATCCCAACACCATTTTGGGCGGCAACGATGCCGATCTAGTCGTGCATCCCTCGAACGTCGCGATTTGCGAGCGTCTGAATGGCATGGCGAACTCGACGATGCGCCGTCATCTGTCCAATCTGGTACAAACCGGCATGATCGTGCGGCGCGACAGCCCCAATGGCAAGCGCTACGCCCGCCGTTACGGTGACGAAAAGATTGCCTTCGGCTTTGATCTGACTCCGCTGGTCATCCGCCATGCTGAAATCTGCCAGGCTTCCGAGGCCGTCAGAGAGGCCCGTGAGCGCTACAAACGCCTGCGCGAGACTGTCAGCCTCATGCGTCGTGATTTGGCCGGTCTAGCGGCCTTTGGCGCGGGCACCCGCCCTGACCTCTCTGTCTGGGACGCATTTGATGATCTGGCCACGCTCACAGCCCGTGATCTTCGTAGAAAATTGGACATGGAAGAGCTTGTCGCTATCGAAACCAGTCTTAGCACGGCTCTGAATGCAGCTCGCAACATATTAGAACCATCTAAATCACAAGATATGAGCACCAATGAGTCTATATCTGAGCAGCACTATCAGAATTCAAACTCAGACTCTTATGATTTTGAACCTAGCTTCGAAAAAGCTCGGGACGAAGCCGTCGTACCCGATGATCAGGCCAATGCGATAGACGAAAGCGCTCAGCCCCCAGAGTCTCGACTACCCAACATCCCACTGGGTATGGTTTTGGATGTGTGTAAGGAATATCTTGCCTACTCTGATGAAAAAATCCGCCACTGGCACCAATTGGTACGCGTTGCTGACCTATTAAGACCGATGATGGGCATCTCCCCCTCTGCTTGGGAGGAAGCCAAACGCTTAATGGGCCCTGAAGAAGCCGCTGTTGTTGTTGTTGCTATGCTAGAGCGTTTCTCTGACATCAAGTCTCCGGGCGGTTATCTGCGCAGCCTCAGCTCTAAAGCTGCCTTGGGCGAGTTCTCTTGCGGACCGATGATCATGGCTCTGATGCGACGCGAAGCGGCCTAAGCGGTGAAGTACAGTGATGTCACGTTACATTGAAATACCCGTGGACGAGAACTCTGATGTACCCCCTACCCTACCCTGCTCGCCTGCGCCTTTGGTAATCAAATGA
>CAYVRN010000022.1:0-17913 GCA_964453855.1 uncultured Rhodobacterales bacterium
GGATTGCTCTTCAGTTTACACACTATGACTTTAGCACCATCCGCCCGAAAGGCGCCGATGTGCTGGGCGTGGCGGCAGATGCCAGCGGACCGCTGTCGTTCATGGACGTGTGGGATGCGATGTGTCGCACGATAATGTCGGCAGGCTCGCGCCGTGGGGCGATGATGGCGACGATGCGTTGCGACCACCCCGATATCCTCGATTTCATCACCGCCAAATCCGACGCCGCGCGTCTACGGATGTTCAACGTTTCCGTACTTGTGACCGACAAATTCATGGAAGCGGTCAAGGCAGACGGCCCTTGGGAGCTTACCTTTGGAGGAAAGGTCTATCACACCCTGAACGCTCGTGATCTGTGGAACAAGATCATGCAGTCCACCTATGACTACGCCGAACCCGGTGTGATCTTTATTGATCGTATCAATGAGGCCAACAACCTTGGCTATTGCGAAACCATAGCCGCGACCAATCCGTGCGGCGAACAACCCTTACCACCCTATGGCGCGTGCCTTCTTGGGTCGATCAACATGGCGCGGCTGGTGAAAAATCCGTTTGAGGCGGACGCGGATCTTGACCCCGAAGCGCTGACCGAACTGGTCGCCACCGCTGTGCGGATGATGGACAATGTAGTCGACGCCTCGAAGTTCCCGCTGCCCGCGCAAGAGCAAGAAGCCCAAGCCAAGCGCCGTATCGGGTTGGGCGTTACTGGTCTGGCCGATGCGCTGTTGATGACCGGCTTGCGCTACGGCTCGGAAGAAGCCGCTGCCAAGACCGAAGAATGGCTAAAAGCCATCGCCCGCGCGTCGTATCTGGCCTCGGTCGAACTGGCGAAAGAAAAGGGCGCGTTCCCTCTGTTCGATGCCGAGCCGTATTTGTCGTCGGGCAACATGATGCAGATGGACGACGACGTCCGCGATGCGATCCGCACCCACGGCATTCGCAACGCCTTGTTAACTTCGATCGCCCCAACTGGCACGATCAGTCTGTACGCGGGTAACGTATCCAGCGGGATCGAGCCGGTGTTCGCCTATGCCTACACCCGCAAGGTTCTGCAAAAAGACGGCTCGCGCACCGAGGAAGAGGTTGTCGATTATGCCGTCCAGATGTGGCGCGACAAGTTCGGCGACAAAGCCTTGCCCGACTTTTTCGTCAACGCGCAAACGCTTTCGCCCGCTGATCACGTCAAGATGCAGGCGGCCGCACAGAAGTGGATCGACAGTTCGATTTCGAAAACCATCAACTGCCCTGAAGACATCAGCTTTGACGAGTTCAAAGACGTGTACATGCAGGCCTATGAAACTGGCTGTAAGGGCTGCACCACCTATCGCCCGAATGATGTGACCGGCAGTGTCCTAAGTGTCAGCGAAGAAAAGTCTTCGCCTGAAGTGGTTGCTAAGGATGATGACGAACCGATGCAGCCCCATGGCGACGTGATCTATATGTCCGAACCGTTGGACCGCCCGCAATCGCTGGAGGGATCGACCTATAAGTTGAAGTGGCCGGACAGCGAGCACGCCATTTACCTGACCGTCAACGACATTATTGTCGGCGGCCGCCGTCGTCCGTTCGAGGTGTTCATCAACTCGAAAAACATGGAACACTATGCCTGGACACTCGCACTGACCCGCATGATCTCGGCTGTGTTCCGTCGCGGCGGGGATGTGTCATTTGTGGTGGAAGAGCTGAAAGCCGTGTTCGATCCGCGCGGCGGGGCTTGGGTGCAAGGTAAATACATCCCCTCGATCCTTGCGGCCATTGGCGGTGTGATCGAACGCCACCTGATCAGCATCGGTTTCCTTGAAGGCGAAGGGAAGGGGCTAAAGTCCGACCCACAAGCCGAGGCGATGGTGGTGAATGCCGACAGCAAACCGCGCGGAAAAGCCTGCCCTAGTTGCGGACAGTTCGACATGCGCATGGTCGAAGGATGCATGACCTGCGCCAGCTGCGGGCATAGCAAGTGCGGGTAGCCCAAAGCGGCTGCCCCATTCTCGCCACATTTTCCGGCTACTGAAATCGCGGGTGGGTTGTGTCGCTTTGGCGACACTATTGGCCCGAAATTTGCAAAACGTATAAGCACCCCTCATGTTTTTAATGAAGGGGTTATAGGGCGCGTGTAAGCAGTTTGTTGAGGCAATGGTATGCGGATTTCAGTCGTACTTGGGCTTGTCGCCGCGGTTATAAGCGGCAGCGCAGTGACCGCGCAGCAATCCTATAACAGTGGTCAGCCCTTCCGGACCAAAATCGGTCACGGGGAAATGCTGAACAACGATTTTCTGGGCGACCGTCGGGATCGTTGGCAGACGGCTTCGTTTGTTGGAAGTCAGGTGTTTGGTTACGGCTGGGACGGCAGTACGCCCGAAACCATCGGTGAATTGCTGGAATACCGGTATCAAGCACGGATCATTGCGCCCGGCGATGTTGAAAACCCGATCCCCGGTGACCGCTTGTATTCAACGTCCTATTCTCTGGGCGCCCATACCCATTTTGACTACATCGGAAACGAAATCAGCCTTGGGGCCGATCTGGTTGTGACAGGGCGTCAAACGGGTCTACCACAGTTTCAAACGGCTGTGCATAACCTGCTTGGTCGGGACGTGCCCTCTGACAGCACGCTGAACGATATGATTGGCAATGGGGTGCACCCGGGCCTTGTTGTCGAATTGGGCCGTCCTTTAAGCTTGAACGGACAAACCGAGCTTCGCCCCTTTGCCGAATTGCGCACCGGTGACGAAACGTTGATCCGGTCAGGTGTTGATGTTTACTTTGGCGGATTGCTTGAGGGCGACCTGTTGGTTCGTGATCAGGTGACTGGCCAACGGTATAGCGCCGTGCGTCCCGGTCAAAACAGCGGATACGGCTTTGTCGTTGGCGGGGACTACACCCAAATTGGCCAGTCTATTTACTTCCCCGATGATCGTGGTCCCGACATGCTGGACAGCCGAACAAGGCTGCGGGCCGGGGTGGTTTGGCAGAACGCCGGAAACTCGGTTTTCTATGGGATGACTTGGCTGAGCGAGGAATTCGACACGCAGGATGAGCCTCAGGTTGTGGGTTCAATCCGTATGAATTTCGAATTTTAACCCCCGTGCGAATCAGGGGCTTCTCAAAATGGAAAACGTCTGCTAGCCTTTAGTATATAAAAATAAAACTAAAGGCAGGCATACAGGCATGGGAACGAGCTTTCGAGGCACGTTCGTCATCTCCTGGTCGCAAACAGAGGTAGACGGTCAAAAGGCCGCGACTCTGCAGGCATTAATGTCGGGATCCGTGTGGTCCTGGCGAGGTGAAGCCGTACGTGTGGATGGACCGCATGGCGTGCTGAACCTGACCGGTGCGACCGGCGAGGAAGACACGCGCGCGCGTGCGGCAAAAGCCGTACGTCGGTTGGTGGGCGCCGCCGTATCGGGGATGGCGGAACCGATCCAGAATGTTGACAGCGATCCGTTGGAAACGGAAAGCGCTTTCGTCGTAACCGACGGCAAGCGGGCCTATACCGTGACTATCATCGAACTTGGCGAAAGCGGTGCACGGCTGCTGATGTTCCTTGATAGTTTTCCCCCTGCAAATACTGACCTGTGGATCGTACATCACACCCTGAAAGAGCGGGAAGTGACACGCAAAGTCACCGATGCGGGCGGCGTTATCTGTTTCACACCAGGAACGATCATCGACACGCTGGATGGCCGCATCCCAGTGGAACACTTGCAAGAAGGCGATCTGGTTCTGACCAAAGACAACGGTCCGCAAGAGGTCCAGTGGATCGGCCGCCGCCGCATGACCGGCGCGCGCCTGTTCGCCATGCCGCACTTGCGCCCGATCCGTATCCGCTCTGAATCCTTAGGCGTATTGCGCCCTGATCAGGAGCTTCTGGTCTCGCCCGAGCACCGTATGCTGGTCAAGGGGCCGCTGGCGCGGGCGCTGTTCAACACCCCCGAGGTGCTGGTCTCGGCGCAGGAAATGGTCAATGGTAAGGATATCTTCGTGGATCATGCCCTGAAAGAGGTGACCTATATCCACGTCTTGTTGCCCCAGCATGAGGTCGTTTGGGCCAACAACGTAGAAACCGAAAGCTTCCACCCTGCAAGCGCATCCCTTAGCACGCTAGACGACTCAGACCGCGAACGCCTTCTGTTCTGGATGCCCGAGCTTCGAAATGGACCGGAATATTACGGTGATTTTGCCCGTCGGAACCTGACAAACGCCGAAGCTGCGATCCTGAACCACGAAGCCGCCTAAAACCAGCGCGGCGGCCTTATTCTGCAACAAGGAGAAGCTTGCGGGTGTTTTGTAATCGGTCGTCTGACAGGGTGTCCACAAGGCTTTGAACCTCGTTTCTGATGTCCTCTAGCGTGACATTTACAAATCGGGCTGCATTCGATTGCTTGGAAACCAGCTCTGACAATTGATCAATTTCCTGCGTTGCTTCCAGCACGCGTTGATTGATTTCGGCCAAGGCGGTCTCTGTGTCGGCAGACGTAGCAATTCCAGATTTGATGAATTCATCATTGCGCGTTTTAACCTTGGCAATTTCGTCGGCCGCCTGTGCCGCCCGCCCTGCAAGAGACTGAACCTCAGACGCCACCACGGAAAATCCTTTTCCGGCCTGACCCGCCCGTGCAGCTTCAACCATTGCATTCAAAGACAAAAGGTTGGTTTGGAACGAGATATCGTTGATGGATTTGCTTGAATCTGCAATTTTGCTGCCTGCTTGGGAAATTTGATCCAGCGACTTTTTCAAATCAGCGCCCATGCTTCGGCCTTTGGCTGCAGATGCCTTGACCTTTTCCGCGATGACTTTGGTGTCTTGCGTGCGTTGCGACATCTGATGGATGTAACCATCCAGCTCTTCCATGACAGTGCGGTGCTTTAAGAAAATGCTGGTCATGGTCGTCACTTTGGCCTCAATTGCGGCAGCCCGTTCAATCGCTTTCTGAGCCTGCTGCAGTTTCTTTTCCTGCTCGTTTCTTTCTTTTTCTTGGTGCGCGTGCCGGATCTTATCCACCTCAAGACGCTCTTTGTTGCGCTCTTCATCCAGAGAACAATTGAGCATCGAGTTGAGCCACCCCGAAATGGTCGCAATGCTTATCAAAAAAACTGCTCCGACAAGCTGGTTAAAGTCGTGCGTCGCAGCATCCGGTATGACGTTGAGTTGTGCGATCCAGTCTTTCTGAACCCACATATAAAAAACGGCAATGATGTGAATAACACTGAAGGGCAGCATTTTCCTCCAGCCGACCGTTGCCGCCCCAAGCATCAGGCCAGTCAAGGGGCCGAGGGCCACAACAGAGTGAATGCCGCCAACAAAAAAAGAAATAGAGAGGGGCGTAAACCAGCCAAGGATCAGGGACAGATACAACACCCGCTCGGTTCCCAGCGCTTTGCGAAATAACAAAACCAACGCCATGGCCGAGCCACCCAATACAGCAGCCAGCATTGGCCATGTCATGCCAAAGGTGCCGAAGTATATAGAAAAGCCAACGCCTGCACTAAATACAGAGAGCGCAACAATGTCAGTGAGCAGCTTGAAAGCCGGTAATTGAGAAAAACGCATTGCATCCATGAAAGTCACCCGGCCTGAATATTATTTTGCGAACATTTCGCTGTACGACGCAAAACTCTGACATTTTAGCCATGAGGGAGCGTCCTAAGTAATTAGATCTGCGTCAGAAAATGGCGGTGACCCGTGACAGGTAGTTCGGCCGCAATGGGCGTGGCCAAATACAACGGGCCGAAGATTTGGATGTTATTTCAATTTCAGAGAAAAGTGGCTGGGGTGGTAGGATTCGAACCTACGGTACGCGGTACCAAAAACCGTTGCCTTACCACTTGGCTACACCCCAACGGTGACGTGCGTATTACGCAAGTGCCTTCGAGTCCGCAAGACCCTGAAAGCAAAAAAGTAGGGGCAGAAATAACTTTATTCTGCCCCGCGAAAAATTAGCGATAAACTTGATCTTCTCCTGGGAAGGCTCGGGATTTGACTTCTGTCGCATACTCTTCGACTGCCCTTTCGATCATGCCTCCCAGATTGCCGTAAACTTTGACGAATTTTGGGGTCCATGGGTTCAGGCCCAGCATATCTTCCAGCACCAGAATCTGTCCGTCACATTTGTTCGACGCGCCAATTCCGATGGTCGGAGCATCAATAGATTCGGTGATTTTGACGGCCAACGGTTCTACGACCCCTTCGACCACAACAGCAAAGGCACCGGCTTCGGCGACCGCTTTGGCGTCGTCAATATGCATCTGCCAGCTGTCTTCCTCGCGGCCTTGAGTCTTGAAGCCGCCCATAGCGTTTGTTGCCTGCGGAGTCAGCCCGACGTGGCCCATCACCGGAATGCCACGTTCGGTCAGGAAGCGGATGGTTTCGGCCATGCGGGCACCGCCTTCCAGCTTCACGGCTTGGCATTGGGTGTCCATCATGATCTTGGCGGCGTTGCGAAAGGCCTGTTCGGGGCTTTCCTCGTAGCTTCCAAAAGGCATGTCCACGACAACAAGCGCGCGTTTTGTGCCGCGCACCACGGCCTTGCCGTGCATGATCATCAACTCAAGCGACACACCGATGGTGCTTTCCATGCCGTGCATGACCATGCCCAAACTATCGCCAACCAGAATGAAATCCGCGAATTTGTCGACCACTGCGGCTGTGTGCGCGTGGTAGCTGGTCAGCGAAACAATCGGCTCGCCGCCTTTGCGGGCGCGTAGCTCTGGCACGGTGATGCGGCGGGTTTTGGTGGGGACGCTCATGGATAGTCTCCTTCAGGGCGTGATGACGCGTTGGTCAATAAGTAGCACAGGTCCGACCTGCACCGAGAGCATTATTGCGGTTGGACCCGAGATAGGCCCGTCGATCTCTGCAAGGCTTTCCGCCTGTACGATATCGCAGCCTTCAAGCGTGGCGCGAGGCTCGGACGAAATAAGGCTGGCGATCTGATTTTGCAGCTCGGTCACTGTCGGGCAGGACTGGGCGATGGCATCGGCATGATCCAGCGCGCGGCTTAACACCAAGGCCGCTTGTCGGTGATCTGCATCCAGTCGCACATTGCGCGACGACATGGCCAACCCGTCGGCCTCGCGGACAGTCGGAACGCCAACAATCTCAATCGGCATATGCAGATCACGCACCATGCGTTTGATCACCTGCAATTGCTGGTAGTCCTTTTCGCCGAACATGGCGAAATCGGGTTGGATGATATTGAAAAACTTGGTGACCACGGTGGTCACTCCACGGAAATGCCCTGGTCGAACCAACCCGTGCAGCATGTTGGCCATGCGGGTGGTTTCGACAATGGTTTCGGCACCTTCCGGATAGATCTCGTGCGCTTCGGGGGTAAAGACAGCATCTACACCCTCGGCCCGTAGCATAGCCAGATCGCGGTCAAGATCTCGGGGATAAGCCGCCAGATCGTCGGCTTTTTCAAACTGGGTGGGATTGACGAATATCCAGACCACGATGCGGTCCCCGCACGCCCGCGCTTTACGGACAAGGGTCATGTGACCTTCGTGAAGAAACCCCATTGTTGGGACAAGAGCGACAGTTTCGCCCGCTTGACGATATCCGGCAACCTCTGCGCGGATGCTTGCAATAGTCTGACAGACTTGCATTTCAGCCCGTTTCCTTGTGACGATTGCGCCAGTGATACTGCGACGGCGAAGACACGACAACAGGGCAAGGTCGGTTTCGCGCTAACTTATGTCGGATGGACCGCACGTCATTTTGACGACACGGGCATATTCGCGGCAAACGTATAAAGGGATTCGGTCACTATGAAGACGAATGTTAAAGCTCTGGTCGTTGGCGGCGGTGCCGTCGGAACCTCGATTGCTTACCATCTGGCCAAGGCGGGCTGGGAAGATGTGATGCTTCTTGAGCGGGACGAGCTGACATCGGGCTCGACGTGGCACGCAGCGGGTTTGCTACCGCTCTTCAACATGAGCTACGCGACGACCCACATCCACCAGTATTCGGTCGACTTTTACAAAACGCTTGAAGAAGAAACCGGCCTTAATGCAGGCTTTGCCGTTGTTGGCAACTTGCGGATGGCACAGACGCAAGAGCGCATGGACGAATACATGGTCTATGCCTCGACCGCCGAAACCTGTGGTGTTGCCTATGAGTGGCTAACCCCTGATCAGATTAAAGAGCGTTGGCCACTGATCGAAACCTCCGACCTGAAGGGGGCGATCTATCACACCGAAGACGGCTACATTAACCCCGCCGACGTGACACAGGCGATGGCCAAAGGCGCCCGTCAGCGTGGCGTGATGATCGAACGTAAATGGCAGGCGGATGCGTTCCATTGGAACGGCGAAGCGTGGGAAGTTACCTGCACCAAGATGGTCGAAAAAGGCGGTAACTTGGTGCCGTCCGAAGAACAGATCGTCATCACCGCCGAGCATGTTGTCACTGCATCGGGTAACCACGCGCAGCGCACGGCGAAAATGCTAGGCATCAAGATGCCTGCCATTCCCGTCGAGCACACCTTTATCGTGATGGATACCGATCCTGAGCTGGTGAAATACCGCGAAGCCGGTAACCCAGAGCACCCCGTTGTGCGGGACGCCGACGCGCAGTCGTACGCACGTGAAGAGCGTGGCGGCTGGATCTTGGGCATTTACGAACACGGCGCACCCGCGCGCTTTGAGCATGGTGTGCCAGACAGCTTCCGCGCCGACCTGTTCCCGTTGGATCTGGACCGGATCGCCGAGCAATACATGAAAATGACCGAGCGCGTTCCGTCATGTGCTGAATCAGGCCTGAAAGACGATTTCAACGGTCCGATCTGCTACACCCCAGACGGCAACCCGCTGGTCGGTCCGGCACCGGGCCTGCGCAACATGTGGTTGGCCGAAGGCTTCAGCTTCGGCATCACCGCCGCAGGTGGCACCGGATACTATCTGGCGCAGATGATGGTCGATGGCGAGGCCGAGATCGACATGGCGTCGCTCGATCCGAAACGCTACAGCCAGAACTGGATGACCACCGAGTTTGCTGCGCGCAAAAACGAAGAATGCTACGAGCACGTCTATATCCTGCACCACCCCGACGAAGAGCGCGCCGCCTGCCGTCCATTGCGCACCGCTCCGGCCTATGATCGCCAAAAGGCGCTGGGCGCTCAGTTCGGTTGGGTCAATGGTTGGGAACGGCCGAACTATTACGGCCCACTGGATGCGCCTGAAACCTTCGACCATGACAGCCGCAGCTTCCGCCGTGGCGGCTGGTGGGAATACGCAAAGGCCGAAGCCGAAGCTGTGCGCAACGGTGTTGGCCTGATCGACGCGACGGCCTTTACCAAACACGTCGTCAAAGGACCGGGCGCGACCCAGTTTCTTGACTGGTTCACCTGCAACAAACTGCCAAAGGTGGGGCGTATCAACCTGACCTATGCGCTGACAGCAGCAGGCACTACCCGCACCGAATACACCATCGTCCGCAATGGCGAGAATAACTACTACCTTGTTTCTGCCGGTGCTTGGACCGAGTATGATGCCGACTTCCTGCGTAAAGCGGCCGAGGACAAGATGGATGAATTCGGTTATATCGAAATTCAGGATGTCACCACCCAGTGGGGCGTCTTTGCCATCGCCGGACCGAAATCGCGTGATGTTCTGAAAGAGCTGATCGTCGATGCCGATCCGGATACCGCCCTGTCGAACAAGCGCTTCCCGTGGCTGTCGGCCAAGCAGATCGAACTGGGCATGTGCCCTGTCAATGCGATCCGCGTGGCCTATACCGGCGAGTTGGGTTGGGAACTGCATCACCCGATTGAGATGCAGAACTACCTGTGGGATCAGCTGATGAAAGCTGGTGAAAAGCATGGCATGAAGCTGGTTGGTGCGCGTGCGCAGAACTGGCTGCGTCAGGAGAAATCCTATCGCGCCTTCGGCAACGAACTGGGCCGCGATGCGACTCCGTTGGAAGCTGATCTACCGCGGTTTGTAGACCTGTCGAAAGAGTTCAACGGCAAGGCCGAATTGGAAGCCAAAGGCATCCGTTCGAAATGCGTCACCGTGCTGATCGATGGACCTGACGACGCCGATCCTTGGGGCCGCGAGGTTCTTTATGCTGAAGACGGCACCCGCATTGGTCGTTTGACATCGGGCGGTTATTCGGTGGCCTTCGGCAAGCAGATCGGCATGGGCTATGTAAAGCCCGAGCACGCGGTTGTCGGCGCCAAGATCAAGGTCAAGATGCTGGATCAGCTTTGGGATGCGGAAATCCAGCCGGACAGCCCGTATGATCCGAAAAACGAAGTCATTCGCGTGGATGGCTAAGATATAAGGGGGGCCTTGGCCCCCCTTTGCTTTTAAGTACTTTTGCTAAGATGAAGGAGCGATTGGATGAAGGGGAGTTGCCATTGCGGGGCTGTGACGTTCGAAATCGGGGAAGCGCCCGAGTTTTTGCTTGAGTGTAATTGCTCGGTCTGCCGCCGGGTTGCTGCTTGGTGGGTCTATTCAGACAAGGTTCCGATCACGTTGAACGCGCCCGAGGGAAGCACAATCGCTTATGCATGGGGAGACAAGGATCTGGCCTTTCATTCCTGCAAAACCTGTGGATGTACGACCCATTGGGCCAGTCTGCTTGATGACAAGTTTGCCGTGAACGCCAAGATGTGCGCGCCTGAGGATTTAAAGCCGTTGCGTATCCGCCATTTTGACGGGGCGGATAGCTGGACGTTGCTGGACTGACATCGACCCCTTGCATCAGGTGCGACAATAGCCTTTTGTTGTGGCGCAACGATACGAGGGTTCCCATGGCCGATCCACGCTTTCAACCGATTTCGGGTTTTGATTTACCGCGCTTTGCCGGCGTGCCGACGTTTATGCGCCTGCCATATATTCCGCTGGATCACGCTGATCTGACTGCGGTGGATATCGGGCTGATCGGCGTGCCATGGGACAGCGGCACCACCAACCGCCCCGGTCCGCGGCACGGGCCGCGCCAGTTGCGCGATATGTCCACGATGATCCGCGCAGGCAACGGAATTACCGGTGTGCGCCCGTTTGAACTGGTGAATTGTGCCGATCTGGGCGACGTGGGCCCCAACCCTGCGGACATTCAGGACAGCATGAAGCGCATCACGGCCTTTTATGACAAGGTGCTGGAGGCGGGGATCATTCCCCTGACAGCTGGGGGCGATCACCTGTCGACCCTGCCGATCCTAAGGTCGGTTGCGAAAAAGGCTACTGTCGGGATGATACACTTCGACAGTCACACAGACCTGTTTCATTCCTATTTCGATGGAACGATGTACACCCACGGCACACCGTTCCGCCGTGCGGTTGAAGAGGGGCTTTTAGACCCCAAGCGCGTCTGCATGATCGGGATTCGCGGCACGGCCTATGACACCGAGGACCGCGATTTTGCCGACGCAGTGGGTATTCGGGTGATCCCGATTGAAGAGTTCCACGCCCGAGGCACCGAAGACGTCATGTCCGAGGCGCGCGAAATCGCCGGGGCAGGGGACACTTATGTGTCTTATGACATTGATTTTGTGGACCCCGCATTTGCGCCCGGCACTGGCACGCCCGAGGTGGGTGGCCCCAACAGCTGGCAGGCGCTGGAAGTGGCCCGCCTTCTGCAAGGGGTCAAGATCGTGGGCGCAGATATGGTCGAGGTATCGCCGCCTTTTGATCAAAGCGGCAATACCGCCTATCTTGGGGTATCCATCATGTTCGAGATGCTTTGTGTGATGGCGGCACAAGGCAAGTAAAGCGCTTGGACTAGTCACAGAACTCGTCGTAGCACTCCAGCGCTTTGGCGGCATACATCATAGCAGGTCCGCCGCCCATCTGGATGGTCATGCCCAGCACATCCGCGACCTCTTCGCGGGTGGCTCCGGTGCGGACCAGTGCTTTGATGTGCAGGACAATGCAGGATTCACATCCCTGCGCCACGGCGATACCAAGGGCCACGTATTCCTTGGTTTTAAAGTCAATCGGCCCGTCGCTTTCCTTGACGCCTTTGCTTAGTTCTCCGAATCCTTTTGTGGCGGCTGGATTGGCTTTGTTCAGGTTGCGAAGCTGATTTTGGGTGGCTTTCAGTTTGTCGTCCCAGCTCATCTTGGTTCCATTCTTTTGAATTGTGTCGCGCGGGTCATACGCAGAATTCTGAATGGGTTCTTTGATCCTGATCAGTATGACTTAACGGCAAGCAAACAAAGATTGTTGGCAGGCATTTCGATAACCTCGGCCGGTTCCAGACCAGTTTCGGAGATCCAATCGAGCATGTCGAAGTCGTCTTTGTAGCCGATTTCGGGGTTGTGCGCTGACAGGCTTTCGTGAAACCGCTGATCGCCTTCGCTGGTCAGCTCGCCCGCGCGCATGAAGGGGCCATATATGATCAATTTGCCGTTTGGCGCTAATGCATTAGAACACTCCTGCAAGATCGCGCGGGTTTGGTGTTCGCTAATCAGGTGGAACAGGTTGCCGATATGGATCGCATCCACCTCGACCGTTTTTCCCCAGCCTTCAACCGCGGCATCCAAAGGGGCAGGGGCGGCAACATTTTCCACACCTTCATGGGCGATCCAAGCCGAGATGGATGCAATTCGCTCGGGGTCAACGTCTGTCGGCTGAAACCGCCAACCGGGCATGCTGGCCGCATAGTGAACGATATTTTCCCCGGTGCCCGAGGCAATTTCCAAAAAGCGCCCGCTGTCGCCCAGCCTTGCTTTCAGCAAGTCAAGAATTGGTCCCTTGATCCGTGGCGATGAGGGCGCAAACAGGCGGCCATCATCGCCCGCGTCGGCGGTATTGGCAGTGCTGGGTAGGTCGGGTTTCATGAGGCAAACCTTTCAGGCGACAATTGCGCAACAAGGGACGCGTCAAGATCGGGCGTGCGCCCCAGGATCAGGTCGGCAGCAAGTTGGCTGGCAGCGGGCGAGGTGAAAAAGCCATAGCCACCTTGTCCGCCCAACCAGAAAAACGCTGGCTGCTTGGGATCACGTCCGATGACAAGCTGGCGGTCAGGCGAAAACGTCCGCAATCCTGCCCAGTTTGCTTGAATGCGGGTGACCTCGGGTATGACGGCCTCTTGATACTTGGCGATGCCTTCGGCCAGTACCATGTCGTCGGCCCAAGCGTCGTGGGGCGTGGTCGGATGCTCTTCGGCTGGCGACACCAGCAGCGATCCTGCGTCGGGTTTGGCGTACCAGCTTTCGCCAACGCCAAAGAACATCGGCCAGTCTGACACATCATGCCCGTCGGGTGCCGGTATGCGTGCCATCGAGCGGCGGTTGGGGGTGAAACCGATGGGGGTGATCCCTGCCAAGGTGGCGATATCATCAACCCATGCCCCCGCGGCGTTGATCAGAATGTCGGCTTGGAATGATCCCTTCGGGGTTACTACGTGCCACCCGCGATCCCGTGTGATCGCCGTGACTTTGGCCCCCGTTACGATCTGCCCGCCGTTGGCACGGATCGTTTTGGCGAAGTCCTGAACCATCAGATCGGTGTCGATATCCCACGCTTCGGCATGATAGCCCGCACCGACGACGGCGTCAGGGTTCAGGATTGGGACTTTCGCCAAAGCCTGTTCTACCGAGATCGGATCAAGGTGCATCGCTTCCATGTCGGCAGCCAAAGCCGCCTCTTCCCCGGGTTTGGCGACCACCAGAAATCCGCGCGGGGTTAGATAATCCGTCTGATTGAAGAAAAAGTCCCCACTGGCGCGGGCCAGAGCAACGGTCGAAGGCTTGCCGTAGTTCGCTTCATAAAGCGCCGCCGACCGGCCAGAGGCGTGATACGCCAAGGCATCTTCGGCTTCCAGAACGGTCACGTTTGCATGGGGGGCCAGCCGTGCGCCTGCGAAAATGCCCGCAATCCCGCCGCCGATGATCAGAATGTCGCTCATAGTTCCTCAAGCCTGTCTGTTGCCGGTGTGGGATGAACCGACATCATGCTGACCCGATTGCGAATTTCCGGCGTCATCTTGAAGGTCAGCGCGTCTAGAGACGGGCGAAGCTGATCCACATTCCGCGCCGAAATGATCGGCATCGGCTGCGTTGGGTGATGCATCGCCCAGGCCACAGCAAGCGTCGCCGGTTCCGTTCCGAAATCATGGGCCAATTCGACCATATCTTCCGCCGTTCCGTGCATCCAGTTCACGGCATACCGCTCGGCGTAGCGTTCATCGGTGATCAGTCGCCCCTGGCTTTTACCGTTGGCGTATTTGCCGGTCAAAAGCCCGCCACCCAAAGGGGAATACGACGCAACCGCGATGCTCTGATCGGCACACATCGGCAGGATCTCGACCTCTGCCTGACGTTTGACAAGACTGTACATTGGCTGAAAAATGTCGATCCGCGTGCCCAGAACGGACGCCGCCATTTGCGCCTTCATGACCTGCCATGCGGCGAAATTCGACAGTCCGATATAGCGGATCACGCCGCTTTCCTGAAGCTCGACAAAGGTATCTATGGTTTCGGCCAAGCTTGTGTCGGGGTCAAACCGGTGCAGATAAAGTACGTCCACAAAATCCAGCGCCAATCGGCTGCGGGTCTGGTCGAATTGGGTCAGAATATTTTTTCGCCCAGCCCCTCCGTGATAGCCGACCTTGGTTGCGATAATCAGGCTTTCGCGGTCTTCTGTGATTAGCTTGCCCAGTATGTCGTCTGCGCGTCCGTCGTTATATCCGACGGCCGTGTCGAAATGATTGATGCCTGCCGCGCGGCTGGCGGCGAACATCTCTTGTGCCGCGCCGAAATCGGCGGTTCCGCCGAATTGCATGCAGCCAAAGGCCAAACGGCTGATGGGGGTTCCGTTCTGGGATGTCAAAGTGCGTGTCATTGGGCGAAGGTGCCACGGTGCACGGGTAAGCTCAAGCGGCCAATGGGCTGGCGCCAGCCTTTCCCGAACGTCCTTTCAAAACGATGATAGCGATGATGGCGATGTTCAGGAAGTTCCAGCCGATGCCGTTCAGGAAGGCCCATGTATAGCTGCCGGTGACGTCGTAAATCCACCCGGACATCCAGCCTCCAAGAGCCATGCCAACGATCGTGGCCATCATCACAAAGCCCACGCGGGCACCGGCCTCTTTCGGGGGCAGGTATTCGCGGACAATGATCGCGTAACTGGGCACGATGCCGCCCTGACTAAGGCCAAAGATTGTGCTGACCACATAAAGAGGCACCAAGCCATCGAACGGCAGATACAAAAACAGCGCGATGCATTGCAGCGTTGAGCCGATCATAAGGGTCGCCACGCCGCCCAGCTTGTCCGCCAACATGCCCGAGATCAGACGCGAAGCAACGCCGCCGAGTAACATCAAAGACAGCATTTCCGCCCCGACCGCTGGGCCATAACCAAGATCAGCACAATAGGCGACGATATGCACCTGAGGCATCGACATCGCCACACAACAGCCGATACCGGCTATTCCCAGAAGCCACATCAGTGTGCGCGGCGAAAAGCCTGTGCTTTGCGCACGCGATTGGGCCGCAGCGGCGACATGAGCGGTGACATCTTCGGGAACCTTTTTCAGTAGAAGCAAGGTTAAGGGTACCACAATGCCCGTCACCAAAATCGCCAAAGACCAGTAAACGCCGCGCCAGCCATGATCCTCTATCACGCCGCTTAGGGCCAAGGGCCAGATGGCGCCCGCAAGGTAATTTCCGCTGGCTGCGATGGCGACCGCAATCCCCCTGCGTGACAGGAACCATTGGGACACATCGGAAATCAAAGGGCCAAAACAGGCGGCTGTTCCAAAACCTATGATCAGGTGAACAGCCGACAGGATAAAGAATGATCCGGTCATTGCCGAGGCAACAAAGCCCATCGAAACACTGACGACTGCCGCGATAAGCGATGGCGTAATCCCGAACCGGTCCACAGCACGGCCGATATAGTAATTGCCCAGGGCAAAGCCGATCATGGTCAGTGTATAGGGATAGGTACTATCGGCGCGGTCCAATCCAAACTCGGCCTGCATATCCGGTATCACCACAATCGCTGCCCACATGCCGATATTGCCCACTGTAGCAATCAGCAGGGTGATCCCAAGGCGGACCCATGAATAGCGGCTGTCTAGGATGGTGGTCATGCGTGGACGGTATGGGGACAAGGGGACTTTGCCTAGCCCGAAAACGACATGGGGCAGGGGCTTTGCCCCTCTTGTCCTGCGGGCAATTCACCCCAGAGTATTTTTAGCAAGATGAAATGAAAAAGGGCAGGCGCGTGGCCTGCCCTTTCCGATAGATCGATATCCGGCTTACTGCGGGATGGTGCCTTCGATGCCTTCGACATAGAAGTTCATGCCAGCCAGCGTACCGTCGTCTGCGGTTTCGCCTTCAGCCAGCCATGCCGAGCCGTCTTGCTTGTTCAGCGGTCCGGTGAATGCATGGTACGAACCGTCTGCCAAAGCTGCTTTCAGAGCCAGTGCTTCGGCTTTGACTTCGGCCGGAACGGCGTCCGAGATTTCGCCGATGCCAACCATGCCTGCGCCGATTCCGTCCCAGGTGCTGACGCTGGTCCAGGTGCCGTCCATGACCGCCTGAGTACGCGCTACATAGTAGGGACCCCAGTTGTCGATGATCGAGCTTACGCGCGGCATCGGGCCGAACTCGGCCATATCCGACGCCTGACCGAAGGTGATGACGTTGCCGGCCGCTTCGGCTGCTGCCTGAGGCGCGGTCGAGTCGGTGTGCTGCAGGATCACGTCAGCGCCCTGTTCGATCAGAACCTTGGCGGCGTCAGCTTCTTTCGCCGGATCGAACCAGGTGTAGGCCCAAACGATTTTGAACTGGACGTCAGGGTTCACCTTACGTGCGTGGATGAACGCCGAGTTGATGCCACGGATCACTTCCGGGATCGGGAACGAGCCGATGTAGCCCACGATGTTCGACTTGGTCATGTGACCAGCAATCGTGCCCTGAACGGCGCGGCCTTCGTAGAAGCGTGCCGAATAGACCGAGACGTTATCGGCTTGCTTGTAGCCGGTTGCGTGCTCGAACTTCACGTTCGGGAATTTCGCTGCAACATTGATGGTCGGATCCATGTAACCGAACGAGGTGGTGAAGATCAGGTCAGCACCCTGAAGCGCCATCTGGGTGATCGCACGTTCGGCGTCTGCACCTTCAGGTACGTTTTCCTGATACATGGTTTCAACCGCGTCACCGAACGCCGCCTCAACAGCCTTACGGCCCTGATCGTGCTCATATGTCCAGCCGCCGTCGCCGACAGGTCCGACGTAGATAAAGCCGACTTTGGTGTCAGCAGCATGGGCCGCTGTGGCCATGCCCAGCGCAACAGCTGCGCTTGCAAGTAGTTTGGTCAGTTTCATTTCAGGAAATCTCCCCAGGTTTCAGTTAATATTGGCCTCTAGTTCGAGGCATGGAATATGCGCCCAAGCGCCGCCGGAGCCCGGCTGCGGTCGGCCGACATGATGACCAGCACCAGAATGGTTATCAGATATGGTGACATGGACAAGTACTCGACTGGAATTGCCAGACCCGCGGCCTGCAAATTCAGCTGTAAAACGGTGACACCGCCGAACAAATAGGCACCCAGTAGCACCCGCCACGGCTTCCAGCTGGCGAACACCACCAGCGCCAGCGCGATCCAACCCGCACCTGCAGTCATGCCTTCGGTCCATTGCGGGACGCGGATCAGGCTTACAAAGGCGCCGCCCAGTCCGGCACAGGCGCCGCCGAACATGATCGCCATGATGCGCACGCGCACAACCTTGTAGCCCAAAGCATGGGCCGCGCCGTGGTTTTCACCTACGGCCCGCAGGATCAGTCCGGCACGGGTGTATTTCAGAAACGCCCAGACGCCTGCAACAATGGCAATGCCCAGATAGACGATCAGGTCATGCCCGAAGATGATCGGGCCGATCACGGGAATGTCGCTTAGGATGCCGAAATTCACATCGGGCGTACGTGGCGGTTTGATGCCCACATAGCTTTGTCCCAT
>CAYVRN010000022.1:18013-25869 GCA_964453855.1 uncultured Rhodobacterales bacterium
CATAATCGGGGTTGCCGCCACCATAAGCGAGGCGATCAGAAGGACGGGGTTGATTGCGGAAAGGTCCATTACACGGCCTCCTTCTGTCCGAAGCGGATGCGGAAATTGGTCAGAACATCAACGGCCAGCAGGAAGAACAACAGCATCCCCTGAAAGACCTGAATGGCGGATGCCGGCAGACCCAGCGACAGCTGTGCCAGTTCGCCGCCGATATAGGTCAGCGCCATGAGCAGACCCGCCAGCAGGATGCCGATCGGATGCAGGCGGCCTAGAAAGGCCACGATGATGGCAGTAAACCCATAACCTACGTTGAAGTCGATGCTGATCTGACCCGACGGGCCGGACACTTCGAACATGCCCGCAAGCCCTGCCAGCGCGCCCGAAAGCCCCAGACAGATCACGATCAAACGGGTTGTCCGCACCCCCGCAAAGGCCGCCGCTCGGGGCGCTTCGCCGGTCAGGCGGATCTGAAAGCCCAGAATATGGCGCACCAGAAGTACATATGCGGCAATCACCGCGATAAAGGCTGCAAGAACGCCAAAGTGCATACCGGTGCCGGCAATGATCTCGATGTTATGCGCGGCCTCATATTGTTGCAGGTTCCGCGATCCCGGAAAGCCATACCCATCAGGGTTTTTCAATAGCCCCAAGGACATCGCCGCCAGCAATTGCTCGGCCACATAGACCAGCATCAGCGACACAAGGATTTCGTTGGTGCCGAAACGCACCTTCAGAAACGCAGGGATCATGGCCCACAAGAACCCTCCCAATGCGCCGCAGACGATCATCAGCGGGAAAATGAACCACGCATCCAGCGGATAAAACGCCAGCGCCGCACCGGCCCCGCAAATCGCGCCGACGATATACTGTCCCTCGGCCCCGATGTTCCAGATGCCCGCGCGAAAGCCCAAAGCCAGACCTGTCGCGATCAAGATCAGCGGCCCAGCCTTGATCAGAAGCTGCGGCAAGGAATAAGACGCAAATGGTCCGAAAATAGGATCCCAGAAAATCGTGCGGATCGCCTCAAGTGGGGGTTTGCCCAGAACGGCAAACAAAAGCCCGCCAGCAATCATCGTGGCAATCACCGCGACAATTGGTGTTAGATATGTCCACGCCTTCGAAGGCTGTGGGCGCTTTTCCAGTTTGATCATATCACCCCCTCCTTCTTCTTGGTCCAAATACTCAAAATTACCTGACTGATCGCCAAAGCCTTATGCATGATGGGCATGGGCCACCTCCATTCCGTGGGCACCACCCATCATCAATCCAATCTCGTCCACGGTCAGGCCGACGGTCGAGCGGATATCCGACAGCCGCCCTTCGTTCAGGGCTGCAAAGCGGTTCGAGATTTCCATCAACTCGTCGAGATCCTGAGAGATCACCACCACAGCCGCACCACCGGCCGCTAGGTCAAGCAATGCCTGTCGGATCGCCGCCGCCGCCGAGGCGTCCACGCCCCAAGTTGGCTGGTTCACAATCAAAACTTCGGGGCGCTGCATAATTTCCCGCCCGATAACGAATTTTTGCAGGTTGCCGCCCGAAAGCGCCTGTGCTGCGGTTTCGGTGCTTGGCGTGCGCACATCAAACTGTTTGATGATATTTGCGGCGAACTCACGTGCACCGCCCCAATTGATAAATCCGTTGCTCAGAAGTCCTTCCCGGATTGCTCCCGAAAGCAGGGCGTTCTCGGTCAGGCTCATCGCAGGGGCAGCCGCATGGCCCAGTCGTTCCTCGGGTGCCGCCAAAATGCCGATGCTTCGCCGTGCATTTGGCCCCAAATGTCCGACCGGATTGCCTCGGAATTTCATTGCCTCCGGTGCAACCGACATTTCACCCGAGATCGCGGCAAGCAATTCATCCTGGCCGTTTCCTGCGACGCCGCCGATGCCCAATACCTCACCTGCACGCACCGAAAAGCTTATGTCTTTCAACGACGTCCCAAACTGGTTGGGTGACTTCGCCGAAAGGTTGGTCAATTCCAGAACCACATCGCCGGTTAAATCGTCTTTCCGTTCCGGCGTGTGCAGGACTGTGCCCACCATCATCTCGGCCATATCCCGTGCCGAGGTTTCCGAGGGAATGCACTCGCCAACATTCTTGCCCAAGCGCAAAATGGTTGCGTGATCGCAAAGCGCGCGGATTTCCTCAAGCTTGTGGCTGATATAAAGGATCGAGGTGCCCTCTTCCGACAGTTGCCGCAGGGTCTTGAACAGAATGTCCACTTCTTGCGGGGTCAGAACGCTGGTCGGTTCGTCCATAATCAGCAGTTTCGGGTTCTGAAGAAGACAGCGGATAATCTCGACCCGCTGGCGCTCGCCTGCAGACAGGTCTCCGACCGTCTGGTGTGGTTGCAGGGGTAAACCATATTCTTCCGAGACCTGACGGATCCGGCTGGAAAGTTCGCTTGGGCTTGGCGGATTTTCCATGCCCAATGCGATGTTTTCCGCCACACTCAATGCGTCAAACAGCGAAAAATGCTGGAACACCATCGCGACGCCCAATTGACGTGCCGCCGATGGATTTTCCGGCGCAAACGGGATGCCATGCATTTCCATCTGCCCGCTGTCAGGCTTTACCAGCCCGTAGATCATTTTCACCAGCGTGGATTTCCCCGCGCCGTTTTCACCCAGAAGGGCGTGCACCTCGCCAGGTGCGATTTTGAACGAGACGTTGTCATTGGCGACAACCCCCGGATAGGCCTTGGTCAGCCCTGCAATTTTCAGCAACGGTTCTGTCATGCCACCCTGTCTTCCTGTTGGTTCTTTTGAACTTTTTCTTCTAGTAGCGCGGTAGCTACCCCCACGGCAATGGCTTGGGGGTGTTTGCCTAGCGCCTTTTGCCCGATCGGGCAGGTGATGCGCGCAATTTGCGCGTCCGTATGTCCCAACGCCGCCAAGCGGCTTCGGAAACGCGCCCATTTTGTCTTTGATCCGATCACACCGGCAAATCCGAAGTCATGCGACAGCAATGCGTGACACAGTTCCAGATCAAGTGCATGGGAATAGGTCAAAACAAGATGTTCGGCATGGTTCGGCGCGTGGGGAACCAAAATCGCGGGATCCGCTGCGGGAACAGCCGTGACGTTTTCCGGCATGGTCTCCGGAAACCGTTCGGGTCCGGTATCGATCCAAGTGATCGCCACATCCGGCAAAGGGGCCAATACATTCACCAAAGCCCGCCCGACGTGACCTGCGCCCCAAATCCACAAATCACGTGTGGGTTTGGCGACAGCTTCCACCATCCAACCGTCAATCAAAGCAGGTTCGGGCATAATCCCTTCGTTACGCGCTTTTGCAAGAAGGCGACGCGCGGGCAGGGGCATGTCGCCCGGCCCGCGCGCCCAAACAGCGGCCTCAATCCCCTCAAGCCGCTTGGTGTCGTAAATTTCCGTGAGAAGCGACACCGCCCCACCGCAGCACTGGCCCAAAGCAGGGCCAAGTGCGTGTGTTTCCAGTTTTTCCCCGTCCAGGGCATGGGTTGCCGCGTGCAATTCCAGCGCGCCCCCGCCGATGGTGCCGGACTGGCCGCCATCCCAGACGATCATCGCTGCGCCCACCTCGCGCGGGGACGAGCCTTTTACGTCGGCAATCACAACACGGGCGATGCGGCCATGTTCAGCCGCCAGCCGCTTCATATGCTCCAGCTCAAACCCCATTGCGCGCTCTTTTCACAGCGGCCAAAACATGTTCGGCAGTGGCAGGGGCCTGAAGGTCGGGATAGTTCGGACCGCAAGCTGCGCAGGCATCTGCCAGAGCCATGAACGCGGATATCCCCAGCATGAACGGTGGCTCGCCAACGGCTTTCGAGCGGTGGATCGTGTTCTCGCGGTTCTCGTTTTCGAAAAGCGCCACGTTGAAAATATCCGGCCTGTCCGAGCAAGCCGGAATTTTATAGGTCGAAGGCGCATGGGTTCGCAAACGACCTGCATCATCCCAGACCAGTTCCTCGGTCGTCAGCCAACCGGCACCTTGCACATAGGCCCCTTCGACCTGACCAATATCCAAAGCCGGATTCAGGCTTTTGCCCGCATCATGCAGGATATCCGTGCGCAAAATGCGGTTTTCACCGGTCAGCGTATCAATCGCCACCTCGGTCACCGCTGCGCCATAGGCGAAGTAATAGAACGGACGCCCCGTGCCTTTGACGCGGTCCCAGCTTAGGTCCGGTGTTTTGTAGAACCCTGTTGCCGACAGGCTGATCCGGTTTTGATAGGCAAACTGCGCGGCTTCGTTGAAGCTCATCACGGCTTTGCCATTCACCAACACCTGACCACCCTCAAACGTCACATCCGTCGTCGAACACCCACGTGCTTCGGCAATCGCTTCGGCCATCTTGTCGCGGATCGTGAAACAGGCAGCTTGCACCGCCATCCCGTTCAGATCCGACCCGCTGGACGCCGCAGTCGCTGATGTATTCGGCACTTTGGCCGTATCCGATGCCGTAATCTTCACGACGTCCAGATCGACCCCAAAGACCGAGGCCGCCACCTGCGCCACCTTCTGGAACAGGCCTTGTCCCATCTCGGTGCCGCCGTGGTTCAGCATGATCGAGCCGTCTTGATAGACGTGCACCAAAGCACCCGCTTGGTTCAGATGCGTCAAGGTAAAGGATATCCCGAACTTCACCGGCGTCAGGGCCAACCCCTTTTTGATCACCGGATTAGCGGCGTTCCAATCGGCCACAGCCTTGCGCCGCGCCTGATAGTCCGAACTGCCCTCAAGCTCTTCGGTCAAACTCCCTAAAACAAAATCGGTGACTTCCATTCCATAAGGTGTCACCCCATTCTTTTGTCCCGAAATATCCTCGGGGGAGCACGAGGGGGCAGACAGCCCCCTCGCTTCCGCATAGTAATTCGCCCGTCGTACCGCCAGCGGGTCACGCCCGACCGCATGGGCCACATGATCCAGCACGCGCTCGATCCCCAACATCCCCTGAGGTCCGCCGAACCCGCGATAAGCGGTGGCGCTTTGGGTGTTGGTTTTCAGACGATGGCTTTCGATCCGCACATGCGGCAGATCATAGGCGTTGTCCGCATGCAGCATAGCGCGATCGGCCACTGGTAGCGACAAATCCTGTGCCCAGCCGCAGCGGGCGAGTTGCAGAAAATCCACCGCCTCGATCCGACCCTCGTCGTCAAATCCAACGCGATACTGGATGCGGAAATCATGCCGCTTGCCGGTGATGGTCATGTCATCATCACGGTCATAACGCATCCGGCAGGTCTTGCCGGTGGCCCGCGCAGCCACGGCGCAAGCGACGGCCAAAGCGTTGCCCTGACTTTCCTTGCCGCCGAAGCCGCCGCCCATGCGGCGGGCTTCAACGCGGACGCCGTGCATGGGCATACCCAAAGCCTCGGCCACCTTATGCTGGATCTCTGTCGGGTGCTGGGTCGAACTATTGACCAGCATGTCGCCGTTTTCCTGCGGGCTGGCGAGTGCGGCTTGGCTTTCCAGATAGAAATGCTCTTGCCCGCCCATCTCGAAACTGCCTTCCAGCACGTTCTTGCAGGACTTCAACGCTTCGGTGGCATCGCCTTTTTGCCAGATCACCGGTCCGCCTTCGAACCGGCTGTTTGCGGCCAAAGCCTGATCGATGGTCAGGATCGGGTCTTGTTGGTCATAACTGATCTTGCCCAGCCGCGCCGCTTTGCGCGCCTCAAGATGGCTGCGGGCCACGACCAGAAAGATCGGCTGGCCGACGTGGTGCACCGTACCATCAGACAAAAGCGGTTCGTCATGTGCCGCGGGGGACACATCGTTGTCGAACGGCAGATCGTCGGCGGTCATCACCAGAACCACACCGGGGGCTGCGCGCACGGCCGACAGTTCCATGTCGGTGATTGTGCCGCGCGCAACAGTTGAAAGACCAAAGGCCAGATGCAACGCGCCTGCGGGGGCCGGAATGTCATCAATATACCGCGCGGTACCCGTCACATGCAGGCGGGCGGAATCATGGGTTTTGGACTGATGAACGCTCATGCCGACACCTCCAGAACCGATGAGGGTATCTCCATATCCTCGTTATAGGCGCGGAGCAGCATGGCTTGGGCTGTCTCTAACCTGTATTCCGCCGATGCCCGCATATCCGTGAGTGGTGTGTAGTCACGGGAAAATTCGGCTTGGGCTTTGATGATGGTTTCTTTGGTCCACGGCTGGCCAATAAGCGCTGCTTCCACATGGGCGGCGCGTTTCGGGATACCTGCCATGCCGCCAAAGGCAATGCGGGCATTTTGCACCGTACCGTCCTGCACATCGATGTTGAACGCACCGCAGACCGCCGAAATATCCTGATCGAAGCGTTTTGACAGTTTGTATACCTTCAAGGCGGGCACAGATTTCGGGATGCTGACCGCTTCGACAAATTCGCCGGGCTGGCGGTCTTGCTTGCCGTAGTCGATGAAGAAATCCTCAAGCGCGATGTAACGGCGGGTGTTGCCGTGGCGCAAATGTAGGGTCGCCCCCATGGCGATCAGTGGAGGAGGGCTGTCGCCGATGGGGGACCCGTTGGCGATATTGCCGCCAATAGTTGCCGCCGCGCGCACCTGTGACGATGCAAAGCGGCGCAGCATTTCCGCGAAGGACGGATGCAGAGGTTTCATCGCTTGATGCAGTCGGTCGATGGTGATCATGGCACCGACGCGCAAGGTGTCGCCTGTGTCGTCGATGGTTTTGAGATCAGCGCATTGGTTCAGGAAGGCGACCTTGGGAAGATCACGCAATTGCTTGGTGACCCAGAGTCCGATGTCTGTTGCCCCTGCGATCAGCGTTGCATCCGGGTTGTCCGCGTAGAACGCGGCCAGTTCGTCTCCGGTTTGCGGGGCGCAAACCGGACCTGTGGAGGGCTGGCTGCCCTCCACATCACCCGCGAGTATTTCGGGTAAGATGAAATCAGGGGCTTCGAACCAGTCGGCTTTCGGGGCGGTTTCCGCCGCTTGTGCGGCGCGGATGATCGGGGCGTAGCCGGTGCAGCGGCAGAGATTGCCTGCGAGCCTGTCGTCGTAATCGGTTTGACCATTGTGATGCGCGGCTGCCATCGAGGTGATGAACCCCGGTGTGCAAAACCCGCATTGACTGCCGTGGTGCTCGATCATGGCCTGCTGCACGGGGTGCAACTGACCCTTGGGGCCTGAAATGCCTTCGACCGTTCGGATGGCGCGGCCATGCAGTTGCGGTAAAAACAGGATACATGCGTTGAGTGCCGTGGTCCCACCGGCGTCAGTGACAAGTACCGAGCAAGCGCCGCAGTCGCCTTCGTTGCACCCCTCTTTGGTGCCGTTCAATCCGCGTTCGTTGCGCAGCCAATCCAGCAGAGTGCGTGTCGGTTCAGGATCCGTGAGCCGGATGGTCTCTCCATTCAGAAGAAACGAAATCTCCATTTTGTAAATGCCTGCCGCGGTACCAAGTGCCCTCCCTGTGCGTGTCCTCGATGCGACGTAGAAAACACGCGGGCGTTTTATATTCTTCTATGGAACACGAAGAAATTACTGTTTGGCAAGGAAATCATTTGCCGATTTTGCAGCTTTTCTCGCCGCTCAAAGTAAAATCTACATATTTTATAGCAAATTCAGTAGTATTTTCGCATTTTCCCGAAAAGTGCTTTTGTGGATCGCAAACGTGCTCATGCAAAGGAATACGGGTTTTCGAGTCGCGACGGGCGTTCTAAAGTCACCCAATGAGCAAAGCCCCCCGATTCATCCACCTTCGACTGCACACGGAATATTCGCTTTTGGAAGGCGCGGTTCCGGTCAAGAAACTGGCTGGTTTGTGTGACGCAAACGATATGCCGGCTGTTGCGATTACAGACAGCAATTCGATGTTCTGCGCGCTTGAAGCTTCGGTGACGCTAAGCGGGGCGGG
>CAYVRN010000022.1:25969-37849 GCA_964453855.1 uncultured Rhodobacterales bacterium
CTTCACGCAATATTTGGCGACCGGCTGTATATGGAACTACAGCGCCACCCAGGTGAGGGTGGGTTACCAGCGCCCGAACGTCAGACAGAAAAAGGCTTTGTCGAAATGGCTTATGCCAAGGGAATTCCCCTTGTGGCCACCAACGATGTCTATTTCCCGAAGACCGATATGTACGAGGCGCATGATGCGCTGATCTGCATCGCCGAGGGTGCTTATGTCGATCAGCAGGAACCGCGCCGGAAACTGACGCCGCAGCACTATTTCAAGTCGCAAGAAGAAATGGTCACCCTGTTCGCCGATCTGCCCGAGGCGGTGGAAAACACCGTCGAGATCGCAAAACGATGTGCGTTTATGGCCTATCGTCGTGATCCGATCCTGCCGAAGTTTGCCGATGACGAGGTCGCGGAATTGCGGCGTCAGGCCAATCAGGGTCTGCAAGAGCGTCTGGCGGTGATCCCCCATGCGGCGACGCCCGAGGAATACCAACAGCGGCTGGATTTCGAGCTGGATATTATCGAGGGCATGGGATTCCCCGGTTACTTCCTGATCGTTGCGGATTTTATCCAGTGGTCGAAAGACAACAATATTCCGGTTGGGCCGGGGCGTGGGTCTGGTGCGGGATCGCTGGTGGCCTATGCGCTGACGATCACCGACCTTGATCCGCTGCGCTACAGCCTGCTGTTCGAACGCTTCCTGAACCCCGAACGTGTCTCGATGCCGGATTTCGACATCGACTTCTGTATGGACCGGCGCGAGGAAACGATCCGCTACGTGCAGGAAAAATACGGACGCGACAGGGTGGGGCAGATCATCACCTTTGGTGCTTTGCTATCAAAAGCGGCGGTGCGCGATATCGGTCGCGTGTTGCAAATGCCCTATGGGCAGGTGGATCGCCTGTCAAAGCTGATCCCTGTCGAAGGGGTCAAGCCAGTGTCGATTGCGCAGGCTTTGAAAGACGAACCCCGACTGCGCGAGGAAGCCCGCAACGAAGAGGTTGTGAACCGTCTTCTGGAATACGGCCAGCAGGTCGAGGGGCTGCTTCGGAATGCCTCGACCCACGCGGCGGGGGTCGTGATTGGCGACCGGCCATTGGATGCGTTGGTGCCGCTATATCAGGATCCGCGATCCGATATGCCCGCGACGCAGTTCAACATGAAATGGGTCGAGCAGGCGGGTCTGGTGAAATTCGACTTTCTGGGCCTGAAAACCCTGACCGTGATTCAGAATGCGATCGACCAGATTTTGGCCTCGGGGCGTCCGCTGCATGTGGCGGCTGACGGCACGCAGCTTTACGAACCCGCCGATGGGGCCGAGAACCAGATCAACGCGATCCCTCTGGATGACGAGGCCAGCTATAAACTTTACGCCGCGGCAAAAACCGTGGCCGTGTTTCAGGTGGAAAGCTCGGGCATGATGGACGCGCTGCGGCGCATGAAGCCTACCTGCATCGAAGACATCGTGGCGCTTGTGGCGCTTTACCGCCCCGGCCCGATGGAGAACATCCCGACCTATTGCGAGGTCAAGAACGGCCTGAAAGAGCGCGAATCCGTTCATCCGCTGATCGACCATATCCTTGAAGAGACCCAAGGCATCATCGTCTATCAGGAACAGGTGATGCAGATCGCACAGGAAATGGCGGGCTATACGCTGGGTGGCGCCGACCTGTTGCGCCGCGCGATGGGTAAAAAGATCAAAGAGGCGATGGACGCCGAACGCCCCAAGTTCGAAAAGGGTGCGGCTGAAAACGGGGTGCCAGCGAAAAAGGCATCCGAGGTTTTCGACCTTCTGGAAAAATTCGCCAATTACGGCTTCAACAAATCGCACGCGGCGGCCTATGCGGTGGTCAGTTATCAGACTGCATGGCTCAAGGCGAACCATCCGGTCGAGTTCATGTCGGGCGTGATGAACTGCGATATCCACCTGACCGACAAGCTGGCGATCTACGCCGAAGAAGTGCGGCGCGGGCTGGATATCGAGATCGTGCCGCCCTGCGTCAACCGTTCGTTGGCAACCTTCAGCGTAAAGGATCAAAAGCTGGTCTATGGGTTGGGCGCGTTGAAAAACGTCGGTGCCGAAGCGATGCAACTGATCGTCGAGGCGCGGGGCGACAAGCCGTTCAGCACGCTTTATGACATCGCCCGCCGTGCCGATCTGAAACGTGTGGGTAAGCGACCTTTGGAAATGCTGGCCCGTTCCGGTGCGTTTGATCAACTAGACGGCAATCGCAGGCGTGTGTTCGAAAGTCTGGATGCTTTGGTGGGTTACTCGGCGGCTATTCATGAACAACGTGCCTCAAATCAGGTTTCGCTGTTCGGGGAAGCAGGCGAGGATCTGCCCGAGCCGCGCCTTTCACCGGTCGCGGACTGGCTGCCTGCCGAACGGCTTGAGGAAGAACACAAAGCTATAGGGTTCTACCTGTCGGGTCACCCGCTGGATGACTACTTGCCAGCCCTGAAGCGCAAAAATGTGCTGACGCTGGAGGACTTGCGTCAGAAGGCCGAGCGCGAAGGCGCGGCCATCGGCAAGGTCGGTGTGATTGTTACCGGATTGCAGGAACGCAAATCGGGGCGTGGCAATAGGTTTTTCCGAATGAATATCAGTGATCCGACGGGGCAGGTGGCTGGGATCGCGCTTTTCCCTGACGATGCCGACCGCGTGCGTCAGGTATTCGACAAAACGACTCAAGTGGTGATGACGCTGGAAGCCAAATTCAACGAGGGCCAGTTTGATCCGGTCGGGCGCTCGGTGGCGCCGATTGATTCTGTGGTGGCCGATGCCGGATCATCGGGCTTACGGATCATGATCGAAGACCCTTCCGCCGCCGCTCAGGTTGCCAGCCTTTTGGAACAGGCCAGTGCCGCTGCGGCCACAGCAGGTAAAGGGCCGATCCTGCTACGTCTGTTCAACCCGTCGCTTCCCGGGGAAATCGACATCGACACGGGCACCCAGTTTCCTGTGACACCACAAATCAAAGGGGCTCTCAAAAGCCTCGATGGGGTGTTGGACGTCGAAGAGATTTGAGCCTTCGGCTCAAGCCTGCGGCGCGAGTATTTGGAACCAAGAAGAAGATGCAAAATTGTGCTTCTTCTTGGCATAAATACTCGGGGTGAGGTCGAAGGCCGAAGGGCAAAGCCCCTAATAATGCGGTGGCCGCTCGTCGCCCATTACCACTGCGGCTCCTTCAGAAGCCTCGCGCTGGGCTTCGCGTTCCATCAGAAGCTGTACCTTGCGGGTCAGTAGGGCGATTTCACCGTCCTGACGGGCGATAATGTCTGACAACTCGTCGACCGTCTTTGTCAGATGGGCGGCGGTTTCTTCAAGGTCTGTGATGCGGTTTTCCATGGGGCGCAGATAGCATGGCGCAAATCGTCCCGCCAGTCTCTGTTTGCTTGCTCCTAGGGCAGCAACGGGCTACACCGCGCGCGGAACATCAACCCTAGCGGAAGACTGACATGGCCAAGCAGAAAAAAGCCCCCCGCCCCAAGGCGCAGACGCCCAAAGGATTTCGGGACTATTTCGCCCATGAGGTGACCGAGCGCAGTGAGATGCTGGGCAAGATCGCCGCTGTTTATCATCGGTACGGGTTTGACGCTTTGGAAAGCGCGGCGGTCGAAACGGTCGAGGCGCTGGGCAAGTTCCTGCCCGATGTGGATCGACCGAACGAGGGCGTGTTTGCCTGGCAGGACGAAGACGACACATGGATGGCGCTGCGGTATGATCTGACCGCGCCTTTGGCACGCGTATATGCGCAACATCGCAATGACCTGCCAACACCCTATCGCCGCTATGCGATGGGTCCGGTATGGCGGAACGAAAAGCCCGGTCCGGGGCGCTATCGCCAGTTCTATCAGTGTGACGCGGATACGGTTGGCACCGCCAGTATGGCGGCGGATGCCGAGATTTGCGCGATGCTGTCCGATACCTTGGAAGAGGTCGGTATTCCCCGCGGCGACTATCTGGTGCGGGTAAATAACCGCAAGGTTCTGAACGGCGTGCTTGAAGCCATGGGCGTCACCGATGAAGCGCAAGCTGCTGACGTTCTGCGCACCATCGACAAGTTCGACAAGGTGGGTGAAGCGGGCGTTCGTGAATTGCTGGGCAAGGGGCGTCTGGATGCCTCGGGTGCCTATATTGACGGTGTTGGCTTGAGTGAAGCTCAGGCAGAACCCGTTGTCGCTTTCCTGACGTCCAAAGCCAAAGATGTTGAAACAACATTCGCTAATCTTCGAGCGGCGGTGGGCGATTCAAAGATCGGTAACGAAGGTATCGAGGAACTTGAACAGATTGCAGGCCTGTTGCTGGCACAAGGCTACGGTCCGGACCGGATCGAGATCGACCCTTCGGTCGTCCGCGGGCTGGGTTACTATACAGGTCCGGTGTACGAGGCCGAGCTGACCTTCGAAATCCTCGATGAAAAAGGCCGCAAGCGACAGTTTGGGTCTGTCGCAGGTGGTGGCCGCTACAACGGGCTGGTACAGCGTTTTACGGGTCAGGAAGTGCCAGCCACTGGCGTCTCCATCGGCGTTGACCGCCTGCTGGCGGCGCTGCGCGAAAAAGGCCGCATCCAGTCGCAAGACCAAGGCCCTGTTGTCGTCACCGTCATGGACCGTGACCGCATGGCCGATTATCAAACGATGGTCGCGGAACTGCGCAACGCCGGTATCCGGGCCGAGGTTTATTTGGGCAATCCCAAGAACTTCGGCAACCAGCTTAAATATGCAGACAAGCGCAACTCTCCGATTGCGATCATCGAAGGCGGTGACGAAAAAGCCAACGGCATCGTGCAGATCAAAGACCTCTACCTTGGGGCCAAGATCGCCGAAAGCGCCAGCCTTGAGGAATGGAAGGGCAATCCAAGCCAATTCGAAGTGCCACGTGACCAACTGGTCGCCAAGGTGCGTGAAATTCTTGCCAGTCAGGAAAGCCAGGGCTGATGGTCACCCGTACCGAGACCCGCGCCGAGGCGTTGCGCCTGCGCCAGCTTTTCGAAGCCGAGGGCGCGCAGGCGGTCGAGACGGATATCCTGCAACCCGCCGAGGTGCTTCTGGACCTATACGGCGAAGACATCCGCGGCCGTGCCTATGTGACGTCGGACGCTTTGCGCGGCGAGCAGATGTTACGTCCTGACTTCACGGTTCCAGTTGTTCGGATGCATATGCAGGACGGGGCCGAACCCGCGCGTTACACATACGCCGGAGAGGTCTTCCGTCAGCAGGAAGAGCACCCTGATCGCGCCAACGAGTTTTTGCAGGTGGGCTACGAAGTTTTCGACCGTACCAACCCCGAAGCCGCCGATGCCGAGGTGTTCAACCTGATCCGCAAGGCGCTGGGCGATTTGCCCCATCGTGCCGCAACCGGCGATATCGGATTGCTGATGTCCGCCGTGTCTGGGCTTAAAACCACCGAAGCGCGCAAAGCGGCCTTGATGCGTCATATCTGGCGGCCCAAGCGGTTCCGCTGGCTGCTTGACCGGTTCTCGGGCCGTTTGCCGGTGCCCGAAACACGAGCTGCGTTACTAGCGTCTGACGATCCCCATGCCGTTGCAGCGCCCGAGATCGGGTTGCGTAGCCGTGCCGAAATTGATGCGCGGATCGCAGCGCTGCGCGAGGATGCCGAAGCTGCAGCGATTTCGAAACACGAGATTGGCTTGATTGATGCGCTTCTCTCGGTGCGGGAAAACCTGCCCAATGCGTTGCAACATCTGCGCGATATCGCCGTGGACCTGCCTGCGATTGAGCCCGCCGTGGATCGGCTGGCCCGTCGGATCGAGGCGTTGGATGCGCTGGGCGAAGATGTGTCGGGTCTGGATTTCGAAGCCAGCTATGGGCGCACTTCGATGGAATATTACGACGGGTTCGTCTTTGGCTTCTATGTCGAGAACCGCGCCGACCTTCCGCCGGTTGCGACAGGCGGGCGTTATGATGCGCTGACCCGGGTCCTTGGCAAAGGCGATGCGATCCCGGCCGTCGGCGGCGTGATCCGCCCGGGGCTGCTTCTCGAGCTGGAAAGGGGCGAGGCATGATCAAGCTGGGTGTCCCGTCCAAAGGGCGGTTGATGGAGAAAACCTTTGACTGGTTCGGAACGCGTGGCATCACCATGACCCGCACCGGCAGCGACCGCGAATATGCGGCGGCGGTTGAGGGGATTGAAGGCGTGCAGATGGTGCTGCTGTCGGCGGGGGAAATCCCGCGTGAACTGGCCGCGGGGCGCATTCACCTTGGGGTCACCGGCCAAGACCTGATCCGTGAGAAACTGGGGTCGTGGGAAACCCGCGTTGAGGAACTGGCCGAGCTTGGCTTTGGCCATGCCGATTTGGTCATCGGGGTGCCTGCGTTCTGGGTGGACGTGGATACGTTGGATGATCTGGATGCAGCCTCTGCTGCATTCCGGCGCGAACACGGATTCCGTCTGCGGATTGCCACCAAGTATCACCGTCTCATCCGCGACTATCTGCGCGAACATGGCGTGGCGGATTACCAACTTGTCGACAGTCAGGGTGCCACCGAAGGCACGGTGAAAAACCTGACCGCCGAAGCGATTGCCGACATCACATCGACCGGTGAAACCTTGCGGGCGAACCACTTGAAGGTTCTGAAAGAAGAGCCGGTGTTGCGCTCGCAGGCGACCCTGTTCCGTTCGCGGATAGCCGAGATGGATGACGTCGAGCGTGCGACGTTTCAGGCATTGAAGGGAATGCTTGAGGTTTGAGATCGTTTGGTGGGGTAAATAACCATCGCACGCAGCCCAAACCGCGCCTTAAGGTTTGCATGGGAAAACCCTTTCCGACGTCAAAAACGGGTCATGGTCCTAATAGCTAGCGTGAGCGAGGATGCGAACGGGCCGCCAGACCACCGATAGATCGACAGGTGCAGGGGTAAAATCCCTGAAACTGGATGACCCCGCTACCGGCGGGCCCGCCACTTTCCTTCGATACCAGCGATAGACGCCCTGAATAGGGCCACCCTGCCAGAGAGCGTTCTGGGCGGGACAAAGGCGCATGTCTATTTCATCTTTCCCAAAATACTCTGGGGTGAGGCCGCAGGCCGAGGGGCAGAGCCCCCATTTCCTGGCGACGGACTGGTTTGCTCAAAGGCACGTCTGCATTTTCTTTGACGACACCGTCGCTATTTCTCCAAGCGAACGTTATCCACTCTAAAAACGACCCCTTTTTGGTTTCCCCAATCAGGGAAAATCACAAGCGGAGTATTTACATTTTTCAGGTCCAGCGAGGAGCCCGAATGAGCTAAAAGATCCGCTAGAACAAACGAGTAGCTTTGCCATTCTCCGGGGGCGATCTGACCCAATGGGACATCTCCGGTTCCGCAGGGGTAAAAGCAATCCATTTTCATCACAAAGCCACCGCTTTCGCGTGGGTCTACTAAGACTTTCACATCAAACGAAATTTTAGAGAAAGCGCTTAAATCAAAGCCAAACGGAGCTTGCCAGTAGACGACTGACTCATCGGAGTTGAAGGCAAGGTTTGTAACAGTGCCACGGCCCTCTTCTTCAACCCGGGTCATATCAACGCTGCCGCTGGCCACATATTGCCCAAGCGCAAAGGGGGAGAGATCTTCGTCGCCAAAGATCGTGACAACATCCTGTTCCAAAATCGAGGGGTCGTATTCCACTCGGATAATTTCAGGCGGCACATTCCCGAATACGCGCTCAGCCCTTCGGTTTTTGGTTGCGCATCCCGCCAAAAGTTCGGGGCTGTCTGAACACGTGAAAACCCGCACAAAGTCGACTTCCATTTCAACCGGAAGCTCGGTTGATGCGTCCGGTGGGCCGGGCCAGTTCCCGCCAACAGCAACGTTCATCAGCAAGTGGAAAGGTTGGTCAAACGGAGCGTCGCCGGGAACATTTTCGAAAAATCCGTCCGCGCCCACTATCTGTGAATACCATCCCGAGGACCGTTGGGTCGCAAAGTGCACATCATCTACATACCAGCGCATTTCGCGTTTGGACCATTCCAGCGCATAGGTGTGAAACTCACCAACCGGATCGAAACCTTGGGTCGTATAGCTTGTGCCGCTCGAAACCTGACCCGGCCACTCGCGGCCATAGTGCAAGGTTCCATGCACCTTCATCTGGTTGCCTTGGGAAAGGTTGACCGCCTCCATGATGTCAATCTCACCGCTGGCTGCCCAACCGCCATAAACGTAATCCGTGGGCAGCATCCAGACAGCGGGCCAAATGCCCTGTCCGGCAGGCAGTTTTGCGCGAACTTCAATCCGACCGTATTTCCAATCTGCCTTGCCCAAAGTTCTAAGCCGTGCCGAGGTATAGGGTAGGCTTTTCTGACCCGCATTGCTTTGCCATTCCAGCGGCTCTGCGGGGCCGGTGAAGTCTTCCTTTTGGGCGCGGATCACAAGATTTCCGTCGCGGATAAACGAGTTATCCGATCTGTCCGTATAACACTGAAGCTCGTTGTTTCCGCCCCCCCAGCAGTTGGTTTCCCAATCCCATTTCGAACTGTCGATTTCAGGGTTATCGAATTCGTCACTCCACACAAGGGTCCAACCCTTGCCCACGACTGCCGACACATCTTCAGCCCATGCTGGAACGCACGCCGTTGAAACGACATAGCAAGCCAGAAGACCTCTTCTGAAAATGTTCATTTCGGGAATTCCTGCGCTGAACGGGTGATAGTCGATGTCTCGCGGATGTCTGTTGCGGAAAAGCCCACGGATAGGGCAAACTCACCTGCTTCAACCCGCCAAACCTCTGCTTTCTCATCGAAGAAAGCAAAATCCCTTGGCTCAAGCGGAATTGATACGCTTGTTTCTTCTCCTGCTGCCAAGTGCAGTTTGCAAAAGCCTTTCAGCTCTTTGACGGGGCGCGCGACCGATGCATCAAGATCGCCGACGTAAAGCTGTACAACTGTAGATCCCGCTCTTTCACCTGTGTTTTTAAAAGTTACGTTAGCCGTGACGCTGTCATTTACTTCAGCCAGTTCAAGCCCTGACACTTCAAAACTTGTGTATCCAAGTCCGAAGCCAAACGGGAACATCGGGACAATCCCTTTGGCATCATAATGGCGGTAGCCAATGAATACCCCCTCGGCATAACGGACCCTGCCGTTTTCACCGGGGTAGATTTCCGGATCATTTGCGTGTGCAGGGTTGTCTGCCCAAACCTTGGGGAAAGACTGTGGCAGACGGCCCGCAGGTTCCGCATCCCCGAACAGCATGTCGGCCACGGCATTGCCCACTTCTTGTCCCGGATACCAAGCCTGAAGCACGGCTGGAACGCTATCCAGCCAAGGCATTTCAACTGGTCCGCCGGTTTGAAGAACCACCACCGTATTAGGGTTTGCGGCGACAACTGCGCTAACCAGTTCATTCTGGCGGCCCGGTAGGTCGATATGATCCAGATCCGATCCTTCGGTGTCCCACTCACCCGAGCGGCCCACGAATAAAAGAACCGACTCGCAGGATTTGGCGGTTTCGACAGCTTCGGCGATGGCCGCATCGCCCAAGGGAACCGAAACCCCAAAGCGGAACGCTGGATTTACAAGGTTGGCCGCAGGAACGGTCAGCAGGTCAACTTCGATGTCATAGGTCTGCCCTGCGGTCAGTTCGATCAGGCCTGTGCGCTCGTCACAGCCTTCTTCAAAGAAGGTGCGCCCCTTGGTCCAATCGTCCCAGATGTCCACGACAACCTGGCCATTAACTTTCAACCGCGAGCGGCCAGCCGAGTGGAGCCCGAAAGAATGCACACCTGTTTCCTCGGCAGTGTATTGGGTGCTGATACGGGCCGAGAAATCATTGCGGGCGATCTTGCCTTCGACCGGCGCGGGATAAAGGAATTCGATCGAGTTCTTAAGTTGAGCGGTCGAAACAACCTCGCCACCCAGATCATTGTGGGCGAAATACTCAACAAGGATATCGCTCTTGATGATTGGTTCCCAACGGTGGTTTTGGCAGCCGGGCGCATATGCCAATTGATCCTCTCCCAATCGGTTGACCAGTCCGTCCCATGGCGACACGCGGTAATGCGGGTTCAGCTGCGAAGACCCCCCGCCCATGATTTGGGCGACCTTGGCGTTAGGGCCGATAACCGCGATTTTCCCTTGGGGCTCGCTCAGTGGCAAAACGCCATCGTTTTTCAAAAGCACGGCACATTCTGCAACGGCTTTGCGGATCAGCGCGCGGTGTTCGGGGCGGTCGTCTGTGATTTCTTTGTATTCTGGCATCTCGTCCAGAACTCCCACGCGGGCCATCAATCGCAGCATGGCACGGGCACGTTCGCGGACTGCTTCACGTGTCACTTCGCCCGCCTCAACTGCTGCAATCAGCTTGTCGCCACGATCCCGTGTCGGTCCAGGCATCTCCAGATCAAGGCCGGCCTTGATCGTCGGCGCAGTGGTTCGTGATCCGAACCAGTCCGAGACAACGACACCATCAAAACCCCATTCGTTGCGAAGGACGTCGCACAGAAGCCACTCATTTTCAGCGGTATAAGTGCCGTTGAGCTTATTGTAGGAAGACATAATCCCCCAAGCTCCAGCCTCTTTTACCGCAGCCTCGAAGGGGCGCAGATAGACTTCCCGCAGGCTGCGTTCGTCGATTTCCGAGTTGATCGTAGTGCGCTCGATCTCAGATTCATTGCCCGCGAAATGCTTGATCGTGGGCGCAATCCCCTGATCCTGTAAGCCTTTGACGTATGCGACGGTCAGATCGGCCGTAAGCTCGGGATCTTCCGAGAAACACTCGAAATTCCGGCCATTGGTCACGCTGCGATGGATATTAACAGTTGGCGCCAAGCAAACCTGTGCACCTTTCGATTTGGTCTCGTCCGCGATTGCATGGGCGATCTGGTAGATTAGTTCGGGGTTCCAAGACGCCCCCATTGCGATGCCCACTGGGAACGACGCCGAAGAAACGCGCTCGCCGCCTTCCTGAAAGAACGAACCCGATCCTCGCGCGCCGTTCGGTCCGTCCGTTACGCGCAATTTGCCGATGCCATGTTCGGGCAATTCTGCAACCGACCAGAAATCTTCGCCGGATAGAAGAGTCACCATGTCTTGTAACGACATTTGACCCAATATCTGGTCAATCCGATATTCACGCGTTTGGTCGTCGGCATTAGGCGTTTTTGTCGCTGTGTGATGTGTATTCATCATCAGATCCTTTCACAAAGGCTTGCGGCGTTATTCGTACAGAAAGCAGCGGACGAAATGATCGTCGGCCAACTGTGTGGTTTCGGGCATTTCGGTCTGGCACCTTTCGGTGGCCTTCAGGCATCGGGTGGCAAACGGGCAGCCCACACTGTCGGGCGAGCGCATGGGAATGTCGCCCTTTTTGGCCATCAATGTCTTTTTCGTTTTACGTCCCGCTTCGGGAACGGCGCTTAACAGAAGCTGCGTGTAAGGGTGCTGCGGATTTTGCGTGACGCTGTCACTATTTCCCCATTCCACCATATGGCCGACATACATGACGGCTGTTCGTTCGGCAAAATAGCGGGCAGTTGCAATGTCATGGGTGATATACATGAAACCGATCCCGTCCTGCTTCATGTCGTCCATCAGGTTCAGAATGCCGAGCCGGATCGACACGTCAAGCATCGAGATCGGTTCATCCGCAAGGATAAATTTGGCTCCTACTGCCAGCGCTCGGGCAATGGCGACGCGTTGGCGCTGACCGCCTGAAAGTTCGTAGGGATACTTGTCGGCAGTCTGTCCGTCGTCAGAGTTTTTCGGCATGCTGAAGCGTTTTCGTAACGGAGGCTCTGGTTCGGTTTCTGTTCGAGTTTAAGCGGCGGCAGCTTGATGCTGCAAGCGTCGTTTCTGGATTGTCTGTACTTTTGATCTTCTCCCTTTCTGTCAAGATTGCCGGGCCGCGGCCAAAGTAGACGTCGGCGGGTGTCAGATTGCCGAGG
>CAYVRN010000023.1:0-8150 GCA_964453855.1 uncultured Rhodobacterales bacterium
CGTGCGGTGGCGCGTTCTTGAAAAGAACGCCGCTCGAAATCTTTTCAAGATTTCGCCTTTCCCAGCGGGCAGGTGCTGCGATACACCGTCAGGCATGCGTCAGGGGTTTCCATATGCCGCTGCCGGTCAGGTGATCGGTCTGCTCGGAGGGTCGTTCGATCCGCCGCACGAGGGGCATGCGCATATCACCCGCGAGGCGTTGAAACGGTTCGGTCTGGATCAGGTCTGGTGGTTGGTTAGTCCCGGCAATCCTTTGAAAGAGCATGGTCCCGCTCCTCTGGATATACGGATGAAGGCCGCTGCTCAGATCATGGATCACCCACGGGTGAAGATCACCGATCTAGAGGTGTCTTTGGGCAGTCCATATACGGCGCGGACGATTGCGTCATTGCAACGACTGTACCCGCGGGTTCGGTTTGTCTGGCTGATGGGGGCCGACAATATGGTACAGCTTAATCGCTGGCAGGACTGGCAGGCGATTATGCAATCGGTGCCGGTGGCGGTTCTGGCGCGGGCCGGTCAGCGCTTGGGCGCGCGGCGCTCGGTCGCGGCGCGGATGTATCGGGGTAGCCGGATCACAGGAAGATCGGTGCATTCCTTGGGACAGTCCGAAGCCCCCGCATGGGCTTATGTGAATGTGCCGTTGGTCAAATTGTCTTCGACACAGATCCGCAAGGCCGGCGACTGGGGCTAAAGGATTTTTTGCCGCTTGCCCAAGAAAGGGTTGTGTTGGCCGAATCGGCTGGCATAAACGGGTTCCATGAGGCGGGGGATTTCACGACGCGCGCTGTTGGCGATGACAGCAGGCACGATGGTTGCGGGGGCGGCAAAGGCGGCCGGACCCGACGTTGCACCTTTTCCTTCGCTTCGGCCGGATAACTTTCCTCCGAAACAAAAAGCCCCCTATGAGATCATGATCGAAGAGGCGCGTCTGGACGGGAGTACCGGATTTTGCGTGATGGATCGGGCAACTGGCGAGGTTGTCGAGGAACATCACGGACACAGCGGATTGCCTCCTGCCAGCGTGGTCAAAGCGTTGACGGCGCTTTATGCGATGGACGTCCTGGGGCCGGATCACCGTTTTGAAACACGGGTTCTTGGGACTGGGTATCTGGATGGTAGTATCCTTCAGGGTGATCTCATCCTGGCCGGTGGTGGTGATCCAGAGCTAACAACCGATGCGCTGGGGGAACTGGCCGAGGCTTTGATTGGTGTCGGAGTTACCGGGATTACGGGGCGTCTGCTGGTCTGGGGAGAGGCGTTGCCTTTCGCCGAGCGGATTGATCAGCATCAGCCCGAACACGTGGCCTATAACCCACCGGTGTCGGGGGTCATGTTGAACCGCAACCGCGTGCGGTTCGAATGGGCGCGCAAGTCGGGGGGGTATACCCTGTCGCTTGATGCGCGGTCGGGGCGGTATAATGCGGATGTTGCCTCGGCGCGGATTACGTCGGCAAAAGAGGCGTTGACTGTCTATGCATATGAAGACGCGGACGGGATCGACAATTGGGTGGTGGCCGAAGCGGCCTTGGGCAAAGGCGGTGCCCGCTGGCTACCGACCCGCAAACCCTTGGCCTATGCGGGCGAGGTGTTCCGCGCTGTGGCCGAGCAAAACGGGTTGATCTTGCCGAAGGCCGAGGTTGTTGATCAGATGCCGGACGAGGTCTTTCTGATGGCGCGCCGCGAGAGCGAGCCGTTGCCCGAGATTTTAAAGGATATGCTGCGCTATTCGTATAACCTGACAGCCGAGGCGGTTGGTATGGCTGCCAGCGCCACACGTCTGGGTCGTGCCGTTCCGATTGCCGAAAGTGCAGAAGAAATGAACCGCTGGACGCGAGAAAAATTCGGCGTATCTGGGATCAACATGGTCGGACACTCTGGCTTGAACGACGGCTCTCGCATTGCGCCCCGCGATTTGGCGGAGATTTTGGTGCAGGACTGGAGTGACGAAACCCTGCGTCCGCTGATCCGGAAAAAGGCGATCCAGACCACTGGTGGCGTCGTCGAGCGTTGGGTCAAAACCGGCACGCTGCACTATGCAAGCGGTTTGGCTGGATATATGCGCGGGAAGTCTGGGAATGATCTGTGTTTTGCGATCTTCTCGGTAGATTTCGACCGACGGAAACGGGCGGATTTGATCGGGTCTGAACGACCGCCAGGGGCTCAAAGCTGGGCGCAAAGGGCGCGGCATTTACAGAACCGATTGATCGGGCGCTGGGTAACGCTTTAAGTTTTCAGCGATCGAGGGCACCCCTCAAATTCACTTCAATTTGCCGAAATATCACTTTTCTTCAGGTAGGTATTAGTGCACCGCTGCAGCGTTTCCGAGAGCAGGTCAAAGCGAACGGGTTTCGAAAGGTAATCATCCATGCCCGCAGCTTTGCAGCGTTCGGCTTCTCCGGACAACGCGTTGGCTGTAATGGCTATAATGAGTGTCCGGGGTCTGTCGGTCTGTCGCTCTGTCGTTCGAATTTTGTCCGTCATCTCGAAACCGTCCATAACAGGCATGTGAAGGTCGCTTAAGACGATATCGAACTGGCCGCTCTTCCAAGTTTCAAACCCTTCGCTGCCATCCTGAGCGACATTCACGCTGTATCCGAGCTTTTCAAGCTGGGTCCGAATGACCTTTTGATTAACTAGGTTGTCCTCAACCAATAGAATAGGTCTTTTTCCCGAAGATTGATCATCACTGTTATCAGCAGACGCAATACTCGGTTGTTGACCTAAGACTGCGTTTGGCGCGGCACATTCCGGTAAGGGTAAAGAGACCAAAAAAGCAGCCCCGTTTCCTTCAGTGCTCCTGACCTGCACCTTTCCGTTCATCAATGTGACCAGTTTTTGGACTATGCTCAGACCCAATCCGGTGCCGCCGTATTTCCTTTTTGAATGTTCTTCAGACTGGGTGAATGGCAGGAAAATTTTTCGCTTTATTTCCTGCCCCATCCCGACGCCGTTGTCGGTTATCAAAAACCGGATGCCGCCAGCTTTACCCGGCCAGATATTTACTCGAACGTTTCCAGCTTTTTCGGGTCCCGACGCAAATTTGATGGCGTTGCTGAGGATATTCAGAAGAATTTGTTTCAAGCGCCCTGCGTCAGCCTTTATCCATTGGGGTGTGTCAGATCGAATTTCAACCGAAACTTTCACGCTCCGCTTGCGAGCAGTCTCGGACACTGTTTTGATCACGCTATTTACTTCGCGCCTTAAGTTCATCGGCGCGGTTACAAGCGAAAGTTGTCTGGTTTCGATCTTGGAGGAGTCCAGAATGTCGTCGACGATACGAAGCAAAGCAAAAGATGAATCTCGGATCGTGCCGGTCATTTCTTTCTGATTTTCGTCCAGCTTGGTGAGCTCAAGAATTTCGACCATTCCAACAACGCCGTTCATAGGCGTGCGGATTTCGTGGCTCATATTCGCAAGAAAGTCGGACTTGGCTTTGGCTGCTTTCTGGGTTTCTTGGTTGGCTTGTATCAAACTGTCTTGATAGCGTTCAGCTTGAAGCACAAAAAATGCGAATTCGGCAAGGATGAACGACACGGTCGTAAACCAAGTCAGCGGGGCGATGATAGTCGAAGCAATTTCGGCATTAACTTCGACTAGCCCGAACGCTGTAGTGTCAATGATTGACAGTATTGAACCTGTCAAAATTGCAGTCGCCGCAAAGAATATTACAATTCGCGCTTCCTTTTGTAACGAGAAATACAGGAAGGGTGCCCCGATGAATGTTGCAAAGATGTAAGGCACATTCGCGCTTGGGTGAACGACGATACTACCAGCGAAAATTCCGATATTACTTAGGGCAAGCAGCGTTGATTTTGCCAAAGTGGGGCGTCTGAGTTTTGCAAATACGATACACCCGACACCGCCAAAACCGACGGCTATACTCGTTAAAGACATCAGCACGTAGTCGAAATACAACGCTGTACCGAGCCAAATGACCGCGGTGCCAACAACCATCCAGGCAACGAATACTGCGGTTACGAGCCGTCTTGCATCACTGCCTGAAAAATTTGTGCCTTGTTTGGTCACTGCTAATGGTTTTGCAACGCTCATTGCACGCCTTTGGTCGGGTTTACGTATAAAGCACAGCTTACCAACTACAATAATCGGCGAAAGTCTATTGTAGCTGGTCAGAAACAGTCAAAGAGAATTATTTCTCATGGATATTCACTCTGTGAGGGTGAAAAATCCAAAAAGTAGCCTTTAGAGTGTCGCGTGCCGCGCGCGGGCGCCACGTTCAATCGCGGCGGCATGCAGGCGGTCGATGTTCAGTTCGTAGCGGATTTCTTCCAGCATGCGGGCTTCGGATTCAGGAATTTTTCCGTCCGCCGCTGCGACATCGACAGCCATGGCATAGGCAGTTTCCCAAAGCTTTTCCGGCAGGTTTTCCCGCACCAGACCGAACAATGCGTCCAGCCCGTCTTCCTGCTCGAACAGCTCTAGAACCATGCGGCTGACAGCTTCTATTCTATCGGCATCATACCCTCCGAAGACCGGCAGGTGATTCACCTGTGTCTGAATGCGGATCAGTTCCGAGGTACGCATGTTCTCGTCCGAAGCAGAAACGGCCACCATCACGGCGACTAGGCAGTCTTCGGGGGACAGCGGGTGTGTGTCAGATGCGCTCATAATCGTCCTTTCAAGGGTGTGTTGCGGTGCAGAATATTGACGAGCGGCCCTCTCGGCAATAGGGAGAGGCCTTGTTTCCGCCCGAAGGGGGCGGATCATTGATGGAGAATAACATGTCCGATCTGCGCGACGCCGCGATGAGCACCAAAGCCTGGCCCTTTGAAGAAGCGCGCCGCTTGCTCAAACGCTATGAAAAAGCGCCGCCGGAAAAGGGCTATGTATTGTTTGAAACGGGTTACGGCCCGTCGGGTCTTCCGCATATCGGCACCTTTGGCGAAGTGCTGCGCACCACCATGATCCGCCGTGCGTTCGAGGTGATCTCGGATATTCCGACCCGTCTGATCTGTTTCTCGGACGATCTGGACGGGATGCGCAAAGTGCCGGGCAACGTGCCGAACCAAGACATGCTGCACGAGAACCTGCATAAGCCGCTGACCTCGGTGCCTGATCCGTTTGGCACCCATGACAGCTTCGGTCATCACAACAACGCCATGCTGCGCCGGTTTCTGGATACTTTCGGGTTCGAGTACGAATTTTATTCGGCCACCGATTTCTACAAGTCGGGGCAGTTCGATCCGATCCTGCTACGTGCGGCCGAGCGTTATGATGACATCATGAAGATCATGTTGAAGTCGTTGCGTGAAGAACGTCAGCAGACCTATTCGATATTCCTGCCGATCCATCCCGAAACCGGTCGGGTGCTTTATGTGCCGATGAAAAACGTCGACGCTGAGAAGGGCGAGATCACCTTTGACGACGAAGACGGGCGTGAGTGGACACTGCCCGTGACAGGCGGAAACGTGAAGCTACAGTGGAAGCCGGACTTCGGCGCGCGTTGGGCGGCGCTTGGTGTGGACTTTGAGATGTATGGCAAAGACCACAGCACCAACACGCCGATCTATGACGGCATCTGCCGTGTGCTTGGAGAACGGGCGCCGGAGCATTTTACTTACGAGCTGTTCTTGGATGACAAGGGCCAGAAGATATCGAAGTCGTCAGGCAACGGGATCTCGATCGACGAGTGGCTGACCTATGCTTCGACCGAGAGCCTGTCGTATTTCATGTATCAAAAGCCCAAGACCGCGAAGCGCTTGTTCTTTGATGTGATCCCGCGGGCAATGGATGAATATCACCAGCAGTTGCGAGCCTATGCGGGGCAGGACGCGGCACAGAAGGTAAATAACCCTGTGTATCACATTCACAACGGGGATGTGCCTGTCAGCGATATGGTGGTGCCGTTCTCGATGCTTTTGAACCTTGCTTCGGCATCTTCGGCTGAAGACAAAGACAAGATGTGGGGCTTTATCGGGAAATACGCGCCGGATGCCTCGCCCGAAACCCATCCGGGTTTGGATGCAGCGGCGGGTTATGCGGTGCGTTACTTCAACGACTTTGTGAAGCCGACCAAGGTGTTCAGGGCGCCGACCGATCAGGAGCGGGCTGCGCTGGAAGATCTGGCCGCGGCGTTGAAATCCCCCGAAGCGGCGTTGGCGCAGATCGCGGCCAAGAATGAACGTGAAGGGGTCGCAGCCGATTTGCCTGAAGTTGATTTCCATGACGAGGAATTCTTGCAGTCGATCGTCTTTGCTATTGGCAAGAACCACGGGTTCGAACCGTTGCGCGATTGGTTCAAGGCGATCTACGAGGTGCTTCTTGGCGCATCGCAAGGCCCACGTTTCGGCGGGTTCATTGCGCTTTACGGCGTTGAAGAAAGCATTGATCTGATCGAACAGGGCTTGGCGGGTAAGCTGGGCTGATTTGGGCTCGGGGCCGTGTGGCCCCGACCAAACAAGGGGGCAATCGTCGTCCATTGGTCGCTCGGACCGATGGCGCAACCAAGGACGCCCCCTCTTTTCCCTTGCGGGAAAATTCACCCCCGAGGATACTTGCAGACAAAAGAAAGGGGGCGCGCTTGGAGTGGCGTGAGGAAGGCATTCTTTTGTCCGCACGGGCGCATGGCGAGGCGAGTGTGATCGCTTCGGTTTTTACCCGTTCGCGTGGGGTGCATGCAGGTGTCGTGCGCGGTGGGCAAAGTCGCAAAATGACCCCTATTCTTCAGCCCGGCGCGCAGGTGGATGTCAGCTGGCGGGCGCGGCTTGAGGAACATATTGGCAGCTTCACGGTGGATCTGGCGCGCAGCCGCGCGGCTCAGGTGATGGGCGGACGGTTGGCTTTGGCTGGTGTGGCCTCGGTTGTGGCGCTGGCGGCTTATGCCTTGCCTGAGCGCGAACCCCATGCCGCATTGTACGACCAGACAGAGCCGTTGTTGGATTTGCTCGGGCAGGATGATCTGTGGCCGCTGGCCTATCTGCGCTGGGAGATGGCCTTGCTTGCGGAATTGGGATTTGGGCTAGAGCTGGATCGTTGTGCCGCGACTGGTGCGACCGAAGGATTGGTTTATGTGTCCCCACGCACAGGGCGGGCCGTGTCTGCCGCCGGGGCAGGGGAATGGGCGGACAGGTTACTGCCGCTTTTGCCCTGCATGATCGGCCACGGGGATGCGCCAGATGCAGAAGTGCTGGAGGCTTTGGCCACGACAGGGTATTTCTTGCGGCACCGATTGGCGGGCGAGCAGGTGGGCAAGCCCCTGCCGGATGCGCGAGACCGGTTGATGGATGTACTTAGAAAAAGGGCCAGAGGATGATCGACAAGCTTGAGATGTTTCTGGCATTGGCCAAGACGCAGCACTTTGGCAAGGCGGCCGAAGAAATCGGCGTGACGCAACCAACCCTTTCGGCGGCGATCAAGCAGCTTGAGGAACAGTTGGGCGTGATGCTCGTGTGGCGCGGGTCGCGGTTTCGGGGGCTGACCCCCGAAGGGCAACGCGTTCAGGAATGGGCGCGCCAGATCGTGGCGGACGCACGTGCGATGAAAGAGGAAATGCGACAAGCGCGCCAAGGGCTTTCAGGCAATCTGCGAATGGCCGTGATCCCGACAGCTTTGACAGCCGTGTCTCATCTGACGGCACGGTTTATCAAACGTCATCCGAATGTGCGTTTGTCAGTGCTGTCTCGTAGTTCGGCGCAGATCCTTGAGATGATGGACAACCTCGAGATTGATGCTGGCGTGTCTTATCTGGACGATGAACCTTTGGGGCGAGTGGTGACAGAACCGCTTTATTCGGAAAACTATGTGCTGGTCACTTCCGAGCCGATTTCCAAGACTTCGGTGACATGGGCGGAACTGGATGCGTTTCCGCTATGCTTGTTAACGCCCGACATGTTGAACCGCCGGATTATCAACAAGCACTTGTCCGAGGCCGGAGTGCAAACGCTGCCGGGGGTCGAGGCGAACACGATAACGGTTCTGATCAGTCACGTTTTAAGCGGCGGGTGGGTAACGATCCTGCCGATCAAGGCCGCCGAGATCTATCTGAAGAATGGCGAATTGCACGCAACGCCCATCAAAAAGCCCGACGCCAGTCACCGCGTCGGGCTTATCGCACCGCACCGCGAGCCTTACACTCCGGTTTTGGCGGCTTTGCTTCAGGAAGCAAAACTGCTTGGCCGGGACTGGGGTTA
>CAYVRN010000023.1:8250-36225 GCA_964453855.1 uncultured Rhodobacterales bacterium
ACGCCGCGCGATGACCTGTGCCTGAATTTCTGCGGCACCTTCGAAGATGTTCAGGATGCGGGCATCACACAGGATGCGGCTGATCTTGTATTCCAGTGCAAAGCCGTTGCCGCCGTGGATTTGCAGACCGTTATCGGCAGCGGCCCAAGCGACGCGGGCACCCAGAAGCTTGGCCATACCGGCCTCAAGATCGCAGCGGTGGCCGTGGTCTTTTTCCCATGCGCTGAAATAGGTCAGCTGTCGGGCGATCATGATCTCGACCGCCATCATCGCCAGTTTGTTGGCAACGCGGGGGAAGTTGATCAGGGATTTGCCGAACTGCTTGCGGTCTTGGGCGTATTGCATCGCTACGTCCAAAGCAGACTGGGCCACACCAATTGCGCGGGCCGCTGTTTGGATGCGGGCGGATTCAAAAGTCTCCATCAGTTGCTTGAAGCCTTTACCTTCTTCGCCGCCCAGCAAATTTTCACCTTTGACGTGGAAGTTATCAAAGCCAAGCTCGTATTCTTTCATACCGCGGTAACCCAGCACTTCGATTTCGCCGCCGGTCATCCCTTCGGTGGGGAAGGGGGCTTCGTCGGTGCCAGGGGTCTTTTCGGCCAGGAACATCGACAGACCGCGATAGTCGGTTGTGTTGGGGTCAGTGCGCGCCAAAAGGGTCATCACATGGGTGCGGGCCGCGTGAGTGATCCATGTCTTGTTGCCGGTCACTTTGTAATCGCCGTTCTCGTCTTTGACGGCGCGGGTGCGCAGGCTGCCAAGGTCGGAGCCGGTGTTAGGTTCGGTGAAGACGGCTGTTGGCAGGATTTCAGCGCTGGCGATTTTCGGCAACCAGTTGGCTTTCTGCTCGTCCGTGCCGCCAGCGATGATCAACTCGGCTGCGATTTCCGAGCGGGTGCCCAGTGATCCGACACCGATGTATCCGCGAGAAAGCTCTTCCGAGACCACGACCATCGACGCTTTAGATAGGCCGAAACCGCCGTGTTCTTCGGGAATAGTCAGGCCGAAAACGCCCATTTCGGCCAGTTCCTCGATGATCTCCATCGGGATCAACTCATCATTCAGGTGCCATTCGTGGGCAAACGGCTCGACCTTTTCAACGGCGAAGCGGCGGAACTGATCGCGGATCATTTCAAGCTCTTCGTCCAGACCGCTGGCGCCGAAAGTGGCGTTGGCGGATTGCTCTTGCATCAGCTCGACAAGACGTAGGCGCGCGGTCTGATTGTTGGCCTTGGCGGCAAGCGTGTCGATTTCCGGTGTGTTCAATCCAGCGGCATCGACGCCGATGTCGTTCAATCGAATGATCTCGCCCTGCGACATAGGGATACCGCCGCGCAACTGGGCCAAGTATTCGCCAAAGGCGATCTGGTGGATCAGCTGCTCGATCTCGCCGAATTTACCGTCGGCTTGCAGGCGTTCGGCCCAGTTCTGCATCTGACGCAGGGATTCGACATATGTGGCCAGCCACGACAAGCCATGCGCGGCCGCTTGATGCTCTTCCAGAAGGGCGCCGCTGATGCGTCCGTCTGCTGTGACCGCATCCCGAACCGCTGATTTTGCCTGATCCAAAAGGGCTTCGGCCGGGGCGACGGCGGCTTTAGTCAACGTAAGAAGGTCGGGAAGGATGGCTGTTTGCGTCATAGTGCTGTCCTGTCTGTCGAGCGGCATTATACTCTCCAATTAGTTTGAGTGTGGTTTAGTTTGTTCGCAGTTGCAGCGCAACATAAATGCGCAAAAAAGGGCAAATTAGTTAATATAGTTGCGCGCATCATTGTCTTGCCGCTTTGTCTGCGCGGCTGCTACAAAGACTTATGACTGACATCCTTTTGTTATCTGATCCCGCTTTGGCCGCTGCCGTTTTTGCCGTGGCGTTTGTTGCGGGCATTGTGAAAGGTGTGGTTGGGTTTGCTATGCCGATGATCCTACTTTCAGGGGTAAGTAGTTTGATTTCACCGGAAATCGCGCTTTCTGCTTTGATTGTTCCGACATTGTTGACCAACGGTTGGCAGGCTTTGCGACAGGGGCTTTACGCGGCCTTTGGTTCGGTTCGAAAATACTGGCGGTTTCTATGTGCCGGTGGCGTGTTTATGGTCGTCTTCGCTCAGATTGTTCCGCTGATCGAGCCGACGATCCTGCTTTTTGTGTTGGGTGTACTGATTTCCGGATTTGCTGCGATGCAGCTTTGGGGTTGGCAGCCAAAAATAGACAGGCCGACGCCGCTGTCGGAGATGCTGGTGGGTTCACTGGCAGGTCTGATCGGCGGGCTTTCAGGGATATGGGGGCCGCCGACGGTGACCTATCTGACGGCGATGAATACGGACAAGAAAGATCAGGTGCGTATTCAGGGGGTAATCTATGGCCTTGGGGCGGTTGTTCTGTTGATTGCGCATACGGTCTCGGGGGTCTTTAACCGCGAGACTGCTCCGCTGTCGTTTGTGCTGGTGGTACCGGCGATGCTGGGTCTGTTCATCGGCTTTGCGATTCATGACCGGATTGACCAGCAGGCGTTCAAGCGGGCGACGCTAGTTGTGCTGTTCGTGGCAGGGCTTAATCTTCTGCGACGTGGCTTGATTGGGTAAAGAAAAACCCCGACGCAGGACGCCGGGGTTTCAGATTTCATACTTTACAGCAGATCAGCCGATGGCTGCCGCTTTCACATCTGCGTCGATATAAGGAACATATTGCTCGAAGTTGTCGGCAAACATCTGCACCAGTTTCTGGGCCTGTGCGTCATAGGCGTTGGCGTCTTCCCATGTGCGGCGCGGGTCCAGAAGAACCTCGGCAACGTCTGGTACTGATGTTGGAACCATAAAGCCGAAGTTCGGGTCTTTGCGGAAGTTTGCCTCGGCTAGCGATCCGTCAAGGGCGGCGTGCAGCAGTGCGCGGGTGGCGCGGATCGGCATGCGTGATCCTGTTCCGTAGGCACCACCGGTCCAGCCGGTGTTCACCAGCCAGCAGGTCGCGCCATGCTTGGCAATCTTTTCGCGCAGCAGGTTGCCGTAGGCTTCGGGACGGCGGGGCATGAATGGTGCGCCAAAGCAGGTCGAGAAGGTCGGTTCAGGCTCGGTTACACCGCGCTCGGTTCCGGCGACTTTCGAGGTGAAGCCGGACAGGAAGTGATACATCGCTTGGGCCGGTGTCAGCTTGGCGATCGGAGGCAGAACACCGAAGGCGTCGCAGGTCAGCATGATGATGTTTTTCGGATGACCGCCCATAGCGTCCGCGCTGGCGTTCGAGATGTACTCGAGCGGGTAGGCGCAGCGCATGTTGGCGGTCAGGCTGTCATCTTCGAAGTCCAGCTCAAGCGTTTCTTCGTCGAACACCATGTTTTCGATCACGGTGCTGAATTTCTTGGTGGTCGCGTAGATTTCTGGTTCGGCTTCTTCAGACAGGTTGATTGTCTTGGCGTAGCAGCCGCCTTCGAAGTTAAAGGTGCCACGGTCCGACCAGCCGTGTTCGTCGTCGCCAATCAGGGTGCGTTCGGGATCAGCCGACAGGGTGGTTTTGCCGGTGCCTGACAGGCCGAAGAAAACGGCGGTATCCACAGGATTGTTGATCGCGTGGTTGGCCGAACAGTGCATCGGCATCACGCCTTTTTCTGGCAGCATATAGTTCAGCAGCGTGAAGACCGACTTTTTGTTTTCGCCTGCGTATTCGGTGCCGCCGATCAGGATCAGCTTGCGCTCGAAGTTCATGGCGATGACGGTTTCGCTACGGCAGTCGTGCTTGGCAGGATCAGCCTGGAAGGTGGGGCAGTTGATGACGGTGAAGTCCTGAACGAAATCGTCCAGCGCGTCGCGGTCGGGGCGGCGCAGCATGTGACGGATGAAAAGGCCATGCCAGGCCAGTTCAGTCACCATGCGGACATTGATCGAATAGGCCGGATCAGCGCCCCCGACCAAGTCCTGTACAAAGTATTCTTTGCCCTTCATATGTTCGAGCATGTCTTCGTACAGCGCGTCAAACCCTTCGGGCGACATTTGCGCGTTGTTTTCCCACCAGATTTTATCGGCTACATCGGGGGTGTTGACGACGTGCTTGTCTTTGGGCGAGCGGCCGGTGAACTTGCCGGTGCTGACAAGGAATGTCCCGCCATTGCCCAAGGTGCCTTCGTTACGTTTTAGGGCCGCTTCAATCAGCGCGGGCTCCAGAAGGTTATAATAGACATTCCCCAGCTCTGCGATGCCGTGATCTTCAAGCCGGTTTTGCGGGTTTACCCGTCCAGATGTCATTGGTGTGCGCTCCTATTACCGCGAACTGTTATCTTTGAAGCGAAGAGGATTCATCTTCGTGCGGTCGTTCTAACATGCGCTTTTCGAATGGGTACAGGGCGGTTTACCGCAGTTAGCGCAAACTTGTCGGCGTTAGCGCAACCATTTCGCCTATTGGAAATTTTTGCCCCTTTGTTAGGTCCGATTTAACCCTATTTAACGTGTCCTTAGGGTTGAAAAGTGCCTGATTCGCAGTTTGCAGTTGATCGACAAACGCAAAAAGTACAATATGAACAAAAAAATAAGGCAGGCATACAAACAAGAGCAAGGAGCGGTTCCATGTCGAGAATTGCGCTGGTGGATGACGATCGCAACATCCTGACTTCGGTGTCGATGACACTTGAGGCAGAAGGTTTTGATGTTGAAACATATAATGACGGACAGTCCGCACTGGACGCGTTTAACAAAAAACTTCCGGATATGGCGGTTCTGGATATCAAGATGCCCAGGATGGACGGGATGGATCTGTTGCAGCGTCTTGGTCAGAAGACGTCCATGCCGGTTATCTTTCTGACGTCGAAAGACGACGAGATCGACGAAGTTCTGGGTCTTCGAATGGGCGCTGACGACTACGTCAAAAAGCCGTTCTCGCAACGTCTTCTAGTCGAGCGCATTCGCGCGCTTCTTCGTCGCCAAGAGCCGATGGAAAGCAACGAGGTTGGGCAGACAGAAGAAACCAAGGTGATCGAACGTGGACATCTTACGATGGACCCATTGCGTCACTCGGTAACTTGGAAAGGCAAGGACGTATCGCTGACCGTGACCGAGTTTTTGCTGTTGCAATCGCTTGCGCAGCGCCCCGGTTTCGTCAAAAGCCGCGACCAGTTGATGGACGTAGCCTATGATGACCAAGTCTATGTTGATGACCGCACAATCGATAGCCACATCAAACGTCTCCGCAAAAAAATGCGGACGGCTGATGATGAGTTTTCCGCCATCGAAACGCTTTACGGCATCGGATACAGATACAACGAAGAGTGATGGTGTCTGTCGAGCAAGATCATAAGAACGCAGTCGCACGTCCAAGAAACACTAATGTGGTTCTTGGCGACGACTGGATTGCTCCGAATATCGACATTGATGGCAGACTTCGGAAAGGCCGCGCGAAACGGGGCCTTAGAAGCTTGAACCGCTCGCCGTTGGCGCGGAAGATTATTTCTTTCAACCTGATCGCGCTCGCCATTCTTGTGGCGGGTATTTTGTATTTGAACCCGTCTCGCGATACGATGATCATCCAACGTAGTGATGCGTTGGTGAACGTATCCCAATTGGTGACATCCTCGGTCGAGGCGTCCATCGACGGGCAGAATTTGCCTTCTCAGGCGCAAGCAATGATCGATGGATTGGCACTGCGCGGCCAGCACGAGGTATTCGTGTTCGGGATGGATGGTACCCTTCTAGCGCAGGCATTACCCCTGAACGGGGCCTTGGCCCAACCGATAAAGGACGAAAGCGGGAATGGGACGTTCCTTTCGGATACTATTGATCGTGTCGGCACCTTTTTCCTGCGTGCTTTAGGCTCGGAAGATCTGATCTCGGAAAAACGTGTCAGTTCAAGGCAATTGGCGGGCGGCGTGTCCCAGAATGCCTTGAAGGGTCAAATTGACGTTCGCGCTGCCGAAGGTGTTGACGGTGGCAGCCTGTTTGCTGTGGGCACTCCGCTTACGGACAATGGCCAGATCGTTGGAGCCCTTGTTGTGACCACAAAAGACACCGCGATGGATAAAATGCTTGCCGCTGAGCGCGAGCAGGTTTTGAAGCTGGCGATCGTTGTCATCCTCGTCTCAGTCGGGCTAAGCTTGATGTTGGCGTCACTTATCGCCAATCCTATGTCTGATTTGGCGGACGCGGCAGAAGTCGGGCGTGATCGGAACCGCCGTGGGGTTGCACACAACCGCATTCGAATCCCTGATTTGACCCACAGACCGGATGAAATCGGCCGTTTGTCAGGCGCGCTTCGCGGCATGGTCAATGCGCTATACGAACTTATTGAAAGCAACGAGCAATTCGCCGCCGATGTGGCCCATGAAATCAAAAACCCTCTGGCAAGTCTTCGTTCAGCTGTGGGGACGCTGCGTGTTGCAAAACGCGATGATCAGCGTGAACGCCTTCTGGACGTTATTGATCACGATGTGCGCAGGCTTGATCGTTTGGTCAGCGATATTTCCAACGCCTCGCGTTTAGACTCCGAACTGGTCAAAGAAGAAGAGGAAAGCTTTGACTTGAACAAAATGCTTCAGAACATTTGTGATTTTCTGGGGCAAGAAGCGCAAAGCAAAGGTGTAGACTTTATCACGGATATTCCCGGGAAACCTGTGATGATCCGCGGACTTGAGGCGAGATTGGCGCAGGTGTTTGTGAACCTAATCAGCAACGCCACCAGCTTTTGCGAGCAGGGCGACGCCATTCGTTTGTGGTGCCGCGTCAAAGAAAGCCGCGTATTGATTGTGGTCGAGGACACTGGGCCCGGTATCCCCGAGCAGGCTTTGACCAAAATTTTCAAACGCTTCTATTCGGAACGCCCCGAGGGACAGTTCGGCAACAACTCTGGTCTTGGATTGGCTATTTCGAAGCAGATCGTTGAAGCGCACGGCGGCGTGATTTGGGCTGAAAATATCCGCCCGGCGGATGCCGATATCTCTTCCGAGCCGCTGGGCGCGCGTTTTGTTGTCGGTATGCCGATCTGATGCTGCTGCCAAATGAGCAGTAATAGCAAATCGCAACCCTCAGTCATCCACGCAAGTTGTGTCAGCGTAAACGGCAATGGGATGTTGATCCTTGGACCGTCCGGTTCGGGGAAATCGTGGCTGTCACTAGAGATGATGGCGCTTGGAGCCACACTGGTCGCGGATGATCGCTGTGTGCTTGATGTTGAGGATGGCCGATTGATCGCATCCGCGCCGGACAGCATTGTCGGAAAAATCGAAGCTCGGGGTATTGGCATCCTGAATGCGGCCTATGCGCCACAGGCGGACGTTCAATTTGCCCTTGATCTGACTGAAATCGAAACTGCGCGCTTGCCTGAGGCTAAAAGCCGGAAAATAATGGGCGTCACCACCCCTCTCTATAGCAAGCCTGAACAGGGGCTTCACGCTGCCGCATATTTACAGCTTCTCAAGGCCGGTCGAAACGCATGACTGAAACGCAACAAAATCCATTTGCAGCGAAAACACCCCCTCAGGTGGTGTTTGTCACTGGCCCGTCCGGTGGCGGACGGACAACCGCGATTAACGTGCTTGAGGATTTGGGCTTCGAGACCATTATCAATATCCCGCTGCGGTATGTGGCCAGACTGTTGAAAGATGACGTTCCCACGCGACCGATGGCCTTGGGTCTGGATGTAAGGACGCGGGATTTCAGCGTGAATGGTGTGCTGGATATGATCCGCGAGGTGTCGGCGAATGGGACGATCAGGCCCGAATTGTTGTTTGTCGAATGCAGCCGTGATGTGCTGTTACGCCGCTACTCGGAAACCCGCAGGCGTCATCCGATGGCCGAGGATGACAGCCCGCATGTGGGGATCGATACCGAACTTGAAATGCTGAAACCGATCCGTTCGCGGGCCGATATCGTGATCGACACATCCCAGTTCTCGCCGCATGATCTGAAGGCCGAATTGAAACGCTGGTTTATGTCCGAGGGTAGCCTGCCCTTGGCGATTGCGGTCGAGAGTTTTTCCTATAAGCGCGGGATGCCCCCCGGGATGGATCTGGTGTTTGACTGCCGTTTCCTGCGCAACCCCCATTGGTCGCCGGATCTGCGCGAGAAAACCGGTATGGATCGGGCGGTGACCGCCTATATTGATGAAGATCCGCTGTTTGCGGACTACTTCGACCGCATCAACGGAATGCTGGGAATGATGCTGCCGGCCGTTCAAAAAGAAGGTCGGGCACATATAACCATCGGTGTCGGCTGTACCGGCGGGAAACATCGTTCGGTTGCTATGGCGGAAAAGCTGGGTAAAACCCTTGCACAGAATGATTGGCAGGTGTCTATTCGACATCGTGAACTTGAGCGTCGGAATATGGGATCAGGCGCTAAAACGTAAGGTGGGCATGCCTTGATCGGCATCATAATCGTCGCCCATGGTGGGCTGGCTAACGAATATAAATTGGCCGTCGAACACGTAGTCGGCAAACAACAGAATCTGATCGCAATCGCTATCGGAGCTGATGATGATCGTGCGATTAAGCAGGCCGAAATTTGTACAGCGGCCGATTCTGTCGATCAGGGTGATGGTGTGGCGATTGTCACGGATATGTTCGGCGGCTCCCCCTCAAATCTTTCGCTTTTTGCCTGCGAATCCAAGGATCGCAAAATTCTTTATGGCGCAAATCTTCCGATGCTTGTGAAGCTGGCTAAATCCCGGTTCAAACCGTTCGAGGATGCCGTTCAAGCATCGCTCGCGGCTGGTCGCAAATACATTGATTGTCATGACGGGTCGTGCTGACCCTGATTTTAGGAGGCCCCATTGGAGCTGAAAATTATAAACGAAAAAGGTTTGCATGCCCGCGCCTCGGCCAAGTTTGTTGAAGTCGTTGAGCAATTCGATGCGGATGCAGAGGTGACAAAAGACGGATTAAGCGCCTCTGGTGATAGTATTATGGGGCTTTTGATGTTGGCAGCCTCGAAAGGAACCACTATTGAGGTCCGGACCACGGGGCCCGAGGCTGATGCATTGGCACAAGCTCTGAAAGAATTGGTCGGGGATAAATTCGGCGAAGCTTTCTAGTTTTGCATTAAGTGGTGGTTCTGGCGTGGCGAACGTGACTCGGAAAGATGGTGTAAATACTCAGGCGATGCCTGATGAGGCTCCGGTTTATGACCGTCGCAGCCTTACCTATTCCGAGACATTTGACAGTGTAACAAAGCGCACAGTGATCCGCGCGATCGAGCTGATTACCGCAAAGCCACGTATTGTCCGTCGCATTCGCCGCTTTGAAAAGCTGGCCGAACAGCCAAAGGGGCAAGAGTTCTGGCATGCGACGATGAAGGTCATGGGTATCGACCTGTTGACGCCGCAAGAGCAGATCGAAAATATCCCGGCCGAAGGGCCTGTTGTATTGGTGGCGAACCACCCTCACGGATTGGTGGACGGCATGATTTTGGCCGACCTGATCGGTCGCCGCCGCAATGATTACCGCATTTTGACACGCTCGCTGCTGACCGGCATTGATGAAAGCGCTGGAAAGTACATGATTTCGGTTCCTTTCCCGCACGAAGACGATGCTCAGAAGAAAATGCTGGAAATGCGCAATGCCGCGCGTGAGCATCTTGCGAATGGTGGACTGATCGCACTGTTCCCGTCGGGCACAGTGGCGTGTTCCGAGACATTCTTTGGGCCCGCTATCGAGGCCGAGTGGAATGTGTTTACGGCCAAGCTGATCCGGACCTCGAAGGCAGCGGTCGTGCCGATGTTCTTCCCCGGGTCGAACTCGCGCTGGTATCATATGGCGAACCATATTTCAGCGACATTGCGGCAGTCTTTGCTTTTGTTCGAAGTTGCGCATGCCTTTGATAAGCCTCAGAAACCGGTCATTGGCGAAGCGGTTTCCCCAGAAGAAGCGCAAGAACGCAGCAAAAACCCGCGCGCCTTTATGGAATGGCTCCGCGCGCGCACATTGGGCTTGAAAGAGACCTGATCCTTATCGGGTCGGTACAGGCTCGTCTCCGCGATAATCATAGAAACCACGTTGGGTTTTCCGGCCCAACCAGCCTGCTTCGACATACTTTGTCAGAAGCGGACAGGGGCGGTATTTGGTGTCAGCCAGTCCGTCGTGCAGGACGTTCATGATGGCAAGGCAGGTGTCTAGGCCAATGAAATCGGCCAGTTCCAAAGGTCCCATCGGATGGTTCGCACCTAGTTTCAGCGACTGGTCGATGGATTTCACCGAGCCGACCCCTTCGTACAGGGTATAGACGGCTTCGTTGATCATTGGCATCAGGATGCGATTGACAATAAAGGCGGGAAAGTCCTCGGCGCTGGCGGCGGTTTTTCCCAGGTTTTCAACGACTTTCAGGCATGAAGCAAAGGTTTCCTGATCTGTCGCAATGCCGCGGATCAGCTCAACCAACTGCATGACAGGAACGGGGTTCATGAAGTGGAAACCCATGAAGCGTTCGGGGCGGTCGGTGCGGCTGGCCAAACGAGTGATCGAGATGGAAGACGTGTTCGATGTCAGGATTGTATGCGGCTGAAGATGTGGCACAAGGTCTTCAAAAATGGCCGTTTTAAGCGATTCACGCTCGGTCGCGGCTTCAATGACCAAATCGGTCGCGCCGATTTCAGGTAGTTTTAGCGTCGTGGAAATCCGCGCCAAGGCAGCGTTTTTTTCGTCTTCGGGCAGTTTGCCACGGCTTACCTGACGGTCCAGGTTTTTGGTGATGGTGCTGATGGCGCCATCAAGAGCATCTTGCGAGACATCGTTCAGGATCACGTCATATCCAGCCGCAGCCATCACATGGGCGATGCCATTGCCCATTTGTCCTGCGCCGATCACACCGATCCGATTGATTTCCATAGCTCGAGCCTCCGAGTTTGCGTTTAGTCGACTTTATGCTGTCGTGCAGAAAACATGCAAGTGTGACGGCCCGTTCATTCAATCCTTACCTAATAAAAAAGGCCCGCTCTTTGGCGGGCCTTTGAGTTGTTTTGATATGGCTGATGCCTTATCCCAGTTTCTCGGTCAGTTCCGGCACTGCCTGGAACAGGTCGGCGACCAGTCCAAAGTCGGCGACCTGGAAGATCGGGGCTTCTTCGTCTTTGTTGATTGCGACGATGATCTTGCTGTCCTTCATACCGGCCAAGTGCTGGATCGCGCCCGAGATGCCGCAGGCGACATACAGGTTCGGTGCAACAACTTTACCGGTCTGACCAACCTGCCAGTCGTTCGGAGCATAACCGCTGTCAACCGCTGCGCGCGATGCGCCAACGGCAGCGCCCAGCTTGTCGGCCAGCGCTTCGATGATGGCGAAGCTTTCTTGCGAACCAACGCCACGGCCACCCGAGACAACAACGCCAGCCGAGGTCAGTTCCGGACGGTCGCTTGCGGCAACCTTGTCTTCAACCCAGCTTGACAGACCCGGATCAGCAGCTGCGCCAACGGTCTCGACCGAGGCCGAGCCGCCTTCGCCTGCGGCGTCAAAGGTCGATGTGCGGACGGTGATCACTTTGGTCGCGTCTGACGACTTGACGGTTTGGATCGCGTTGCCTGCGTAGATTGGGCGCTCGAATGTGTCGCCGTCAACAACTGCGGTGATTTCCGAGATGATCATCACGTCCAGCAGCGCTGCAACGCGCGGCATGACGTTTTTCGCGTCGGTTGTGGCAGGGGCTACGATGTGGCTGTAAGCGCCAGCTAAAGACACGATCAGTGCTGCGGTGGATTCCGCTAGACGATGACCAAGGCTTGCATCTTCGGCAACGAGAACCTTCGACACACCGTCGATTTTCGCGGCGGCTTCACCTGCAGCAGCGGCAGAGCCTCCGGCGCAAAGAACAGTTACATCGCCCATCGCTTTCGCGGCGGTGACGGCTTTGGCGGTGGCGTCCAGCGCCAGTTCACCATCAGTGACTTCTGCGAGAAGAAGAACAGACATTATACGGCCCCCGCTTCTTTGAGTTTCTCAACCAGCTCGTCTACCGAGCCTACAATGATACCGGCGGCACGCGCTGCGGGCTCTTCGGTTTTGACGATTTCCAGACGCGGAGTGACATCGACGCCGTAGTCGGCAGCGGTCTTTTCATCCAGGGGCTTTTTCTTCGCCTTCATGATGTTCGGCAGCGATGCATAGCGCGGCTCATTCAGGCGCAGGTCAACGGTGATCACGGTTGGCATTGCAACCTTGATGGTCTGAAGACCGCCGTCAACTTCACGGGTAACTACAGCGTGGTCGCCGTCAATGTCGACTTCCGATGCAAAGGTGCCCTGCGACCAACCCAGCAGGGCCGACAGCATCTGACCGGTGGCGTTCATGTCGTTGTCGATGGCTTGCTTGCCTGCCAGAACCAGACCGGGCTGCTCTTCCTCGACGACTTTGGCCAGGATTTTAGCAACGGCCAGAGGCTCGATATCGGTGTGCACGTCGTCTGCGGCCACAACCAGAATTGCACGATCCGCGCCCATTGCCAGTGCGGTGCGCAGCGTTTCCTGAGACTGCTTGACGCCGATCGAGACAACAACTATTTCGTCTGCTTTTCCGGCTTCTTTCAGGCGGATCGCCTGTTCAACTGAAATCTCGTCGAAGGGGTTCATCGACATTTTGACATTGGCAAGATCAACACCCGATCCGTCCGCTTTAACACGAACCTTCACGTTGTAGTCGATCACGCGTTTTACAGGTACCAGTACCTTCATGGGCGTGTTTCTCCCTTAATTAACACCTGACCACCGGGGCGGCCGATTCAAGCTCTCCCGCGTTTGATAGCGAGTCGCCCGCACGGAAAACAGGGCAAAATCGTCACGTTAGCGTTCGCGGACGTCGCGTTTTTTCGGATTTCTGCGAAATCCGGTTTTTTTGAGTATTTTTGGTAAGATGAAAGGGGCAGTTGGTACCGGAACTTTACCTATTCGCTCCTGGCACCCACAGAACGTCGGTGGTCCCGTTGTCGTTGGCAACGCGGGCGGCGACGAAGAACCAGTCGGACAGGCGGTTCAAATAGCGGATCACGGCAGGATTGACCGATTCTGTCGTGGCAAGTTCGGTCGTAAGGCGTTCGGCGCGGCGGGCGACGGTGCGGCAAACATGTAGATGCGCCGAAAGCGCGCTGCCGCCGGGCAGGATAAAGCTGCGCAGCGCGGCAAGGTTCGCGTTCATCGCGTCGATTTCAGCTTCCAAGCGCTCTGTCTGTGCGTCGGTGACACGCAGCGGCGGGTATTCGGCGTCGGCGTCTTTGTCCATGTCGGGACGGCAAAGATCAGCGCCAAGGTCGAAAAGATCATTCTGAATAAGCGAGAGTTTGTCATCCAGCTCGCCGTTGGAATGCAGCCGGGCCGTGCCGATAAAAGCGTTCAGCTCGTCCGTGGTGCCATAGGCATTGACGCGGGCATCATGTTTTGCAACGCGATCGCCGTTACCTAACGCGGTGTCGCCTTTGTCGCCGGTCCGGGTGTAGATCTTGTTTAGGACGACCATCAGCTTCCGCCTCGCATCCAGACAAAAAGGATCACTAACAGCACGGCAACGAACTGGGCGGCAATCCGGTATTGCATCATCTTGTTAGATTTTTTGGCTGCTTCCGCGCCACCTTTGCCGAAATAGCTGAGGCCGCGGGCAAGGATCAGGACAACCGCGATACAGGCGATTGCGACAAGGATAAAAAGAGGGTCGTTCAGCATGGTGGCCTCCACAAATGGGTGTTGAAGGCGATTTAGTCTTTTTGCGTCGGAATGCGAAGAAAAATACGCCTAGCCGCGCGAAAGAACCGCATCGAGCCAACGGGTGGGCAAGATACGCCTTAGGATATTCATCATATAGGTCGGGGTCGTCACGAAGTAACGGGGTGCTGGATTGGGGGTTTCCAGTGCTTTGATCAGTTTTTTAGTGACGGCTGACGCTGGCAGTTCGAACGTGTCGGGACCTTTACTGTCGTACAAACGGTGCAACAGGGTTTTGTACTGTTCGGCGCGGGCCGAGTTCTGCCAGTCGATGAAACGTTCGAAATGTGGGATCGAGTTTTTGCGGATGTCCGAAGTGACAGGGCCGGGTTCGATTAGGATGATCTTGATCGGGGTGTCGCGCATTTCAAGGCGCAGCGTGTCGGTCAGCCCCTCCATCGCGAATTTGGTTGCAACATATGCGCCGCGCCAGCGCATACCCACCAGTCCGAGAACCGACGAGTTGTTGATGATCCGCCCGTGGCCCTGTTTGCGCATCACGGGGATGACGCGGTTGGTGAGGTCTTGGTAGCCGAAAAGGTTGGCCTCGAAGATATTGCGCAGCGCTTGACGGGGCAGGTCCTCGACCGCTCCGGGGATGGCGTAGGCGCCGTTGTTAAAAAGTGCGTCCAGCGTGCCTCCTGTTTGTTCAAGCACATGATCCAGCGCCGGTTGCAGAGTGGTTTCGTCTTCGTAGTCCAAAAGCACCGTTTCCAGACCCTCGGCTTTCAAACGGTCGCAGTCTCGCTGCTGGCGGCAGGCGGCAAAGACGCGCCAGCCGTGCGCTTTCAGGCCATGGGCCGCATCATATCCGATGCCCGAGGAGCATCCGGTGATCAGGATGGATTTCTGCATGGTCTGCCTGTAGCCTGCTTCAAAGCATATTGGAGGATGGACATGGCAGAGCATAGGGCGCGTTGTCAATGTGGCGTGGTTCAGGTCGAGGCGTCGGCGGATCCGGAATTTGTTGTGGTGTGCAACTGCAAGGCATGCCAGCGGCGGACGGGATCGCCTTTTGGAGAAGGGGCGTATTTCAAGCGCTCGGATTTGATGGTGTCGGGCGACACTTGGAAATGGGTGCGCAAGGCAGATTCGGGGCGCGAGTTGGTGAACCATTTCTGTCCTGCCTGCGGAACGACGGTCTTCTGGACGCTTGAAATGCGGCCGGATCATCTGGGGGTCGCAGCTGGGTGCTTTGAAGGGCCACTGCCGAAACCCGTGCGGGCAATCTGGGCCAGCGAAAAGCACGACTGGGTCGAGTTCCCCGAGGATATGCCTGTGCTGGACGGGGCGTCGCCCGAGCCGAAATAACATAAATCGTAGGGCAGGCAGTCATTCGCGACTTGTCCGGCGTTTCGCGGGTCTATATCACATCATCTATGAGTGATTTGATCGACGACCCCAATATGGAGCCCATCACCGCCGAGCCTTTGCGCCGCGCGATTGGCTCTCGATATCTGCAATATGCGCTAAGCACGATTATGCACCGTGCGCTGCCGGATGCCCGCGACGGGCTAAAGCCGGTGCATAGACGGATTTTGTACGCAATGCGCGAATTGCGGCTGGCGTCAGGGGGCGGCTTCCGGAAGTCGGCGAAAATTTCCGGCGACGTGATGGGCAACTATCACCCGCATGGTGATGCTGCGATTTATGATGCGATGGCGCGCTTGGCGCAGGACTTCAACGTGCGCTATCCGCTGGTCGACGGTCAGGGGAACTTTGGCAATATCGACGGGGATAACCCTGCGGCCTCGCGTTACACCGAAGCGCGGATGACCGCAGCCGCCGAAGCCTTGCTTGAGGGGCTGAACGAGAACGCCGTCGATTTTCGTGACAACTATGACGGCACGCTGAGCGAGCCTGTTGTTTTGCCTGCTTCGTTTCCGAACCTGTTGGCCAATGGATCGAGCGGGATCGCGGTGGGGATGGCGACGAATATTCCCCCCCATAACATCGAAGAGCTGTGCAACGCCTGTCTGCATCTGATCAAAGCGCCGAATGCGCGCGATGAGACCTTGCTTGAACATGTTCCGGGGCCGGATTTCCCGACCGGCGGAGTGATCGTTGAACCTCGTGAAAACATCCTTGAGGCGTATCGCACTGGGCGCGGATCGTTCCGCCTGCGCTGTAAGTGGGAGGTTGAGGATCTGGGGCGTGGCACATGGCAGATTGTTGTCACCGAAATCCCCTATCAGGTGCAAAAGTCCAAACTGATTGAGAAGCTGGCCGAGGTCATCCAGACCAAGAAAGTGCCGATACTTGCAGACGTACGTGATGAAAGCGCCGACGATATTCGCCTGATCCTCGAGCCGAAGTCCAAGAACGTGGACCCCGAGGTGCTGATGGGCACGCTTTATCGCAACAGCGATCTTGAGGTGCGGTTCAGCTTGAACATGAATGTGTTGATCGACGGGCTGACGCCCAAGGTCTGTTCGTTGAAAGAGGTGTTACGGGCGTTTCTGGATCACCGTCGCGATGTGCTGCAGCGGCGCAGCCAGCACCGGATGGAAAAGATCGATCACCGCTTGGAAGTGCTCGATGGTTTGATCATCGCCTTCCTTAATCTGGACCGCGTGATCGACATTATCCGCTACGATGATGATCCGAAGCTTGCGCTGATGCATGAAAGCTGGGGCGATGACTTCCCCCGCGCGATGAATGAAGCCGATTATGTGCGCCCTGCGCGTTTGGATGGCCCTCAGACACTGACCGAGGTTCAGGCCGAAGCAATTCTGAACATGCGTTTGCGCAGTTTGCGGCGTCTGGAAGAGATGGAATTGTTGCGCGAACGCGATGCCTTGCGCGAAGAGCGCGAAGGGCTGGTGGCGCTTTTGGCCAGCGAAGAGATGCAGTGGGCGCGGATCGCCGAGGAATTGCGCGAAACCCGCAAGAAATTTGGGCGCGATCATGAATATGGCGCGCGTCGTTCGATCTTTGCCGAGGCGGGCGAGGTGGCCGACGTGCCTTTGGAAGCCATGATCGAGCGCGAGCCGATCACTGTCGTCTGCTCGAAAATGGGTTGGATCCGCGCGATGTCGGGTCATGTCGCGCTGGACCGAGAGTTGAAATTCAAAGACGGTGACGAAGGCCGGTTCCTGTTCCATGCCGAAACCACCGACAAGCTGTTGGTCTTTGGTTCAAACGGGCGGTTTTATACGGTTCAGGCCAGCAATCTGCCCGGTGGGCGGGGCATGGGCGAGCCGCTTCGGATGATTGTTGATCTGCCCAATGACGTCGAGATTATCGACATTCTGATCCATAAACCGGGGCAGAAGCTGCTTGTGGCCTCGAACGATGGCAACGGCTTTGTTGTAGCCGAAGAAGAGGTGCTGGCCCAGACCCGCAGCGGCAAACAGGTGTTGAACGTCAAGGATGCTGTGGCGCAGATTGTGGTGCCAGTGACAGGTGATCATGTGGCAATCGTCAGCAAAAACGGGCGCTTTCTGGTGTTTCCTGTGGCCGAGCTGCCCGAGATGGGGCGCGGTAAAGGTGTTCGTTTGCAGAAGTACAACATGGCCCGCGGACGTCAGGGAACGCTGGAACTGGATGGCGGGGTCAGTGACATCACGACATTCAATTGGGCCGAGGGGCTGAGTTGGGAGATGGGCGGCGGCAAGACGCGCCACGAGCCTGATTTGTCCGACTGGCTTGGTAAACGGGCCGGGGTTGGCAAGCGGCCCCCTTACGGGTTCCCGAGAACAATGAAGTTTAAGTAAAGTGTGGCGCCCCTTTCGGGGCGCCGCTGTTTTTACGGGACCGCTTGCGCGGTCCACTGCCTTCGGCGAGGATATTTAGAGACAAAAGAAAGTGGGTATGTGATGGATTTCGAGACAGTTTCGGCGGGGGATTTCGGTCGGTCTTTGACGGGGATCGGTTTGAACCTTTTGGTGCGGGATGTGCAAAGTTCAGCCGGGTTTCTAGCGGATGTGTTCGGGATGCAGGCGCATCGCCTTTCAAAGGATTTTGCAATCATGTCCTATGGAAATCAGGTGTTTCAGTTGCATGCGGACGGGACCTATCATTCGCATCCCTTGTTGAGTTTGTTGCCGGAAGCAGGTGCGCGCGGGGCAGGGATTGCGCTTTATCTGTTCGAAACCGATCCAGACGAGGCGGCTGCCAAGGCTAAAGCCGCGGGGGGGCATATTTTGCAGATGCCGGAAAATAAACCGCATGGGTTACGAGAAGCGTTGATTTTGGATGCGGACGGATATGCCTGGACCCCCAGCCGCCCCCTGACGCCAGACGAAGAGGCTGCGACGTAGCGTTTGTTTTGACCGGTCCCGCGTCCGCTTTCTAGAGTTTCTGATATGTAGGAGAGCAAGGAATGCAGGAACTCGACCGGTTCGGTTTTGACTTTAGTGATGAGCAGCGCGAGATCCGCGAGTTGATATTGCGCTTCGGGCAGGATGTACTGTTGCCCGGTGCGAAAGAGCGTGACTTGAGCCACGAGTTCCCGCGCGCCGAAATAGATGCTTTGGCGGCGATGGGCGGCATGGCAATGAAAACCTCGGTTGATGATGACGGGCCGGGGATGGATAGCACCGGCTATGTACTGGCAATCGAGGCTTTGTCGCGGTTTGATGCCTCGGTCGGGGTGGTGGCTGTGGCGGGCAATCTGGCGGCGGCGATTGTTGCGGCGAATGCCAATGAGGACCAGCGCGCCCGGGTTTTGCGGCCCTTGGCGCGCGGCGAAATGGGGGCGATGAGCTTTGCCCTGACCGAGCCACATTGTGGATCGGATGCGGCGGCGATGAAAACAACGGCGCGGCTCGATGGAGACACTTGGGTTTTGTCGGGATCAAAACAGTGGATCACAGGCGCAACGGACGCAGAGCTGTTTCTGGTATTTGCCCGCACACCGGAAGAGGGCGAGGGGTCATACAGCGCGTTTCTGGTGCAACGCGGGACCGTGGGGCTTTCGGTCGGGAAGCCCGAAGAGAAAATGGGGTTGCGGTCGTCTGGGACGGCGATGCTGTTTTTCGACGGCTGTCGGGTACCCGCAGCGAACCTATTGGGAGAGGTTGGGCAGGGGTTTCGGTATGCTCTTGGCGGGATCGCGGCAAGCCGTTTGGCGATTGCGGCGCAGTCGATCGGGATTGCTGAACGGGCGTTGGAGTTGGGGCTTCAATACGCACGCGAGCGTCAGGCATTCGGTCAGCCGATTGCGGGGTTTCAGAACAGCCGGTTTATGTTTGCCGATTGTCGGACCGAGTTGGATCAGGCGTGGTTGTTGATGCTGCGGGGAGCGAAGCTTTTGGACAAGGGCGTGCCGATCCGTGCTGAGGCTTCGATGGCAAAGTTGGCGGCATCCGAGACCTGCGGGCGAATTGTGGACCGGATGGTGCAGGTACATGGTGGCAATGGCTATTCGGGCGAGTTCGAGATTGAGCGACTGTTCCGCGATGCGCGGGTGATGAGGATATTCGAAGGCACGAGCGAGGTGCAACGCGAAGTGATTGCGCGTGAGGTTGTCGGGTAATCGGGGCGCTGCCCCCTTCGCCTTTGGCGAATTCCCCCGGAGTATTTTTGGAAAGATGAATTCGAGCGCTTGACCCGCCGTTGGCCCAAGCCTATGCACGCGACCTTTCTGTGTGAGGTGTACCATGTCTGGTCCGGTTTTGGCGGTTGATTTCGGAACGTCCAACTCGGCGGCGGCGATGCTGTTTAGCGGAGCTGTCCGTCGAATCCCGATTGAGGACGGCGCGGATACATTGCCGACGGCGGTGTTCTTTCCAGAGGACGGTGGCGCGATGCGCATCGGGCGGGCGGCACAGGCAGCTTTGATTGATGCGGAAGAGGGGCGCTATATGCGTGCACTCAAAAGCATTCTGGGGACAGAACTGTTTCACCAGTCGCGCCTGATCGAGGGAAAGCGCAGGACATTGGCCGAGATCGTGACGGCCTTTCTTGTGGCGTTGAAAACGCGAGCCGAGACAGAGACCGGGCTTGGGTTTTCATCTGTTTTGTCGGGGCGGCCAGTACATTTTCACAGTGACGACGCGGAAAAGGACCGACGAGCCGAAGAGGATTTGCGCGGTTGCTACCTGGCGGCAGGATTTGATGAGGTGACATTTTTACCCGAACCCGAGGCTGCGGCCTGGGCGTGTCGCGAGATGACGGGGGACGGTCTGGGGCTGATAGTCGATATCGGCGGCGGGACCTCGGACTTTTCGGTGTTTCGCGCGTCGGGTGTTGGCATTGAGATTTTGGCCAATCACGGTATCCGATTGGGGGGCACCGACTTTGATCAGCGGATATCGGTGGCCCATGTGATGCCCTTGCTGGGGCAGGGTGGTCAGGTGACGCGGACCTTTGGCGAGGGACTATTGCCGCTTCCTTCGGCGATCTATCAGGATTTGGCGACATGGCCGAAAATCCCGTTTCTTTACAATCGCGATACCGAGCGGCTGGTGGAAGACTTGCTGGTTCATGCCGTCGAGCCGGACAAGGTAGGGCGGTTGAAATCTGTCATCGAAGAGCATCTGGGGCACGAGATGGCCTTTGCCGTGGAGGCCGGAAAGATTGCGGCCAATGGGGACGACGGTCGGGCGGATATTTTACTTGGGTTTGTGGAAAAAGGGTTGGCGACGCCGATAACCAAAGGGTCGATGAATGGTGCGCTGGGCGAGTTTCGCGACAAGCTGCGGGCGGCAGTTTACCAGACGCTGATGCAAGCGCAGGTCGCGCCGATGCAGATTGACACAATTGTTTTGGTGGGTGGGTCGAGCCTGATGCAGATCGTGCAAGAGGACGTTCAGGCGATTTGCACGAGTGCGAAGGTCGAGATGTCCGAGGCGTTTACGGCAGTTGTGGATGGGTTGGCGCTGGCGTCTGGCGACGGGTGAACAGGCGGACCGCCTGAGATCGGTGGGTCACAGACCCACCGTGCTTATGCGTTAAACAAGAAGTGTAAAACGTCGCCGTCTTTGACTTCGTACGCCTTGCCTTCAACACGAAGTTTGCCTGCATCTTTCGCGCCCTGTTCGCCCTTGCAGGCGATATAGTCGTCATAGGCGATGGTTTCAGCGCGGATGAAACCGCGTTCAAAATCACCATGGATGACGCCAGCGGCTTGCGGGGCCAGAGTGCCTTGGCGGATTGTCCATGCGCGGGCTTCTTTCGGGCCGACGGTGAAGTAGGTTTCCAGATGCAACAGCTCGTAGCCGGCACGGATCAGGCGGTCTAATCCGGCTTCATGCAGCCCCATTTCTTCGAGGAACATGGTGGCTTCGTCTTCGTCGAGCTGGCTGATTTCTTCCTCGATCTGTGCCGAGATGATCACATGGGCTGCACCCTGAGCGGCGGCCATGTCGGCAACTTTGGCCGAGAAGTCATTGCCTTCGGAAGCCGAGCCTTCGTCGACGTTGCAGACATATAGGATCGGCTTGGTGGTCAGCAGTTGCAGCATTTTCCATTGCTTGGCGTCTTCGGCATCCACCTCGACCGTGCGGGCGGGCTTTCCCTCTTCGAGCGCGGCTTGGGCGGCGGCCAGAAGGCGATCTTGCTGCTGGGCCTCTTTGTCGTTGCCCTTGAGCTTGCGCACCAGATTGGCACGGCGTTTTTCAATCGATTCAAGATCGGCAAGCATCAATTCGGTTTCGATGGTTTCTGCATCGGCAACCGGATCAACGCGACCGTCGACGTGGGTCACGTCGCCGTCTTCAAAACAGCGCAACACATGGGCGATAGCATCCACCTCGCGGATATTGGCAAGGAACTGGTTTCCCAGTCCTTCGCCCTTCGAGGCGCCCTTCACCAGACCGGCGATATCGACAAAGGTCATACGGGTTGGAATGATCTGTTTCGATCCGGCAATCTCGGCCAGCGTATCCAGACGTGCGTCAGGTACCGCCACATCCCCGACATTAGGTTCGATGGTGCAAAACGGAAAGTTTGCCGCCTGAGCTGCTGCCGTTTTGGTCAGCGCATTGAACAGGGTCGATTTGCCGACGTTTGGCAGACCTACGATACCCATCTTGAAACCCATGGCGACCTCCTGAAATTGCGCACCCGCGCCTATTAAGCGACGGGCGAGGGCTAAGCAAGCGGGCAAACTGGTCGTTAAAGAGTTTGACGTGGACCAAAACGACGAACCGGAGCCAGATAATTGCAGATTTCCCCTTACCTGACCTTTGATGGCACCTGTGAGGAAGCATTTCGCTTATACGCGGACCTTATGGGAGGCGAGGTGTTATCAATCAAGTATTACCCCGAGGGCGACGGGGCACTAAGGCTGCCAGATGGCCGGATGCCGGTTCTGGCTGCGCGATTGCGACTTGGGGACGATACCGTCATAGGCACCGACGACATTTCCCCTTGGACGCATAACCCGATGGCCGGGGTGCGCTTGCAGGCGCAAATCAACGATCCAATCGAAGCCAAGCGCATTTTCGGAAAGCTTTGTGACGGCGGCCAGGTCGAGATGCCGTTCGAGCCGACATATTGGGCGGAGGGATTCGGGATTTGCCGGGACCGGTTCGGCGTGTGCTGGATGGTAAACTGTGCCCGCGAAAGCGATGATCGCGCTGATGAACTGCGTGCGGTGAATTATTGATCCACAATGGCGCCGTCTGATGCGGCTTGACCATTGCGCTTTTCACCTGAATCAGCCAAACCCTGTGGGACGTTTTTCAGGGAGAGGTTGAATGACACGGATCGACGCCAAATTTGCAGAGCTGAACGCCGCTGGGAAGAAAGCCTTTGTAGCCTATGTTATGGCTGGGGATCCAAACTACGACACCTCGCTTGAGATTGTGCAGGGTCTTCCCGAGGCCGGAGTGGATATCATCGAACTGGGTTTGCCATTCACCGATCCGATGGCTGATGGTCCTACTATTCAGTTGGCGGGTCAGCGAGCATTAGATGGCGGTATGACCCTGCAAAAAACGCTGGATCTGGCCGCAGAGTTTCGCAAGACTGACGACACAACGCCGATCGTTCTGATGGGGTATTACAACCCGATTTATTCGCGTGGAGTAGACAAATTTCTCGCGGATGCCAAATCCGCTGGAATCGACGGTCTGATCGTTGTGGATTTGCCGCCGGAGGAAGACGAAGAACTGTGTATTCCGGCTCAGGCTGCGGGTATGAACTTTATTCGACTGGCGACACCCACAACCGATGACAAGCGCCTGCCAAAAGTGCTGCAGAACACAAGTGGTTTTGTCTACTACGTCTCGATCACCGGCATCACCGGCGCGGCCGAGGCCGAAGCTGCGGACGTAGGCCCCGAAGTGGCGCGCATCAAAGCGCAGACGGATTTGCCGATTATCGTTGGCTTCGGCATCAAAACTCCGGAACGCTCGGAGGCAATTGCCAAAGTTGCGGACGGCGCGGTTGTCGGCTCGGCAATCGTATCCGAGATAGCTGCAGGCAAGCCTGTGGCCGAGGTTTTGGCCTTCGTGAAATCGCTGGCGGACGGAGCGCACAGAGCCTGATTGGCAGAAAACGACACGCACATTGGTCGCGGGCGTGTAAGCCTTTCATTGCGGGGAATGCTAGGGAAAGCACAAAGATCTAATCGAGCTTTCCCAAATGCTTCAAATACATACTGTTTCCGGCGCTTTCAGTGCCGAGGAATGCGATCGGATTGTGGTTCTCGCTGGAAGCTCCACATCAAACGATGCAGGTCTTGTTGGACAGGCGACCGATCATAATTTGCGACGGGCCGATCTGGTTTGGCTTGACGATGTCGAAGGTACCGGCTGGATTATGGATCGGATCATCGACGTGGTTCGAGACGCCAACCGCAAGGTTTATGACTTTGCCCTCACGGATTTTTCAGAAAGCGCTCAGGTCGCCCGCTATGGGAGTGAACGTCAAGGGCATTTCAGTTGGCACTCGGACATTGGCGATGGTCCGATTGCGGCGCGGCGCAAGTTGACGATGGTGGTGCAGCTGTCTGAGCCCGAAGATTATGAGGGTGGTTTGCTGGAGGTGATGCCCTCGGCGCATACTGTGACAGCGGATCAGGCGCGTGGGGCGGCAACGTTGTTTCCTAGCTATCTGCTGCATCGTGTGACGCCGGTGACGAGAGGCGAGCGGTTATCCTTGACCATTTGGTCTCACGGTCCGAGGTTTCGATAAGGCGCAATATTGAAAGGGTTTCAGCTTCCGTTTCTACCAAAGAATGACAGATGTAATTCCGGTGATTTCGGGCTGGCTTAAAGTTAGCAGGCTGGATAGTTTCAAATCAATCCAAAGCCTATAGCTGTCGGTTAGGTCCAGAGTGTGGCCAATACCAACGGTCCCTTGTGTAATCTGGAAAAATTGCCCGCATGCTAAAGAAATTCTCGCTTCTCGATCTTTCGCCGATCCCCGAAGGTCAGACAGCCGCCGACGCGCTTCGCAACACGATAGATCTGGCGAAACACGCTGAACGCCAAGGCTATCACCGCTTTTGGCTGGCCGAGCATCATAACATGCCGGGGATTGCCAGTTCGTCGACAGCAGTGATGATCGGGCAAGTGGCAGCAGCGACCAGCACCATTCGCGTCGGTTCTGGTGGAGTGATGCTACCCAACCATGCGCCTTTGATGGTTGCGGAGCAATTCGGCACGCTGGCTTCTCTGTTTCCCGATCGAATTGATCTGGGGCTGGGGCGCGCGCCAGGAACCGATATGAACACCGCCCGCGCATTGCGCAGGCACATGCAGGGCGGCAACGAATTTCCTCAGGAAGTGGTTGAACTGATGGGGTACCTAGAACCGGCAGCGCTGCGGTCTCCGGTCAAGGCGATTCCAGGGCAGGGGACGCAGGTGCCGATCTGGATTTTGGGCTCCAGCACAGGGGGGGCACAGGTCGCCGCCTATCTTGGTTTGCCCTATGCTTTTGCCAGCCACTTTGCACCGCAGATGATCAATGAAGCGCTACATATTTATCGCAGTCACTTCCGCCCTTCCGATAATCTGGCGGAGCCTTATGTCATGGTCGCGGCTGGTCTTTATGCGGCGGACACCGATGAAGAAGCGCAGTATTTGCGTTCTTCCCACATGCTGGGGTTTGCGCGTCTTCGAACGGGACGGCCCGGAAAACTTCCCTATCCGGTCAAAGATCTTTCTGCCGAAATCCCAGACGGGGTGTTGTCGGCCATATCCGAGGATTTGTCAGTCGCGGCCATCGGAAGCCCCGAAACCGTTCAGCGGCAACTCACTGAAATCGCCGACCGTTATCAGGCGGACGAGCTGATCCTGACTGCCGGCATCCATGATCACGCCGCACGTGTAAAATCCTTTGCCATCGGGGCCGAGGTGCTGAAGCAGATCATCGCGGCTTGACCCGTAATTTCCGCCTTCCCAAGGGGCGGTTCCGGCGCTAGCGTCTGCCGGTCGAACTTCCACAGGGGCAGGGCATGGCAGACGCCAAGGAAAACGCACGCGGGTCGTTGCTCATGATGGGCTCGATGGCGATGTTCACGTTCAACGACGTGGTGCTGAAAACCCTGTCTGGTGAAATCCCGCTGTTTCAGGCGATTTTCATTCGCGGATGTTTTGTGACCACGGCTTTGTTCATATTCGTCTATGCAAAAGGCTGGTTCACCTTGCGCCATCCGGCCCGCGATTGGCGGCTGATCGGATTGCGCACTTTGGGCGAGATCGGCGCAACGCTGACGTTTCTTTGGGCATTGTTTAACGCCCCGATCGGCGCGGTCACTGCTGTTTTACAGGCAACCCCGTTGGTTCTTACGCTGGCGGGGGCTGCCTTGCTGGGTGAAAAAGTCGGCTGGCGGCGCTATGGGGCGATTGTGATTGGCTTTATAGGCGTGATGTTGATCGTCAAACCGGGGGCTGATGGTTTTAACCCCTTTGTCCTGTTTGCAGTCGGCACGCTGGGCTTTATCGTCTTGCGTGATTTGCCGACGCGCCGCATTGGGCGTGGAGTGCCCTCGGTGTTTGTGGCGCTCGTGGCTTCCTGCGCCATCACATCAGCCGGAGGCATCGGCGTGCTGCTGAGTGACTGGGTGCCGATGGAAACCGGTGATGTAGTTACCCTGGCCGCCGCCGCGTCGTTCCTTCTGGTGGCCTATGTGCTGGCCGTGTCCGTGATGCGGGTCGGAGACATGGCGGTGGTGCAAGTGTTCCGCTACACCGCGATCATTTGGGCTTTAGTACTGGGTTTTCTGGTCTTCGGAGAACGCCCCAGTCCGCTGACGCTGATCGGTGCAGCCATCGTTGTATCGATGGGCGTTTACACGTTTTACAGGGAACGGAAGGTGCGGGGGTAAACTAATCATCAAGATACGGGTCGTCACTTGTGGCGCGGTGCTGTACTGGAAGCCGCCTACATCAAGCGGTCCTCCATCATGGAAAAAACAGTTTCACTAGATATCAAATCCGCAACCATGTTGGGTATTCTGGCCGCTGTTTGGGGTGGATCATTCTTCTTTGCCGAAATAGCCCTACGTGAAGTGCCTCCAATGACGATTGCGTTGCACAGGGTGTTCTGGGCATTGCCCGTGCTGGCTTTGATTGTCATTATTAAGGGATACACTATTCCGAGCTCTCCAAAAATATTGGGGGCCTATCTGGTGATGGGGGCATTGAACAATGCCATTCCATTTTCTCTTATTTTCTGGGGACAAACACAGATAGACAGTGGTTTGGCATCAATCTTAAACGCGACTACAGCCATGTTTGCAGCTGTCATCGCAGGGCTGTTGTTGAAAGACGAACCATTGACGCGAAACAAAATTGTAGGAGCTGCACTTGGTCTAGCTGGAGTTGCCTTTATTATGGGGCCAACTGCCTTGAGATCGTTTAACCCGAGCAATCTGGCGCAATTGGCCATTCTAGGTGCGACCTTGTCCTATGCTTTTGCGGGGGTTTGGGGCAAAACTACACTATCTGGACAGCCACCATTGATGAACGCGCTGGGTATGGTTGCCGGAAGTTCCTTGTTGATGATTCCAATCGTGTTGTTGACCGATGGCGTGCCGAGTTTTGACTTGTCGAAAACTGTTTGGAGTGCGTTGTTGGGGCTATCTATCTTGTCGACCGTATTGGCCTATATCCTTTACTTTGCAATTCTCAGGCGGGCAGGGGCAGCCAATCTGCTATTGGTTACACTGCTCATTCCGCCATTTGCAGTTTCCTTGGGCGTTGTCTTACTGGGGGAGCGTATGGGCGTAGAGGCGTGGATTGGTTTCATAGTTATCGCTGTCGGTTTTGCTGTGACCGATGGTCGGTTGTTTCAGTTTAGACAAGGGTAGGCGACAGAGCGCGCAAGTACTCTGCAGTGTCTGTTGACAACCCACTCGACTCTGCCTATACGCCCGTTCATCCGGCAAGAGGACGTCTCTTTACGCCGATATCATAGACTACAGTGGACTAAGGTCTGGGCTACTTTGAAGCCTGCACCCTCTGGAAACACACCGCGTCGTTCGCCTCGGAATGGGAACGCTCGCGGCTTTTTGCTATGTGGACGCACGTAGCGCCAAATTCGCCGCACACCTCGGTGTGCATGACATGAAGTTGCAAACGGGGAAGAAACCGGAATGCCAACGATTCAACAGCTGATCCGCAAACCGCGCCAGCCAAAAGTAAAGCGTTCCAAGTCACTGCACTTGGAAGGCAACCCACAGAAGCGTGGCGTATGTACGCGCGTCTACACAACCACACCTAAAAAGCCGAACTCGGCGATGCGTAAAGTTGCCAAGGTCCGTCTGACCAATGGCTTCGAAGTCATCTCCTACATTCCGGGTGAAAGCCACAACCTTCAGGAGCACTCTGTGGTTCTGATCCGCGGCGGTCGTGTAAAAGACCTTCCGGGTGTCCGTTACCACATCCTTCGCGGTGTTCTGGATACCCAAGGCGTCAAAGACCGTAAGCAACGTCGTTCGAAATACGGCGCTAAGCGTCCTAAGTAAGGAGATCACGGAATGTCACGTCGTCACGCCGCTGAGAAGCGCGAAGTCCTGCCCGACGCCAAGTTTGGTGATCGCGTACTGACAAAATTCATGAACAACCTGATGATCGACGGCAAAAAGTCGGTCGCAGAACGTATCGTTTACAACGCGCTTGATCGCGTTGAAGCCAAAGTCAAGCGCGCCCCTGTGGAAGTCTTCCACGAAGCGCTCGACAACATCAAACCGTCGGTCGAGGTTCGCTCGCGTCGTGTTGGTGGTGCGACATATCAGGTACCTGTTGAGGTGCGTACGGAGCGCCGTGAAGCGCTTGCGATCCGTTGGTTGATCAACGCATCCCGTGGCCGCAACGAGAACACAATGGAAGAGCGTCTTGCAGGCGAACTTCTTGATGCGGTTCAGTCACGTGGCGCGGCTGTTAAGAAGCGCGAAGATACACACAAGATGGCCGATGCGAACAAAGCAT
>CAYVRN010000024.1:0-36195 GCA_964453855.1 uncultured Rhodobacterales bacterium
GCGGCGCCAGAACCTAAATCTGGTGCGTCTACCAATTTCGCCACACCCGCACTGTTGGCGTTCTCTAGCAAAGCTTGAAACGGGATGCGAGAGGAAAAATCGTTCTTTTTAGCTTTTATGCGAGAAGGTCTTTTAGCACTTGCGGCAAAACCTCAGGCAAGTCCTCGGCGATCAAGCCGGGGCCGAATTTCAGCGCGCATTCCACGTGAAGCCAAGCGCCCATTTGAGCCGCTTGCATCGGAGCGAAGCCGCGCGCCAACAGGCCAGTGATGAACCCTGCCAGAACATCTCCCGATCCTGCGGTCGCCAACCACGGTGTTTCACGTTCATAGGCAGCTGAACTGATCGAGCATGGCCCATCAGCTGCGCCAATCACTGTGTCCGGCCCTTTGAACAGAACCACACAGCCTGCCCGTTTGGCGGCTTCGCGAGTGGCCTCAACCTTGGAATATGCAGGGCCATTAACGGCAGGCGCATCGAGTTTCTCTGAAATGTCGGGAAAGAGCCGCGCGAATTCTCCTGCGTGAGGGGTAAGCACGCAATTCTCATGGATCATAGCGAAAAGCGCGGCTGGATCGACTGAATAAGCAGTCAAAGCATCCGCGTCCAAAACCGTCGCCCGTTTAGCCTTCAAAGCAACAGGCACCAGTTCCCGCGCGCGATCAATCCCCAATCCCGGTCCAAGGCACAGTGCATTCATCCGATGGTCTTTAAGGACTTCCTCAAACGCCCTCGCATCGCAGATCTGGCGCATCATGATAGCAGTGATCTGCGAGGCCACTTCCTGCTGTGCCTCGGCAGGCACACCGAGAGTGACAAGTCCGGCACCAATCCGAAGTGCTCCACGAGCAGTAAGGCGGGCAGCTCCCGTTTTACCTGCTCCACCCGCAAGGATAAGAGCGTGACCGTGGGAAAATTTATGGCAAGGTTCCGGCCCACCAATCATGCTCGACTTTAAAAGTTTTTGTTTCAAGTAAATCGCCGTATTTTCGGTAAATGCTGGAAAGACGCGGTCGATCCACAGCTGCTCGGTACCCCTATGCCAAAACTTGTGATGCACGCCAATATCGCAAACTTTCAGTTTTCCGCAAAGCACAGGACCGACCCCCAAGACCTGCCCCAATTTCTTCCGGTGAAATGTGACGGTTAAATCGGCAAGAAAAGAGTCCCCTAAAATCCGACCACTGTCTGCACAAAGCCCGCTGGGAATGTCGATTGATACATGTTTCATATCGCCGCGTAGACCGCTGTCGGGTTCGTCTGCAGCCACACCTGCGTAGCCATCTCCCAAGTGAACAGGTCTTGTCAGCCCTGTGCCGAACAGCGCGTCAATCAACAATGCTGGCTGGAAACCCACAAAAGGAGTTCCATCCGGCATAGGTCGCAGAACTTCCCCGAGCTCTAACCAGCGCTCGCAATTCACCGAAGCATCCGGGGGCAGTTTTTCGGCATCCCCGTAAAGAAACACCACCACCTCCCAACCCATCTGGCGCAGTAACCGCGCCACCACAAATCCGTCACCGCCGTTGTTCCCAGGTCCGCACAAAACAACCGCTTTACGTCCTTCTTTTTGGTCCAAATACTCCGGGGAGCGCGAGGGGCTGGCCCCTCGCGCTTTCAACTCTGGCCATTCTTCAAAAATCGCCTCGAGGACGCCCGCCCCTGCGCGCTCCATCAACTCAAGTCCAGTCACCTCACCCGACTCAATCGCGGCCTGTTCAACGGCACGCATCTGTGCTGCGGTCAGTATTTCCATGATCTCAAAAACCCATGCGATTCATTTTTGCACATTTTTTACGCAATGCGCTTATTTTTCACCCACCATCTCCAATGACAGCGTACGCTTTGTCTCAGACAAACCCTAACCGATTGTGCACGACGCGCGAAAGTGGTCTCAACCCCTCAACGCGCAAGGCGAGGAGTACAACCATGAAAAAGATCGAAGCGATCATCAAACCGTTTAAGCTGGACGAGGTTAAAGAAGCCCTTCAGGACATCGGCGTTCAGGGTCTAAGTGTCATCGAAGTCAAAGGGTTCGGTCGCCAAAAAGGTCACACCGAACTATACCGTGGCGCTGAATATGTTGTCGATTTTTTGCCAAAGGTAAAAATCGAGGTCGTGCTTGAATCCGATCAGGTTGACGCCGCTATAGAAGCGATCATCGACGCGGCCAAAACCGACAAAATTGGTGACGGGAAAATCTTTGTCAGCCCTGTCGAACAAGCCATCCGCATCCGCACCGGCGAATCCGGAACGGACGCACTGTAATTCTACCGAATACTCAAGAGAGAAGGAACAAGGGAATGAGCATTCAGAATGTTCTTGATATGATCAAGGATGAAGATGTCGCTTATGTTGACATCCGCTTCACAGACACCCGTGGCAAGCTGCAGCACGTCACCATTGACGTAGGCCTGGTTGATGAAGACTTCCTGGAAGAAGGCTTTATGTTTGACGGCTCTTCAATCGCCGGCTGGAAATCAATCGAAGCATCAGACATGAAACTGATGGTTGACACAGACAGCGCTTATGTCGATCCGTTCTATGCAGAAAAAACTTTGGCCGTGCACTGCTCGATCGTTGAGCCGGACACAGGCGAAAGCTACGAACGTGACCCTCGAGGCACAGCCGAAAAAGCAGAAGCCTACCTGGTTTCGTCGGGCATCGGTGATGTTGCCTATTTCGGTCCCGAAGCTGAATTCTTCATCTTTGAAGACGTTCGCTACGCAAACAAGCCCAACAAAGTTATGTTTGAAATCGACGCGGAAGCAGCCGCTTGGAACACCGACACCGAATACGAGCACGGCAATATGGGTCACCGCGCGGCTCATAAAGGTGGCTACTTCCCAGTAAACCCAGTTGACGAAGCACAGGACATCCGTTCTGAAATGCTCTCGACCATGAAGCGCATCGGCATGAAAGTCGATAAGCATCACCACGAAGTTGCCACCTGCCAACACGAATTGGGTCTGATTTTCGGAACCCTGACCGAGCAAGCAGACAACATCCAGAAGTACAAGTATATCATCCACAACGTTGCAGATGCCTACGGTAAAACTGCGACATTCATGCCAAAGCCTATGTACGGCGATAACGGCACCGGTATGCACGTGAACATGTCGATTTGGAAAGACGGCAAACCTTTGTTCGCGGGTGACAAGTACGCGGATCTGTCACAGGAAGCTCTTTACTTCATCGGTGGCATCCTGAAGCACGCGAAAACACTGAATGCTTTCACCAATCCCTCGACCAACAGCTACAAGCGCCTGATCCCCGGCTTTGAGGCCCCAGTTCTGCGCGCGTATTCGGCGCGCAACCGTTCGGGTTGTGTTCGTATTCCTTGGACCGAGTCGCCGAAAGCAAAACGCGTTGAAGCTCGTTTCCCCGATCCATCCGCGAACCCATATCTGTGCTTCGCAGCCCTGTTGATGGCTGGTCTTGACGGTATCAAGAACAAAATCGATCCGGGCGAAGCCATGGATAAGAACCTGTATGATCTCCCGCCCGAAGAGCTGGAAGGCATCCCAACCGTCTGTGGCTCGCTGCGCGAAGCTCTGGACGCCTTGGAAGCCGATCACGATTTCCTTCTGGCAGGTGATGTGTTCACCAAAGATCAGATCGAAGGTTACATCACTTTGAAGATGGAAGAGGTTCATCTCTTCGAACACACCCCGCACCCAGTTGAGTACGGCATGTACTATAGCTGCTAATTGCGCACTGTAAAAATCTCAGAAAGGCGCCTTCGGGCGCCTTTCTATGTTCATGCGTCCGATTTAAACGGCAGGCTGTTTCCATATTTAAGTCAATCAGCTTCGTTGCTACATTTAAAGATAGATGTCTTCCCTTAGGTCACTATCCCTAGATTTGCACAACCAGGCACACATATTCACAAGCTAAATTATCGACCGGCAAAAGGTCGACAAACTAGCGCCTTAAATCGGTCGCGCCTAATATGATGACGCGAAATCGCGACAGCCTTGTATTCAAGTCAACGAAAAGCACCAAACCAGCTCTTTGTTTCCCAAACCATAAATTCGAAGCAGCAAGAATCATCATTTGAGGCGTGATTCTGAAACATTACCTGCAATGAGAGATATTTTGTTTCCTGTGCACGAATTCCAGAAATTTCGCGAAAATCGCGTTGAGTGTGTTGAAAATGGGGCAAAACAAGCAGTTTACCCGAAACTTTGCCTTAAACTTTCATGGATCGGTCCCATTTTTTCCCAAGGTTGTTGGCATTGTTCAAGCATAGGAAACCGCCGCTGGAGGCAAAAATGGATTCGTTCAACCAACGCTGTGATGCTGTACTTGTTTACGCCAAGCGCCGCCTATTCGACGCTGACGTATTGGTTCGATTGGTCGAAAAAGCACTAAATCAGAAGAGCTATGAAATGCTTACTTCGGAAGAGGTCAATCCAGGGGAACTTCTCATTCGGGCTGACTCTTTCGTCATTACGGTTAAAACCGATGTTGACCGCAGTGATCTGATGGGGCGGATGATGATCGCAATTTCGAAGTTTGCTGAAGATACACATGCCGACGCCCCACTGGTTTTGCTGGCGGACATATGTCGCAAAGCCATTTTGACGACCGAAGCCAGCCAAATTGTTTGGCTGCGCAAAGACGTGGTGTTCTCGGCGCAGCAGTTCCTATCTGCCTTTGCACCGGTGAAACCGCGCCGCGTAGATGTCGCACGAAAAGCAACGACGTCCCGTCCTTCTCCCCGTCGCGTCGCTAGTGGGCGTGCTCATCAAGATAGTGGAAAACGTTTACCGCACATCGACAGCATGGAAGAGGTTCTTGACCGCAAGTTCCGCGAAAAAACCGGCGAAGAAGTCACTTGGTCAGACCATCTATCTGCAGAAGAGGAAGCAGCGTTGGCCGAGGCCATCCGTATAGACGAAACCGGCCGTCATGATCAGGTTGAAGAAGTCGAACTAAGCCGCCCGACCCGCATCACGACTTGGCTTATGACTGCAATGATCGGCTTTTTCTCTTGGCCTGTGGCGTCCTTTTTTATTGTCTACAACCTGTTTAAGGGCGAGGACTTCCGCCTTTCTGCTCACGCACTCAGTTTGGCTGGGGCTTTCACACTCTTGCACTCTTCGGGTGCAACCGCTGCAACGCTACAGCTGCTGCTCGGCTAAAGGGATATCCGAAGCCCTCAGAACAAAGGTGTGAATTCCGAAAACAACGGCCTTGGTGAGCGGCAATCGCAGAAGCGTTTGTCGCTCACTGCGTAGATATGGGCCGCGCTTTCCAACCATCGGGCGGCCAACTGACTCGCTCCGCGGCTGATGCAACGCCGGATCTTGATACCAAAGTGCATTATACCGCCACAAAGGACGCCCCACCTTAATCCCGTCGAACAAACGCTGAACTCGGCGTGCAATTCCATCATCATACGAAGAGACAGGAACATGAATACCGGTCAGCGGCTTCATGAACTTCTCGGACAAACGCCAGCTGGCGGGAAAGGCCAGCAAACCAGCCGTTAGGATATGTTCCTCTGCCCCATCTGGCTTTTGAAGAATGCAAAAATCTTCTTGTACCAATCCGGCTAGTACCTCCAACGGTGCGGCACATAAATCAATCGTACGACCATCTGAACAATGAACATTTGCTCCCGACTTGGAAAAATCTGGGTGATCTCTCACCAAATGTTCTATAGCGACTTCTAAAAGCTCACCCGCCGCTTCTTCAGCCATCGGATTTTGCATCAGAATGTCATCGCGGCAAATTGACAATAGGCGCTTCTTTTCCGCCAACTGCGAAGAATAAGCTTCATCGACCCAAAGCCAATTTGCCGGGTCTAATGGCGCAATGCCCGGCAAGGGTTTTTCGATAAGAGGGAAATATGGAAGCGTGGTCTGAAGAGGTGTCATGATCCACAAAAGACCTGCCGTTTAAAGGAAACACAATAGCCTTTTCCGCGCTTGAAATCAGATCCAGAAAGCGACCTCGGTTTGGGTCGCAAACAGTCATGACCGTAGACAATAACAATGTAACGATTCGATGAATCAAATTCGAGCTTGCCATGTCTACACACTATCGTGATATCCGAAAAATAGACCCAAACAGAGCGGATCGCCTAGGCGATAACACCCCGAATGATGCCGACCGCATAGAAATCGGCCCCACCCAGCTTGCGTTTCGGGAATGGGAGGCTGCCGGCTTGGATCTGCCCGATCTGCAAGCCATGCGCCAGCACCGCTGGAAACGCCTGACCCAGCACATAGTCGATCGGGACTATGCGGGACTTTTGGTATTTGATCCGCTGAACATCCGTTACGCCACGGACAGCACAAACATGCAGCTGTGGAATACTCACAACCCATTCCGCGCACTCCTGGTGTGTGCCGACGGATATATGGTGATGTGGGACTATAAAAACTCACCATTCCTTAGTGAATTCAATCCGTTGGTTCGCGAAGTTCGATCAGGGGCTGACTTGTTCTATTTCGATCGGGGCGACAAGGTTGATGTGGCTGCAGACGCTTTCTCGAACGAGGTGCGTCAGATCCTTGCAGACCATGCTCCGGGAAACAAACGATTAGCTGTTGATAAAATCATGATCCACGGCCTGCGCGCACTGGAAGCGCAGGGCTTTCAAATCATGGAAGGTGAAGAACTCACCGAAAAATGCCGCGCTGTTAAAGGAGTTGATGAAATCAAAGCCATGCGCTGCGCGCATCATGCGTGTGAAAGCGCCGTGCGAGAAATGGAGAATTTCGCCCGCACAAACGTTCCAATGGGCAACACATCCGAAGACGACATTTGGGCAGTCCTTCATGCCGAAAACATCCGTCGCGGTGGCGAATGGATTGAGACACGCCTTTTAGCATCTGGTCCCCGCACCAACCCGTGGTTTCAAGAATGCGGTCCGCGAATTGTACAGAATAACGAAATTGTCAGCTTCGACACCGATCTTATAGGCAGCTACGGCATTTGCATCGACATCTCGCGCAGCTGGTGGATCGGAGACCGCCCACCCCCAAGCTCAATGGTCTATGCCATGCGCCATGCGCACGAGCACATCATGAGCAACATGTCCATGCTGCGCCCTGGCATCTCTATCCCCGAACTCACCGCCAACTGCCACAAGCTAGACAACAAATTTCAAGCCTTAAAATACGGCTGCATGATGCATGGCGTCGGTCTTTGCGACGAATGGCCGTTGGTCGCCTACCCTGATAAGGAAGTGCCAGGCGCCTTTGATTATGTTCTAGAGCCCGGAATGGTCTTGTGCGTAGAAGCCTCGGTCGGCGAGGTAGGTGGCGACTTCTCAATCAAGTTAGAGGATCAAGTTCTGATCACCGAGGATGGATATGAAAACCTCACCACCTATCCGTTCGATCCCTTACTGATGGGCGAAGCCTAATCAGAGCGTCCATTCATTTTTCCGAAAATACTCGCGGGGGATCCAAAGGGGGCAGCCAGCCCCCTTTGCCTTGCCTCTGACTTCAAGCTTAGCTAAACACTCCGTCACCGGTCGCAGCCTACCCGGACAAAACAAGGACTATTGCTATGAAAACGATTGTCATCTGCTCTGGCGGACTCGACTCCGTCTCGCTTGCCCACGTTGTGGCGCAAGAGGGGCAACTGCATTCTCTGCTCAGCTTCGACTATGGCCAGAGGCACGTTAAAGAGGTTCAGTTTGCAGCATCGGCAGCCAAACGTCTGGGCGTGCCTCATCAAGTGATCGACATGCGCAACATCGGCGCTGGGCTTTCGGGTTCGGCTTTGACCGATGATGTCGATGTCCCTGATGGGCACTACGCCGAAGAGACCATGAAAATCACAGTGGTCCCGAACCGCAACGCCATCATGCTGACCATCGGCTTCGGCTTTGCGGCGGCACAAAGTGCCGATGCTGTTGCCGTTGCAGTCCACGGAGGAGATCACTTCATCTACCCCGACTGCCGCCCCGACTTCATCGATGCCATGCAAACCATGCAAAACCATGCACTAGACGGCTATGCAAAAGTCACACTTTTGGCTCCCTTTGTTCATGGCTCAAAGGGCGACATCGTCGCCGCTGGTCACGCTGCGGGCACGCCGTTTGCTGAAACATGGTCGTGCTACAAAGGCGGAGACATCCACTGCGGCCGCTGCGGCACCTGCGTGGAACGCCGTGAAGCCTTCGATGAGGCGGGCGTAGAAGACCCAACTGAATACGCCGACCCGGATTACTGGCTTGAAGCGCTGGCTTCAGCAAAGGAAAGCTAATGTACTGCATCACCAAAGAGTTTCATTTCTCGGCCTCACACCAGTTGTCTGGCCTGCCAGAAGACCACCAATGTGCCCGCATGCATGGTCATAACTACATTGTCATGGTGGAACTCGCCTCTGCCGAGCTCAACGAATACGGCTTTGTGCGCGACTACACCGAGTTACGTCCGCTGAAGCAATATATCGACGATGAAATCGATCACCGCCACCTGAACGATGTCTTCGACTATGACCTCGTGACCGCCGAATACATGGCCAAACATTTCTACGACTGGTGCAAAGCCAAGTGGCCGGAAACCTCTGCTGTCAAAGTCTCGGAAACTCCGAAAACATGGGCCGAATACCGGCCATGACGGATGATCGAGACATCCGCGTCAGCGAAATCTTCGGCCCGACCATTCAAGGCGAAGGCGCACTGATCGGCGAACCGACGGTCTTTGTCCGCACCGGCGGCTGCGATTACCGCTGCGTTTGGTGTGACACGATGCACGCGGTCGATAGTGAGTTTCGCCACACTTGGACACCGATGACGACCAAGGTTGTCTGGACCGAAGTTCAAAAACTCTCGAACAACACCCCAATCACCGTCTCGCTCTCTGGCGGCAACCCCGCGATCCAACCCTTCGGCGACCTAATCGACCTCGGTCACTCCAAGGGATACCGCTTCGCGCTGGAAACCCAAGGTTCCGTTCCCGCCGATTGGTTCTCGAAACTCGACACGCTGGTCCTCAGCCCCAAACCACCATCATCCGAAATGAAGGTCGATTGGGCAATCTTCGACCAATGCCTAGCTAAAGCAGGCGACGCCCAAACGGTCCTGAAAATCGTCATCTTCGACGACACCGATTACGACTGGGCAAAACAGGTCGCGGCAAAGTACTCCGCCCTTCCCCTTTACATCCAACCCGGAAACCACACGCCCCCACCCGCCGATGACGACACGTTTGAGGTAGACATGGACGGCATCATGGACCGCATGCACTGGCTTGTGGACAAGGCGATGGAGGACAAGTGGTTCCACCCCCGCATCCTGCCGCAACTTCACGTGCTCCTCTGGGGCAACAAGCGCGGCGTTTAACGAAAGGTTCACCTGATGAGTGACAAATCCATTTACTCCGACCTCAAGCAACTCGGTGGAGATACAATCGTGCCCCAGGACCCGTCCGAGGCCGTGCTAGAACGCGTCCAGAACCCTCAAAAAGACGTGGATTACAACATCCGCTTCACCGCACCCGAATTCACCTCGCTCTGCCCGATGACCGGCCAACCGGATTTCGCGCATCTGGTGATTGACTATGTTCCGGGCGAGTGGCTGATTGAATCGAAAGCACTGAAACTTTTCCTCACCAGCTTCCGTAATCACGGCGCATTCCACGAAGATTGCACGGTCTCCATCGCCCGCCGCCTGATCGACTTCCTAGACCCCAAATGGCTTCGCATCGGCGGTTACTGGTATCCACGCGGAGGCATCCCGATCGACGTTTTCTACCAAACCGGCGAAATGCCCAAAGGCGTGTGGATCCCGGATCAAGGTGTGCCGCCGTATCGTGGTCGAGGCTAACGCCCCGAGCCCGCGGCGCGAGTATTTTTAGAAAGATGAATTCAGCGGGAATAGTTGCTGACCATCACATAGTCCTTGCGCGGCCCCAAAACCCGCCAGCGCGAGGACCACTTCGGCCATCTGCCAAACTCATAGGTCACATCATACTGGTCCGGATCGCACCAATGCGCCGCCTCGGCGCTGTCGTCTATCCTGTGAAACGGCCGCCCATCATCGAACAGCACTTCGATCCCGGCGCCTGACGCGCGCCATAAATAAACCCGCTCGGCCTCCATCGACGCCCCGCCCAGCGTCAGCAGCCCTTTTTCCGAATACTGCAGCCCTGCACCATCGCGCACAAACGAAGCGGCTCCAGCGAACTGCCCCTCCTGCCCGCTAAGAGCATCCTCGATGCGCCGCGTGATCTGCCACTCCCCTTCAAAATCCCACAGCTCCAGCAAATCCGCCCCCTATTTCTTTTGTCCAACAAATATCCTCAGGGGGAGCGCCCAGACAAGGGGTGCGGGGGCAGAATGCCCCCTGCGACAGTGCAATCCATTGCCGTCATGCAGCATTAACGCTAAGACCCGCGCGACTCTTCAAACTCATAAGGCACGCGCGCATGATCCCTCGCTATTCCCGCCCCGATATGGTCGCCATCTGGTCGCCGGAAACCAAGTTCAAAATCTGGTACGAGATCGAGGCCCACGCTTGTGACGCCATGGCCAAACTGGGCGTTATCCCACAGGAAAACGCCGACGCCGTCTGGAAAGCCAAGGATGTTGAATTCGACGTGGCCCGCATAGATGAAATCGAAGGGGTCACCAAGCATGATGTGATCGCCTTTCTCACCCATCTTGCCGAACACGTCGGCAGTGAAGAAGCCCGTTTCGTCCATCAGGGCATGACCTCGTCAGACGTTCTCGACACTTGCCTGAACGTCCAGCTTGTCCGTGCCGCTGACATCCTGATTGACGATATGCACAAGCTGCTTGCGGCCCTGAAAACCCGCGCGATTGAGCACAAAGACACTGTCCGCGTCGGTCGCAGCCACGGCATTCACGCTGAACCGACCACTATGGGCCTGACGTTCGCGCGTTTCTACGCTGAAATGGACCGCAACCTGTCGCGCTTGCGCGATGCCCGCGCGGAAATCGCCACCGGCGCGATCTCGGGCGCTGTCGGCACCTTCGCCAATATCGACCCTGCTGTCGAAGAACATGTTTGCGATCAACTGGGTCTTGTCCCAGAGCCGATCAGCACGCAGGTGATCCCGCGTGACCGCCACGCGATGTTCTTTGCGACTCTCGGTGTGATTGCCAGCAGCATCGAAAACGTCGCCATCGAAATTCGCCACATGCAGCGCACCGAGGTACTGGAAGGCGCCGAATTCTTCTCGATGGGCCAAAAGGGTTCGTCTGCCATGCCGCACAAGAAAAACCCTGTGCTTACTGAAAACCTGACTGGTCTTGCCCGTCTGGTTCGAATGGCTGTCATCCCTGCAATGGAGAACGTCGCGCTCTGGCACGAGCGGGATATCTCGCACAGCTCTGTCGAACGCGCAATTGGCCCGGATGCAACAGTGACACTTGATTTCGCGTTGGCGCGACTGACCGGTGTGATCGAAAAGATGTTGATCTTCCCTGAAAACATGTTGGACAACATGAACAAGTTTCCTGGGTTGGTTATGTCACAGCGCGTGCTTCTCGCGCTGACCCAAGCCGGTGTCAGTCGCGAGGACGCGTATTCTATGGTCCAGCGCAACGCTTTGAAAGTTTGGGAAGAACGCCTTGATTTCCGCGAGCTACTTTTGTCAGATGCCGAGGTTGTTGCCGCGCTTGGTGAAGACGGCATCAACGAAAAGTTCAACATGGATTACCACACCAAACACGTTGATACGATCTTCGCCCGCGTGTTCGGCGAGTAAAATTCCCTCATCTGTATTATTGGCACCCGTCGCGACTGCGGCGGGTGTTTCAATTTTGAGTATTTTTGCCAAGAAGAAGTAAGGGGTTATTCATTTCCTTTGGGTTAGGTCAAAGCATCAGATGAGGCTAAGATGAGCGATCTATCACCAATCCCCACCGCACAAAACATTGATCTGACACGCGCCGAAAAAGCGGCAATTGTCGTCCGTTTTCTCTTAACGCAAGGTGCCAATTTAAATCTGTCCGATTTACCAGAGAATTTACAAGCACGTCTGACTCAGAAAATGGGCGCGATGCGCTATATCGATAGACGAACATTGGCCAATGTGATGACCGAATTTACACACGAACTCGAAGACATCGATCTGTCGTTCCCGTCTGGTCTTGTTCAAGCTATTTCTGCACTTGACGGCAAAATCAGCCCCCTTACTTCCGCTCGGTTGCGTAGCGAGGCGGGCGTAAAAGAAGCCGGGGATCCCTGGGTACGCATTGCTGACCTGGACCTTGACGAACTGGTCCGCATTACAGAACGCGAAAGCGTGGAAGTCGCCGCAATTTTGATCTCGAAGTTGCCCGTGACCGTGGCTGCCGAGCTACTTGGAAAACTACCCGGACCGCTTGCCCGCAGGGTAACGCTCGCGGTCGGCAAAACAGCAGCCAGCACACCCGACGCCGTGGAACGCATCGGAATGTCGTTGGCAGCGCAACTAGATGACGTTCAGGAAAGGGCGTTCCCCATAGCGGCGGACGCTCGTGTTGGAGCCATTTTAAATCAAGCAAATGCGCAAACGCGACAAGACCTGCTGAGTGGCCTTCAGGAAGTCGACAAAACTTTTGCAGATTGCGTTTTACGCAACGTCTTTACTTTCGCACATATTCCTGCGCGTGTCGCCGCCAAAGACGTTCCCACCGTTCTTAGGGCAGTCGCTCAGGACCAACTTCAAGCCGCGTTGGCCGGAGCGACCGACAGCAACGATGCTGCCGCACGCGACTTTCTTTTAAATAATCTCCCAAAGCGTTTGGCAGAAAACCTGCGCGAAGAGATCGCTGAGAACGACCCTCCGGAAGCGGAAGTTGCTGAGAAGGCAATGACACAAGTCGTAGCAGCCATTCAGGGGCTGGCCGAATCTGGAGAAATCAAACTGGGAACTCAACACCCCGATTAACTCAAGCATAACGGGTTCTGGACATGTGGTATTTGCCCCCCTATAGCCCGCACATGCCGACTTCCCGTTTTTCTCATCAAACCCAAGCGATCCTGTTCATGCTGCTAGCCATTTTGTGCTTCAGTTTGATGGATGTATGCGCGAAAATCCTGACGCAACAAACGGGATTGGCCCAAACATTGTGGGCAAGGTATTCTGGCCAATGTTTGATCGTTTTAGCCCTTGTCGGCCGTCGCAAAGGTGTGTGGAAGGCCACTTTTCCAAAGTTGCAATTTGCCCGATCCGTTATGCTTTTGGCGGCCACGGGCTTTTTCTTCTCTGGCATCACAGCTGTTGGACTTGCGCCTGCGACAGCGCTGATGAATGTCAATCCGATTCTAGTTGCCTTAGGCGGTGCGCTTTTTCTTGGGGAAAAATTGGGGCCGCAAAGGATGATTGGTATTCTCGTCTCACTTATTGGCGCATTGATCATCATCCGCCCGGGTGCCCAAACATTTGCTGTGACAAACCTTCTAGCGCTTGCTGCTGCTATTTTTTATGCTGGATACGCGCTTGCAACTCGCCATGTTGGCCAGCGCGAAGACATTTGGACCTCACTTCTTTACACCGGACTTGTCGGAGGAATTCTAACCTCACTTGCACTGCCTTTTTTCTGGATTACACTCACGTGGTCGAGCGCACTTCTTATGCTTGTGATCGGATGTGTCGGAACGACGGGGCAGCTATTTTTGATCCGAGCGTTTTCCAAGGCAGAGGCCGGATCTATCGCGCCTTTTTCTTACGTTTCCCTAATCTATGCAACGATATGGGGCGCAATTTTCTTTGGTACTTATCCAGATTTTTGGACAATTGTAGGTGCCTTGACAATCGCATCGTCTGGAATTTTCGTTTGGTACCGCGAAAGCTTGCGCACAAAGCAAAGTTGATTTTCTATTCCAGCATTTGCGCCGCTAAAATAGGTCCAAAGCCAGCTTGTTGTAGTAAAACAACCAAGGGCATGTCTTCGGTAACGGGCGCTTCGAGATGTAATTTGCCTTCGCCAGACCAGCGACCAGCGTTTATCCAGCTTTGAACGATATTGCTGTAGGTGATTGTTTTACCCGAGTTTTCTCCGCGAGAAATCGTCACCGGCTTTTCATCAATGTATTGCACAAGATAAACGTCCAATGGAGGGAGATCATCTAGCAGACCAATGGCGGTGATGATGGCAGCCGCCCCCTGCCTTTTGACACTCAATTCTATCGATTGCTCATCGTTAGAGTATTGCTCAATCAACGCGCGCACGACTTGCCCATCACTTCCGACCACATGGGAATGACCATTCACGACAATCTGAGGCGTATAGATCATCTTTTCGCCCATAGCATGGGCATAATATTTTTGACGTTTTGTAAATTGCGGGAGGGCGAATTTGTCCTGCCAGCCGATGTAATCCCAATAATCGACATGTAATGCCAACGCGATGATGCCGTCTTCTTCTGACAACTCTCTCAGCAACCGATCAGCTGGAGGGCAACTTGAACAGCCCTGCGACGTGAAAAGTTCGACCACGACCGGTCTTTTGTCTGCCAAAACAGCAGATGTGAGAGCGGTGAAAAAGAAAAGCCCTATCGCAAATATGCGCGTCATACGAACCCCAACTGTACTTTTGAAAGAGTTCTAGGGCAGAATTCTTTCAAGCGCCAATCAATCATTTGCGAGGCATTGTGACAACAATCGCCTAAAGGTCCATGTATGTGACTTCATAACCCACAAACTAAAAGACCGCCCAGCAGGGCGGCCTTGAAGCAAGGTAAATTTTCTTGCTGGCTGCTTTCAGCTATTCGCAATCATTTCGGACTGGCGAACAATCACTTCAGCCTGCTTAATGCTGGCGATATCTACTAAACGGCCTTTGTAAACCGTCGCGCCCTCGCCTTTGGCTTTAGCCTCTTCCATCGCAGCAAGTATTTCATTGGCTTCGTTGACGGCTTCTTCTGAGGGAGTGAAGACCTCATTTGCCAGCGCGACTTGTTTAGGGTGGATGGCCCATTTCCCAACCATACCCAAAGTCGCCGAGCGCAGGGCCTGCGCGCGGAATCCTTCATCGTCACTGAAATCACCAAACGGACCATCGACCGGTAAAACACCGTGGGTGCGACAGGCAGCGACAATGGCGGTTTGAGCCCAATGCCACGGGTCAGACCAATGTTTCTGACCATCACGATACATGTAATAATTTTCTTGAGTGCCGCCGATGCCGGTTGTTGCCATTCCCATGGACGCTGCGAAGTCGGCTGCGCCAAGACTCATGGCCTGCACGCGTGGGGATGAAGCCGCGATTTCTTCGACGTGGGCAATGCCCGCCGCGCTTTCAATGATGACCTCGAAGCTGACTTTTTTAGTGCGGCCTTTTGCTGATTCAATGGCCGTTACAAGAGCATCAACGGCATAGACGTCTGCCGCGCACCCGACTTTTGGGATCATGATCTGATCCAAGCGCTCCGGGGCTTTTTCAAGCAAATCAACAATGTCACGATACCAATAAGGCGTGTCCAGTCCGTTAATTCGAACTGAAAGCGTTTTATTTCCCCAGTCGATATCACCAATTGCCTGAATGATGTTTTCTCGCGCGCTGTCCTTGTCTGAAGGCGCAACCGAATCTTCAAGATCCAGATTGATTACATCGGCAGAAGATGCCGCCATTTTCTCGAAAATAGCTGGGCGCGAACCCGGTCCAAACAACTGGCAACGGTTTGGACGCGCAGGTGCGGCAGGTTGGATTCGGAAACTCATATGTCTGGCCCCTTCAGGTAAGGATATTTCGATTTTGATCCTCACATCGGTATTATATTGCGCGCCATGTCTTCAAGCCCCTTTTCGCATCTGCGGCGTTAAATGCCGCAACTGCGAAATCATCTGCCCCTCAAAATTTCAGTAAAATCTTCTGCAATTAGCTATAATTTAGAATTATCTTCGATGTTTGGGTAATACAGTGCATTTTTAACAAGAATATCCTCTGATTACCTTCATATTATCCCGCGAACATGTCAGGAGGCCACTATGATCAAAACCCCTTATCTTCTGTTTCTCGGCGACGCGCCCGACCAACTTGCCGCCAAAGTCGCGATTGGCATAAAAGACTGGCGCCCCAAAAATGCTGTTGGTCAATTTCGACTAGAAGGCTGCGGAGCTGATCTTGGATTGGCAGATATGTCGTTGGAAGAAGCAAAAGCTGCAGGTGCGAAAACTCTGGTAATCGGCGTTGCTAATCGTGGCGGAGTGATTTCCAAGGCGTGGAAAAAAGTTTTGGTTCAGGCACTGGAGGAAGGGTTTGACTTGGCTTCAGGTCTGCACAACCTACTTCGCGACGAGCCTGATCTTGTCGCTGTCGCCGAAGCCTGTGGACGTGAATTGCACGATGTCCGAATTCCTGAAGTAGACTACCCCATCGCCAACGGCAAAAAGCGCAAGGGAAAACGAGTTCTCGCTGTGGGCACTGACTGCTCGGTCGGTAAGATGTACACTGCGCTTTGCATGGACGCAGAAATGAAAAAGCGCGGCATGAAATCTTCGTTCCGGGCGACAGGTCAAACAGGCATTCTGATCACTGGTGATGGGGTGCCGCTTGATGCCGTCATTGCCGACTTTATGGCCGGAGCCGTTGAATATTTGACCCCCGATAATGATGAGGATCACTGGGACCACATCGAAGGTCAGGGTAGTCTGTTCCACGTGTCATACTCGGGCGTCACTATGGCTCTTGTTCACGGCGGGCAACCGGATGCGTTGATTTTGGCCCATGAGCCAACCCGTGCGCACATGCGAGGTCTGCCAGAATACCAGCAGCCGTCGCTGCAGGCCCTTCGGGATACAGCACTAAACTTGGCTCTTGTCGCCAATCCTGCCTGCCAAGTGGTCGGAATCTCTGTGAACACCCAGCACATGTCAGATGAAGACGCGCGCGCCTACTTGAACGAAGTCGAATCCGAAATGGGTCTGCCAACGACAGATCCTTTCCGTTATGGAGCAGGCAAACTGGTTGATGCACTCGCCAACATTTAAACGAAAGTAACACTTCGGAACCGGAAAAGGAGACCCCCATGCAGATCGAGATCACCCGCGATACATTTAAACTCGCACAGGTGTTCACTATCTCAAGGGGGTCAAGAACCGAAGCCAAAGTTTTGACTGTACATTTGTCGGATGGCGGGCATACAGGCCGCGGAGAGTGCGTACCCTACGCCCGTTACTCCGAGAATTTGGACAGTGTAGAAGATCAAATCCGCAGCCTTTCATCGTCTTTAGACCGACATTCGCTATATGAAATGCTGCCCGCCGGAGCCGCTAGAAACGCAGTTGATTGCGCCCTGTGGGATCTGGAAGCCAAGAAAGCCGGAAAGCGTGTTTGGGAATTGGCAGGTCTGCCAGCGCCAAGGCCAGAAATCACAGCCTATACTCTTTCCTTGGACACTCCCGAAGCGATGGAAACACAAGCTGCAAAGAACGCATATCGTCCACTCTTGAAAATCAAACTTGGCACTCCCGATGACATGCCACGCCTCGAAGCCGTGCGCCGCGGTGCCCCGAAATCGCGAATCATCATCGACGCTAACGAAGGTTGGACCGCCGAAGTCTATTCAGAGTTAGCCCCGCATCTTGTCGGATTGGGTGTCGAATTGGTGGAACAACCCCTACCCGCAGCGCAGGATGACGCGCTTATCGGAATGGAACGCCCCCTGCCCGTTTGCGCCGACGAAAGCTGTCATGACCGCACTTCACTGGCTGGGTTAAAAGGCAAATATGATGTGGTGAACATCAAGCTCGACAAAACCGGTGGTCTGACCGAGGCCCTGAAACTGCGCGACGCCGCTCTTGCCGAAGGCTACAAGGTCATGGTCGGCTGCATGGTTGGATCATCGCTGGCGATGGCACCTGCAACACTTGTTGCACAGGGTGCGCTGGTAACAGACCTTGACGGCCCGCTTCTTCTGGCCGAAGACCGTGAAGAGCCATTGAAGTTTGACTGCGCTGGCGTGCACGCGCCCGAACCAGCGCTTTGGGGATAAGGAGACACCCATGACCCGCACCGTTTATCTTAACGGAGAGTATTTGCCTGAAACCGAAGCCAAGGTCTCGATCTTCGATCGTGGGTTCCTGATGGCCGACGGTGTTTACGAGGTAACGTCGGTTCTCGATGGCAAATTGGTTGATTTCGATGGCCACGCGGTGCGCCTTGAACGGTCACTTAACGAATTGGGCATGCGCAATCCTGTCACAAAAGACGAATTGCTGGAAATCCACCGAGAGCTGGTACGCATCAACGAGGTCGTTGATGGAGGTGTTTACCTACAGATCACGCGTGGCGCGCCTAGTGATCGCGACTTTGTCTTCCCGAATCCAGATGACACACCCTGCACCGTTGTGCTGTTCACCCAATCTAAACGGGGCATCACTGAAAGCGCAGCCTCAAAGACTGGCATTAAAGTAATCTCTATCGACGATCTTCGTTGGCACCGCCGCGATATCAAAACCGTTCAGCTACTTTACCCGTCAATGGGCAAGATGATGGCCAAGGCCGCGGGTTGTGATGATGCATGGATGGTCGAAGACGATTACGTCACCGAAGGCACCAGCAACAACGCCTATATCGTCAAAGACGGCAAGATCATTACGCGTGGCCTGTCGAACGACATTCTTCACGGCATTACACGCGCAGCAGTTCTTCGGTTTGCAGCCGAGGCGCAGATGGAAGTGGTTGAACGCAACTTTACCATTGAAGAAGCCAAAGACGCAGACGAGGCGTTCATCACCTCGGCCACCATGTTCGTGAACGCAGTGATCGAAATTGACGGCCACAAAATCGGCGACGGCACCCCTGGCCCTGTCGCAGGTCGCTTGCGCGAAATTTATCTGGAAGAAAGCCGTAAAGCTGCGATCTAGACGACACAAAAGAGTCCTTTTCTGGGTGGGGTTTAATCCCACCCAAGTCTCAATTTCGAACGACCTTTATCCGAACCGGTAGCTCGATGCGGTAACGCCCCCGAATATCCCATCTTCGTAATAGACACGGGTCGCAGCCTCACTTTCGGCCGCCCCTAAGGCAGCAAAAAGCGGCACCAAGTGATCTTCTTGCGCGTGGCAAGTTCGTGCGTGCGGGGCGGTTTCCCAATTAAGGATAGCTTCGATACGCTTTTCTGGAGTCAGCGACAAAGTCTTGTTCAGCCAAGAATCAAATGCCTCGGATGGTATCTTGGCCTGAGGTCCGAACATACGCAGATTATGATAACTTAAACCTGATCCGATAATCAGTACCCCCTCGTCCCTGAGCGGAGCCAGTGCCCGCCCCAATTGGACGTGTTGCGCGGGATCGTAATTCTTGCGAATCGATACCTGAAACAGCGGCACGTCGGCCTGCGGATACATAATTGCCATCGGAACAAAAGTTCCATGATCAAACCCCTGCCGATCGTTCAACGACACCGGCAATCCGGCATCAGCGATTAACTCTGCCGCTTTTTGGGCAAACTCAGGAGCTCCGGGAGCTGGATAGACCACATCATAGGTGTGCGGTGGGAAGTTATGGTAGTCATAGACCATAGGTGGCTTGACTGTGGTCATAACCGATACATCGTCTGTTTCCCAATGGCCTGAAATCATAAGTAAGGCCTTGGGACGTTCCGGCAATTCCGCATGCATATTGTTGTAGGATACCTCAAGCGTTCTAAACGCCTGCCGCATGCTTTCAATCCAAGGCCACGGTCCGCCCCCGTGCGAGATAAAGTAGGTCGGCATTCTAGAAGCCATTCGCGCACCCTCTCAATGAGTTTTATCTACAATACTACCAAGCATGAATGGAGCAAACGACTTAGGGCGAACATACTCTGTGCAAAGTCGCACTAACGAGTGCGAAATAGCGGCGTGTATGTGTCGCGGTCGGAAAAGACCGGCCCATGGATTGTGGTTTTCTGAAGGTCGGGAGGATTACACATGCAAGCTTTGGACGGAATACGGGTTTTAGACCTGACCCACGTCTTCGCAGGCCCTTTCTGCGCCTATCAATTGGGCGTTATGGGCGCTGAAGTCATCAAGATTGAACCCGTCCATCAACCCGACATGACCCGCGACGTCGGCGCGCGCCGTGACTTATCCGATCAAGGACTTGGGCTTGGATTTATAGCGCAGGCATCTGGCAAAAAAGCAATCGCCTTGGATCTGGCATCCGACGAAGGGCAACGCATTTTTCAGCAACTTGTCACCTCAGCGGACGTTGTTGTTCAAAACTACACGACGGCTTGCCTGCAAAATTTGGGGCTATTACCCAACCAACTTCAGGCGATCAATCCCAGTGTGATTTGCTGTTCAATCAGTGGCTATGGTCGCACCGGCCCCAAGGCAAACCACCCGGCCTATGATGTCGTCATTCAGGCCTTTTCCGGAGTGATGGCCAGTAACGGTGAAGCTAATAGACCTCCGGTTCGGATAGGACCGCCCGTAATCGACTATGGAACCGGCGCGCAAGCAGCCCTTGCCGTTTGCGCCGCTCTTTTCGCCCGCGAACGTGGAAGCCCCGCCGCCGTCATAGATGTATCAATGGCCGATTGCGCATTAATGCTTATGACCGCAAATGTCACAACCACGCAAGCGACAGGAAATGCTCCAAAGCCGTTCGGAAATCAGGACCCTGGATTGGCAACCTATTCCGCATATCCCACATCGGACGGGACTATTATGCTTGGGGCCTACACTCCGAAGCAAGCCGCCAACTTGATGATGACGCTTGGCAATCCAATTGCCGCAGCAGAAATCAGCCAGTGTGCTCAGAGCGATTTGTCTGAGCGGCGAGAAAAGGATGCGGAATATTTATCAAAGACGCTTCTAAATCAGTCCGCGCAATACTGGGAAGACCTGTTAAATTTCTCACACGTACCGGCCGCGCGTGTTAGGACGCTAGAAGAAGCGTTAGCCGAGCCACAGTTCGCCAGCCGCAATGTAATGCAGACCATTTCCTTCGAAAACGAACATATAAATCTGCCAGTCACTGGGTTTCATATGGCCCCTGGTCAACCAACGCCTGTTGGTGTCCCTCCCAAATATGGTCAGGACACGAATAGCATTTTGCAGGACTTGGGATATTCAGACGAAGAAATTGCACGCTTGCAAGCAAGTCAAGTGATCAAATAACAGACCCCATTCACTTCGAGCCGTTACAACAGACGTGAATCCAGTCAGCCTTTTTCATCACCAACGTTTTTCGCAAAGGCGACCTTGAACTCTGCCTGCTTTTCGGCTGACGCCTCGGACTGATATTTATCCTTCCACTCAGAGTAAGGCATCCCGTAATAGGCTTCACGGCCTTGCTCTTTGTCCATCTCGACACCAAGATCATTTGCAGCTTCCTGATACCAACGGGACAAACAGTTCCGGCAGAAGCCAGTCAGATTCATCATATCGATATTTTGCACATCTTTACGGTCTTCCATCAGATGTTTCCGCAATCGACGGAATGCGGCAGCTTCAACCTGAATGCGGGTTTGCTCGTCCATGATAAACTCCTTCGCGGCTTTTATAGTCCGGTTTGTAAAAGTACTTCTTCTAGGATGGGGGCCAATCTTTCAGCCCATTCGGCCTGTCCTTGATCGTCCATGATCAGATCATTGCGAATCTCAATCAAAGCATGCGGCCTATTTTGCGCCCTACCGTGCCGATCTATGGAATCGTCTGGCAAGTATCCAAAGTACGGCTGATCATCCCCAACAACGAGATCAGGCTCCAACATCAAGCGCTTCACGAGTGGATCGCTGAAACGTCTGTCCTTACTGTGCAGTACGGCAACCTGCCAAGGGCGATGCGGACGCCCTTGAAGCTTCGGAGTGAAGCTGTGGATTGCGATGATAACGGTATCCTTGCGACGCTCTGCAAAGGATGCCACCGCGTTATGGTATGGGCGATGCAAAGTCGCCAATCGTCGTTGTTTCTCATTTTCACATGCGTTCCGGTTTCCAGGAACAACCGAACCGTCATAAAGCCGCATCAAAAGCGTCGGATCGCCCTCTCCTCTATTTGGATCAATAACCAAACGCGAGAAATTCGCCATTACTGCCGTTCCATGCAGTATATCGGCTAGATGACGAGATACACCTGCCGCACCTACGTCATACGCGATATGGCGTTCCATATCTTCGGGTGACAAACCAAGGCAGCCGCCATTGATGTGATCAGGAATCAGGTTTGTTGCATGGTCGCATGTTATCAACCAACGTGTGACGCGTTCGGGACCATGGGTGATATAAGGTTCGTGATGCATTTCGGCACTTCTTTTAGCTGTCACACAAATAGGATAGTTGTGATCGAAATGGAAATACGCAATAAGGGCAAAAATAACTGTTAGCGTTAACATATTGATGTTGACCCATGCCCAAACTCCGGAGAGCGGAATGAGACGTCAAAGAAATGTGAAAATTGTGGCCACGCTTGGTCCAGCCTCTAACGATTATGAAATGATCAAAGCCTTGCATCTGGCGGGCGCCGACGTTTTTCGTCTGAACATGAGCCACGGGACACACGATGAAATCCGCGAGCGCCATGAGATCATCCGCCGTATCGAAGAAGAGCTTTCCAGCCCGATTGGTATATTAGCCGATCTTCAAGGGCCGAAACTACGTGTTGGTGTATTCGCCAATGGCGAAGAAGAGCTAGCGGAAGGTGCCAAATTTCGTATGGATCTAGATGACACTCCGGGTACGAATGAGCGTGTTCAACTTCCCCATACCGAAATTTTTGCCGCGCTTAAGCCCGGTTCGCATCTGTTGGTGAACGACGGGAAAATCGAGCTTTTGGTGCAAACGTGCGGCAAGGATTACGCCGATTGCGTGGTCGTCACAGGCGGCACAATTTCCAATCGCAAAGGTGTGAATGTTCCAGATGTGGTTCTTCCGCTTGCGGCGCTTTCAGAAAAAGACAGGAAGGATCTAGAATTCGCCTGCGAGATCGGCGTCGATTGGCTTGCCCTTTCGTTTGTTCAGCGCCCACAAGACGTTTGGGACGCCCGTGAACTTGCACAAGGGCGTGCCGCGATTCTTTCGAAAATTGAAAAGCCAGCTGCCGTCGAAGCCTTTGACGCAATTCTGGAAGCCTCAGATGGCATCATGGTCGCGCGTGGCGATTTGGGTGTGGAACTGCCTGTGCAAAATGTGCCGCCTATTCAAAAGCGTCTCATCCACAAAACTCGTGCAGCAGCAAAACCCGTGATCGTCGCCACCCAGATGCTTGAATCGATGACTGATTCTCCTGTCCCTACTCGCGCAGAAGTTTCGGACGTGGCCAACGCGATTTACGACGGCACAGATGCAATCATGCTTTCGGCAGAATCTGCGGCGGGTAGCTATCCGGTTGAAGCAGTTTCGACCATGCACAACGTCGCCATCGAGGTTGAGAGCGATCCAACCTATTCTGACATGATGGCAGCCACACGCACCTTTGAGCGCAGCTCGATCGCAGACGGTATTGTGTCCGCAGCCCGGGAAATTGCAGAGGCCACTGATATCAAAGCAATCTGTTGCTTTACGTCTTCGGGCACTACGGCCACTCTGACCGCGCGCGAGCGCCCAAGCGTTCCAATCATCGCGATGACCTCTCAGAGGACAACAGCCGGGCGCCTGAGCCTGACTTGGGGAACGAATTGCGTCATGACAGGTGAACTCTCGAGATTTAAGCAAGCGGTCGTATCGGCGGCCCATGCCGCTCGGCGCGATGGATATGCCTCTGCGACGGATCAAATTGTCGTCACCGCCGGTGTTCCGTTCAATGTGCCCGGGTCGACGAACATTCTTAGGGTTGCCCCTTGCGATGAACGTTTGATCTACAACACCGAACCAGAGTAACCTTCCCCAAACAATTTGGGAAAGCGATGAATCTCGACTACATTCTTGTCGGCGGACTGGTCCTTGGGGAGTTTAGCATTCCAGCAATGCTGGCGGCGTGGGCTGATGGTCGTCCTTTCCTTCCACGCTTGGGAGTTTGGTGCTGGGCGTCCTAATGGTCGAGTTCTGCTACTTCTCAGATCCCAGCACTTACGTACCATCGGAATGGATGGATGCAGCAATGCGGGTTGCGGCCTCTATCATGCCGTAATTTTAGACTTTTCCCCTTGCAATACGACCGGCTCCCGTCTAAACGGCAGCTTCTGTTGCGCGACCGGCCAAGAGGCATGCCGAGTCGTGTGTGAACCGACCCAGACTATAGGAGACGGAAATGCCCAAGATGAAGACCAAATCAAGCGCCAAAAAGCGCTTTAAAGTGACGGCCTCTGGCCGCGTTGTTGCAGGTCAGGCTGGCAAGCGCCACGGCATGATCAAACGCACCACAAAGTTCATCCGTACCGCCCGTGGCACGACGACTCTCTGCGCAGCAGATGAGAAAATCGTCAAAGGCTACATGCCGTATTCGCGCTAAGGAGAGTTTGAGATGTCCCGAGTTAAAGGTGGTGTTGTAACCCACGCCCGTCACAAAAAGGTAATCAAAGCAGCAAAAGGCTATTACGGCCGCCGCAAGAACACCTTCAAGGTTGCACGTCAGGCCGTTGATAAGGCCAACCAGTACGCAACCCGCGACCGTCATAACCGCAAGCGCAACTTCCGCGCTCTGTGGATCCAGCGTATCAACGCTGCCGTCCGCGCGCATGACGAAGCCCTGACCTATTCGCGCTTCATCAACGGCCTGAATCTGGCCGGCATCGAAGTTGACCGTAAGGTTCTGGCCGATCTGGCCGTCCACGAACCTGCTGCGTTCAACGCGATCGTTGATCAAGCGAAGGCAGCCCTGCCTGCATAAGAATTTCCCTAACGGGATTTGAAAAGCCGCCGGTCCCTTGGGTCGGCGGTTTTCGTTTGGGAAGGGCCAACGCCGTCCCGCGGGGTGGCGCTCTTGCCTTTGCGATCTGCCACTTTATCCCTCCAACCCTAAAAACCTAGGTGGCTGCGCTTGCCTCACCAAAGCGCCGCCCCATCGGGGCGGGACGGCGCTGGCCCGGCGGCCTGCGGCCTTGATTCCGGGCTGGGCATCCTTCATTTAACCATTCCTTTAATTAACTGTTTAGTATAATACTAACCCATGAGTGATTCACTGGACGCCACTTTTGCCGCCCTCGCCCATCCCGCCCGCCGGGACATCCTTGGCCGTTTGGCCAAGGGCGAAGCCACGGTGAACCAACTAGCCGAACCTTTTGACATGAGCCTGCCTGCCATCTCGAAACACATCAAAGTGCTGGAAGACGCAGGCCTTATCACCCGCACCCGCAACGCCCAATTCCGCCCCTGCACGCTAAACCCCGCAGCCCTACAGGCCGTCTCGGACTGGACCGAACAATACCGTCACATCTGGCAGGCTAGATTTGACGCCATGGACTACGCGCTGAAACAAATGAAGGAACAGGACAATGACTGACGACAGTAAATGGGTCCGCATCGAACGGGAGTTTGACGCTCCGATTGGTGACGTTTGGGACATGCGGACCAAACCTGAGAAATTCAGCGGCTGGTACGGCCCGAACGGAGCCTCAATCCCCACCTGCGAGATGGACCTGACCATCGGAGGCACCCGCAAGATCTGCATGGAAATGCGGACGCCCAAAGGGGCCATGCAGATGTGGTTCACCGGAGTGTACATGGAAATCAAAGCCCCCACCCGTCTGGTCTATACCGAGGCGATGAGTGACGAGAACGGCAACATCCTATCCCCCAAAGACATGGGCATGCCCGAAGACACGCCGGACATTACCGAGATCATCGTCGACCTCGCGGAAGTGAACGGCAAAACCCGCATGGTCATGGTCCATCGCGGCGTCCCCGCAGGCACCGCAGGTGAAGGTGGCTGGAAACAGGCGATCGAAAAAATGGCTGGGCTGCTCGAAGCCTAATCCAATAGCTTTTGCAAAAACCGTTTCAAATGTGGCTCGGATCTTCCTGCAGGAAGGTCTGAGCGGTGAAACCATCTAACTTGATGAAACTCGCTTTGGTCGAATTCGTAGGCCGCATTTCTATCCCCTTTGATCACATACCAAAGCGAAACATCCGTATGTCCTGCCGTGCTTCCTACTGTCTGAGTAACCGTCAGGAACACCGGCGCATCGTGCAGAAATTCAGCTGTCAGGGAAAGCTCTTCCAAGGCCTCCCGCTCAACAGTGGTTCGGGGTTCTCATCAGGCTCAACATGCCCACCCGAGGGCAACCACAACCCTGCCAGCTTGTGTGTAAAAGGGACTTCCCCATTTGACAGTTTTAGTCAACTCTACCTCAAGACATTCACGGCGCGACTCGACCAACCCGACATGCCGTAAAAGCGCAGAGCAATCCGGAGTTTCAAATCGGGCGCACTGTCCACATCTTTTGACAAAATAGTCGGAAATTTTAGAAATCATCGCTCTGCCTCTGAACCACTATTTTAAACGTACCGCAAACTGACCGCTGTGTCAGCGCATTTGGGCTCTTGCTCCGCGCAATTGGATAGACGATAAACATCGCAACCAGAGCTACGTTTAAAGGACCTAAGCGATGACCGCACCTGCGCCTGAAACCAAAATTGTCGAAACCTCGAAAGTGGCCTGTGACGGCGGCGAAGGGGCATTGGGACATCCGCGCGTCTGGCTGCAAATCCCAGAGGCAGAAGGCTTCGTCGAGTGCCCCTATTGTGACTGCAAATACATCCTGAAGGGCCGCGATCAGGCTGCATGACGCCAGATATACTTACCGCACTTTCCGTATTTGCTCTGGTCTCGTCGATCACACCCGGGCCAAATAACCTTATGCTGATGGCGTCAGGAGCAAACTACGGCTTTCGCCCCACGATCCCGCATATGCTGGGCATTGGCTTGGGCTTCATGTTCATGCTGTTTCTGGTGGGCATTGGCCTGATCGGCGTGTTTGACGCCATCCCCTACAGTTATGAAACGCTCAAATTGGTCAGCATCCTCTATTTGTGCTGGCTTGCTTGGCGGGTTGCCAATGCAGCACCGCCGGATGAGGAAACTAAGACTGGCAAGCCTTTCACATTCCTGCAGGCCGCGGCGTTTCAGTGGGTGAACCCCAAGGCTTGGACCATGGCTCTGACAGCGATGACCCTCTACGCACCGGACCGATCACTTTGGGCGATCCTTGTGGTGACAACGGTATTTGGCCTGATTAACATGCCCTCGGTCAGCCTTTGGACACTGGTCGGGCAAAAAATGCAGATAGTACTGACCAGCCGCATACGCCTGCGCATTTTTAACATCACTATGGCCGTCCTCTTGGTCGGCTCACTTATCCCAGTGGTGTTTCAGTGACTGCCTCATTGCAAAACACTGCGCTAGCCGCCATATATCGCTGCACAATAATGGGAGTCGGGCATGACAAATTACCTCGATTTTGAAAAACCTCTGGCAGAAATTGAAGGCAAAGCCGAGGAATTGCGGGCGCTTGCACGCCAGAACGAGGAAATGGATGTCGAATCCGAAGCAACGGCGTTAGACAAAAAAGCGGCGGACATTCTGCAAGAGCTTTACAAAACGCTGACCCCGTGGCGCCGCTGTCAGGTCGCCCGCCATCCGCAGCGACCACATTGCAAAGACTACATCGACGCACTTTTCACGGAATATACGCCTCTAGCAGGCGACCGGAACTTTGCAGACGATCACGCCGTCATGGGCGGTCTTGCGCGTTTCAACGATCAGCCAGTCGTGGTGATCGGCCATGAGAAAGGCAACGACACCAAAAGCCGGATCGAACGCAATTTCGGCATGGCCCGCCCCGAAGGCTATCGTAAAGCAATCCGCCTGATGGAGCTTGCCGACAAATTCGGTCTACCTATCATCACGCTGGTGGATACCCCAGGTGCCTATCCGGGCAAAGGCGCAGAAGAACGCGGCCAATCCGAGGCCATCGCCCGCAGCACTGAAAAATGTCTGCAAGTCGGCGTTCCTTTGATCAGCATCGTGATCGGTGAAGGCGGCTCAGGTGGTGCGGTGGCCTTTGCCACAGCAAACCGCGTTGCCATGCTGGAAAACTCGATCTACTCGGTCATCTCTCCCGAGGGATGCGCCTCGATACTATGGAAGGATGCTGAGAAAATGCGTGAAGCGGCGGAAGCTTTGCGACTGACGGCAGGCGATCTTGAAAAACTGGGCGTTGTTGACCGCGTTATTCCAGAACCCTTGGGCGGAGCACATCGCGATAGCGAAACAACCATCAATAGCGTGGGCAAGGCAATCGCAGCGATGCTAAAAGAGCTGTCCAGTAAAAAGGGTGACAAGCTGGTTGCAGATCGCCGGAAAAAATTCTTGGACATGGGATCAAAAGGACTGGCGGCCTAACGGTTTTTCGCCTCACGCCTTATGGCCCATCCTGTCAAAGGTGGACCAATAAGCTCGAAAAATACGGTGGTGCCTACAGATAACGTCACAAGTGTTTCTTGCCATTGTGGGAACGCTTGAGCCGCAACAAGCGCCATACCCACGGCAACACCGGCCTGCGGCAGCAATGCCAAACCAAATAAATGGCTTTGCTGTTTAGGGCTGCCAGAAATCCGACCCCCAAGCCATCCTCCAATGTAACGCGCAATGATCCGGGTTATGATGAAGACCAGCCCTAACGGTCCTATCTGCATCAACACCTTGCTGTCCATCGACGCTCCTGCAAGAACGAAGAATAGCACCATAAACGGCCATTCCAGATTTTCAATCTCGTGAAACGCTCTATCGTGGTGCCTGGCCAGATTTACAATCCATGCGCCCGCACACATGCCTGCAATCAAATAGGACACCTCAAATGCTAAGGCCAGACCAGCCGTCAGGAACACAAGCCCCAGAGCCTCGGTCAACATCGGTTGGCCCGCTTTCAATCGGCCGGTCAAATAAGCAGATGGAATGCCGATTGCAGAGCCAAGCAGCAAGCCGCCGCCGATCTCTTTGAAAGCCGCAATAATCTCGGTCGAAGCATCTCCGTTGCCCAGTAGGATCGCGGCAAAAGCGATCATCACCGAAAAAGCTAACATACCCCATGCGTCGTCGATGGCCACAATCCCCAAAAGGGTTTCAGGAAAATCTCCTTTTGCGCTGGTTTGCTGAATGGCGTCCTGCGTTGCAGCAGGATCTGTGGCCGTCGCCATAGCACCCAGTAATAGCGCAAGGGGCAATGCTACGCCAATCATGAGCATACCAAAAGCCACGATAAATACTGTGGCTATTACCACGGATATCGACACCCAAAGAATTGCTCCGGCATGATTTCTCAGGTTTTCGCGGGTCAATGCCCCACCCAGAAGAAATGCCACCATTGTCAGGGCAATATCTGAAAGCGGTCCATAAAGTGGCTGGACTTCTCTAGGCAACAAGGAAAACCCCGACTCTCCAGCGATAACCCCGCAAATCAGTAGCAAAGTGACCCTCGGCAATCTGGTGCGCCGCCCCAAAGCATCTGCGGCAAGCCCAACCAAAAATAAAATGCCAAGTGCTATATATGTGGTGGCAATCATCACAACCCCATTAAGCTGACAGGTGTTTTAACCCTTGAGTGACATCAGACCTTACGGCCAATCGCAAACTAGGTTCATCCCCAGCCTTTAAGGCTGCGATAATCAGGCGATGGAAGTGCGGGGGGTCGTTGCGTTTCATGCGTCCGTATAGCGACCGCATGGTCGGTCCCAGTTGCAGCCACACCGTTTCCGCCATAGCCAACATAGCTGGGGCTTGCGCGCGCAAATAAAGCGTACGATGAAACTCAAGATTGGTGCGGATGTATCCGGCTGCATCTGCCTTGGCTATTTGTTCGGAAATGCTGGCGTTAATGCTTTGCAAGCGGTCAATCAAAGCAATGTGCGCACGAGGTAACGCACGACTGGCAAGTTCGACCTCAAGAAGGGCTCGAAGCGCTGCCAATTCCTCTACTCTGTCGTTCGTCAAAACGGGCGTAGACACACGCCCTGAAAGGGACATCGACAAAGCTCCCTCGGCAACTAAACGACGCACAGCTTCTCGGGCGGGTGTCATTGAAACGTCAAACTCTTTCCCGATCCCCCGCAGCGTCATATGTTCGCCGGGCGGCACTTCTCCGTGCATCACACGGGTGCGCAGTGTTCGGTAAACACGATCATGGGCCGCAAGACCGGATTCGACGGGACGAGGATTCACTAACATGATGTTATGTGATCACAAATTTGAGCAGGGTCAATCGTCAAATCGGTAGCGATAAAGATCTGCACCGTTTTCGTGCAGCCACTTTCGGGCGGGTTGATACGCGCCATATAGATCGTGAACGATATCCCAGAAAGCTTTTGAGTGGTTCATTTCTTCCAAATGCGCGACCTCGTGGGCCGCTACATAATTCAAAATCTTTGGCGGTGCTAAAATCAACCGCCAAGAATACATCAACGCCCCGTCCGACGTGCAAGACCCCCAACGCGAGCGCGTGTCGCGCAGTGTCAGGCGGGAATAACGTCGCCCCAACTGAGCCGCGTAATGATCTGAAGCCGATGCAAGTCGATCGCGCGCCAACTCTCTTAAATAAGCCTGCACACGGCGACCAACCGTCTCGGGCTTGCCGGGGACAATCAGATCCGTTCCGACGATGCGAATCCGCCGCCCGACTCCATCATTTACACGGTAGACTTGTCCTTCAATGGGAAGCGCCGTGTCGTGCTCGATAAACAGAACCTCAGGCTGTGTTTCACTGTGCGCGCGCAGCCACTCTTCTTTTTCCTTTGCAAATCCCAAAGCTTCCTTGTCCGTCACGAACGTGGGAACCGTCAGTGTCACTTTGCCGTCTAACCGAGACACACGCAGGGACATCCGCTTGGCCTGCGCGGACCGCCGTAAATAAATCCTCAGCGGGGGATTGCCCGCAAGCAAATGCTGGTTCATATGGGCCCTTCGCCATATTGTGCAGTTTGGGCGCGAAATGCCTTTGACACGCCCATTTTGTTATGGCAGTTGGCTGCGACCGTCTACAAGACAAACTTGATGGAAAGGGATCTCTGATGCCCAAAGAGGAATGGGGCGTAAAACGTCTATGCCCGACAACCGGCAAGCGTTTCTACGACATGAACCGCACACCAATTATCAGCCCCTACACTGGGGAAGAAGTAAACATCGAAACCGGCAAAAGCCGCATGATTGCAGCAGACGCCGAAGACGCGATGAGTGCAAAGAACAAAGAAGCATCGGTTGATGACGAAGATGTCTTGATCGATGATGACGATACGGATCTGGATCTGGGCGATGATGTTCTGGACGACGACGATGATGACAACGTCTCGTTGGACGAAATCGCTGACGTATCAACAAACGACGACGATTAATTTTGTGCGCGCGGGTGCGAATTTTCCGCTTGATCCCACCCGCGCCTTTACCTAAACACGCCGTCACAGGGCAGATTTGCCCAACCGGATTGGGGCCTTAGCTCAGCTGGGAGAGCGCTACAATGGCATTGTAGAGGTCAGGGGTTCGATCCCCCTAGGCTCCACCAATCTTCCTTAAAAAATTTCTTTTGCTAAGCACGTCGCCTGGGAACTCCTAGACAACACTTTACGTTTCACAGGACTGCAAGGTTTAGTGAACCTTGCGTTTCAGTCCATCAAGCATGGTCAAACACTGCTGCAGCTGGTCTACACTCAGATACTCATCAGGTTTATGTGCCTGCTCGATTGATCCCGGTCCGCAGACAACTGCAGACATTCCCAGCTCACTAAAAATACCGGCTTCTGTGCCAAATGGAACAACATCTGCGCCATTGCTACCGGTAAGCTCCATCATAATGTCGCGCGCTTCATTTATCGTCGCCGGTTCAAGCCCTGCGACCTCTCCGATAATGTCTGTTGTGATCGTCGCTGTTGGACAAACCTTTTGCATTGCCGGAAGAAGCACATCATGCGCATAAGCTTCGATTTCTGTCCGGACAAAGTCAAAGTCGCTTTGCTGCACAGGGCGGAATTCCCAATCTACGCTAGCCGTTTCCGGAATCACGTTATGCGCCGTCCCCCCAATCAAAGCGCCAGTATTGATCGTGGTCCACGGAGGATCAAAGCGACTGTCGATAGGCGCACGTGATTTGAGCTGTTCACCCAGCTCTATCAAACGCGAGACATAGCGCACTGCATACTCAACGGCGTTTACGCCGATCCCCGGCATAGAACCGTGCCCCGCCTGACCGTGGAAATGGGTTGTGTATTCACAGCAGCCCTTATGTCCTTCGATGATACGCATCATGGTCGGCTCACCAATAATTGCGACAGACGGTCGGATCTCCCTGTCTTTCAACCATTCGGCCAAGGCTTGCGCACCCAGACAACCTGTTTCCTCATCATAGGTGAACGAGAAATGCACTGGCCGCCTGAGGGGCGCTGCAGCGTAATCTTGCGCTTTGGCTATGGCAGCTGCGATAAACCCTTTCATATCGCAGGTCCCACGTCCGAACAGACGCCCGTCGCGCTCTACCATATCAAACGGGTCATGTGTCCAATCTTGATCCGCCACCGGAACCACATCGGAGTGTCCTGAAAGAACAATACCACCAGGGGCATCTGGTCCAAGAGTGGCCCAAAGATTGGCTTTCGTCCCGCCGGGCGCCGATTGCAGATGCACATTCGCCCCAACGTCTTCCAGTCGCTGCGCAAGATAGGCAATCATTTCAAGATTGCTATCCGTTGATACAGTCGGAAAGCCAATAAGGGTTTTGAGAATATCTTTGGTCTCACTCAGGCTGCCCACAGTAATTAGTCCTTAACAAACAGTTTGCGTTCCATATTGCACAAGGCTTCGGCAGGACCGCTTTCCTTGATCAGAATAGTTTCTGTCGTCTCAAGCCCCCAGCTGTCCATCCAAAGCGCCGGCATGAAGTGGAAAACCATACCAGGTTGAAGGATCGTTTCGTCCTCGGTGCGGATGGATGCTGTGCGCTCACCCCAATCCGGCGGGTAACTTAGCCCGATAGGATATCCCATGCGCCCCGAGCGCTCCATTCCATGTTTGGCCAATACATCTAGAAACGCTTGCGCGATGTCCGCTGTACGGTTCCCGGCCTGAGCTGCTTGAAGCCCCGCCTCTATCCCTTCCATCTGAGCTTCTTCGGCTCGTCGCATGTCATCAGTTGGAGTGCCCAGAAAAACCGAGCGGCACAGAGGTGCGTGATAGCGACGATAACATCCGGAAAGCTCGAAGAATGTCATTTCACCCTCGACCATGGGCTTTCCATTCCAAGTCAGGTGAGCGGCTGTCGCGTCTAGACCGGACGGGGTTAACGGCACAATGGCCGGATAATCGCCCCAGTCATCCTCCACCCCAGTGATGCCCGCGTGCATGATATCCGCAACCAGATCGTTTTTGCGGACACCCACAGCTGAGCGATCTATCGCGGTCTGTATCACTTTCTCTGAAATCCGCGCAGCCTTTCGAATAAATCCGATTTCTTCTTCAGATTTGATCAGGCGCGGCCAGTTCACCAACGCTGTTGCATCGACAAAAGTTGCATCCGGCAACGCCTCGCACAGCACCTGATGCGCCTTCGCGGAGTAGTAGTAGTTCTCCATCTCTACCCCGATACGCGCCGAGCCAAAACCGCGCTCTTTCAGCTGCTCGGCCAGATCCTGCATCGGATGATAGATCGTTGATTGAATAAAGTGATCGCCATAGCCAAGGATGTTTTCCAGATCCATCCAGCAAGTCCGGCGGCCGCCCATCATATCCATGTAGCGGCCCCACCAAATCGGCTGGCCCTCCATTCCTAGCATCACGCCTTGATGAACATAGAAAGACCAGCCGTCATAGCCGGTCAGCCAGGCTTGGTTTGATGGGTCCGTAACAAAGATCACGTCGACACCAGCCTTCTCCATGGCGGCACGTGTCAACGCAATACGACGATCATATTCAGTTTGCGAAAACGGCGCGAATTCAATTGGCATCTAGTCCTCCTCAAAGGTCCGGCGTCGACATGAGTTAACGCTTTAACCCTTTAACGTTTCGATTGATTTCACACAGGACCTTGCTTGACAGACGCTTCGGCACCGTGCTGTTGTGGGCAACATTGAGTGCGCCAACAGCAATGCGTCAACCAAAAATATAACACTCAGGGGATAAGAAATGCACCATGAATGGAAAGCGACAAATGCAATCCCAAAGCCGACCGAGCACCAATGACGTTTGCAATTAGCGACATTCTGGCGGCCAAGAAAACCATTCGCGGAATCGCCGATGCAACTCCCTTTGTGCCCTCGCCATTTATGAGCCAACGCGCTGGCCAGGCCTTCCTGATGAAGCTCGAAAATATGCAACCGATTGGTGCATTCAAGCTGCGGGGCGCTTTCAATGCAGTAATGTCCCTGCCCGACGACGTGGCAGGCGTAACTTGCTGTTCCACCGGAAACCACGGACGAGGAGTAGCTTTCGCCGCTGCCAAACGGGGTATTTCCGCCGTGATCTGCATGTCCAATCTTGTGCCTCAAGCCAAGATCGACGGGATCAAAGCCCTTGGCGCAGACGTGCGAATATGCGGCAAAAGTCAGGACGATGCATTGGCCGAAAGCCTTAGGATGGTGGCCACCGAAGGCATGATCGAAATCTCGCCCTTTGATGATCCCAAAGTGATCGCCGGCCAAGGCACCATTGGACTTGAAATGCTGGAAACGCAGCCTGATCTTGCCACCATACTCGTTCCCCTATCAGGTGGTGGACTTGCTGCTGGCGTGGCTGTCGCTGCCAAATCCGTAAACCCGAATATCCGCGTCATCGGCGTTTCGATGGATCGCGGCGCAGCGATGCACGCATCTCTTTCAGTTGGTCACCCGATCGAGGTGGAAGAAGTTCCCAGTCTGGCCGACAGTCTGGGTGGCGGCATCGGATTGCAAAACAAACTCAGTTTCCCACTTTGTCGCGATCACTTGGATGACGTGATCCTGGTGACCGAAGAAGAAATCCGCGATGCAATGCAAGTCCTGTTCTACGAAGACCGCATTGTAGCCGAAGGCGCCAGTGTCGTAGGATTGGCCGCGGTACTAAGCAGCAAACTGGTTAAAGTTAACGGACCAATTGGAACCATCATCACCGGGCGCAATCTAGATATGTCCACCTTTCACGCGATCATGGCAGGTCAGGATGTGCAACTGGGTGACCTGACAATCAAGGGAAAACGCTATGGCGCATAACATCCGCATCGTCACAGAGTCTCAACTACGCGGGATTGTCTCGTTGGACCTTACCGCAATCGATGTGATCGAAAAAGCCTTTGCCGCCCTTGCTTCAGGTGAAGTTGTGATGCCGCCGATCCTGTCGATGGAAATAGAACAGGCGAACGGTGAAGTGGATATTAAAACGGCCTATATCCCCGGTTTCGATGGCTTCGCGATCAAGGTCTCACCCGGTTTCTTTGACAATCCAAAACTCGGCTTGCCCAGCCTGAACGGTCTGATGATCTTGTTTTCGGCCAAAACTGGGCTGATCGATGCAGTATTCCTGGATAACGGCTATTTGACCGATATACGCACCGCAGCCGCTGGAGCAGTCGCCGCCCGCCATCTTGCACCGGAAACTATGCAAATCGCAGGCGTTCTTGGCACCGGCGTTCAAGCGCGACTGCAAATGCAGGCAGCACATCTCGTTCGCCCGTTCCAGCATTTGCTTGTCTGGGGACGTGATCGCGAAAAAGCGAAAGCCTGCGCCGACGATCTGCGGGCTTCGCTAGGTATATCGGTCGAGATCGCCGAAAGCCCGGAACACGTCGTCCGAAACAGCCAACTGGTGGTCACCACAACACCCAGCCGCACCCCCTTGGTAGAGGCCGATTGGCTGCACGACAGCATGCTCATCACGGCAATGGGATCGGACCAGACCGGAAAGCAGGAAATTGCGCCCGACGCTTTGGTGACCGCCGATCTTTATGTCTGTGACCGGCTCGGTCAATGCGAGGTCAGCGGCGAATTAGAAGGCGCGCGTGCCGCAGGTCTGGATTCAATGATCAAGCAAATCGCAGAACTCGGCACTGTAATAGCCAACGGCCGTCCTTCAGGTGGTTGCGTGATTTGCGACCTGACTGGAACCGGCGCACAAGACACAGCGATAGCGACGCACGTGTTTTCCAACCTCGGAGAGGCAGGGACTTCGATCACGACCTAACTCTGGAAATGCACCTTCAAATCAGCTAAGGAATCGTTCAACCGGCAATAAAGGCATTGCGCGCTGCTGTCGGGGCTACGGATCCAAAGGGCCGTCTGCGTGCACCCATGGCTTCCGTAAATTGAAACGACAAGGCGGCGCGCCGCCATAGCCAATAGGTGCAACATGCTAAAGAACGACCAACTGGAACAGTGGGACCGCGAGAACTTCTTTCACCCCT
>CAYVRN010000025.1:0-6446 GCA_964453855.1 uncultured Rhodobacterales bacterium
TGATCCTCCGTTTCCTAAATATACGGGCGGACCACTTCATGGGGGGAGGATCAATCGCGTTCTTTCATGACCAAGAACATCTGGATGGCAATCTTTCCAGGTCTGACAATTTCAGTGGCGGTTCTGGGTCTCAACCTCTTGGGAGACGGTCTGCGCGACTACCTCGACCCCAAGGACTACTAACACCGGCTTATTGGCCGAGCGGATAGGGGCAGGTTGAAGCCTGTCAACAAGATAGGATTGCCTGAATGTCTGGCAAAATTGAAACTCTGGGTGTGTTTGGATCAGGCACCATGGGAACAGGATTTGCGATCAACGCGATCGTTAACGGCCTTACTGTGCGTCTGTTTGACACAAGCTGCGAGTCGATTGAGCGTGCTAACGACGTCACCGCGCTTGTACGTGCTGAAAGGGCCCAGCGCAGCTTTGTGCAGACGCTAACCAAAACTTTTGCGCAACTCGGCACGGGCCTGGCGATTTTCAATCGTGATCGGGATCTGATCCTGTTCAACCCTGCTCTGGTAGACCTGACCAATCTGTCAGCCGAGTTTCTTAGTTCGCGCCCGTCGCTCTCGGCCTTTTTCGACTGGCTGCGCGAATCTCGCTTTATGCCAGAGCCCCGCAACTACTCGGAATGGCGGCATAAGCTAAAAGCGCTTACTGAAGAGGCTGCGAACGGCACCTTTTCCGAGCTTTGGAGCCAGCCCAACGGCACAAGCTATCGGGTCTTCGGGCGCCCCCATCCTGACGGGGCGATCGCCTTTTTGTTCGAAGACGTCACGGCCGAGCTTTCGTTGACGCGGAATTTTGTCAAAGAACTCGAAATCCATCATGGTCTGCTGGATGAGGTCGACAAAGCCATCGCTGTCTTCACCGATGACGGTAGCCTGTTGTTTGTGAACAAGGCCTATCGCGCGCTGTGGAATGTGTACACGGACACGTCTGTTGCCCCCACCTCGATTGAAACGGCTATGAAAACCTGGATCGGGTTCACCAAAGTCACCGATCAATGGGGGGTCGTGTCAAAAACACTCCACGATCCGACCTCTGACAAGCCGATCCACACACTGGCAACGCATGTGAACGGCGATGCGATCGGCATCACCGCCGGGCGTTTGGCTAAGGGGGCCAGCTTTGTGATGTTCTCGACTGCCACCGTTCCTGCAGGTCAGGAAAACCTGCATCAGTCCGACCAAAACACCTAAGCCGCTTGCGGCTGCGCAATCGGCGCGTAAACATGGGGGCATGATGCAGCCCTTCTCGATCACCTCGCATAGTCCTGATGAAACCGCCGATCTGGCGCGTCGTATTGCCGTTCACCTGCGCCCCAGTGATGTCATCTTGCTTGAGGGGCACATCGGCGGAGGAAAAACCCACTTTGCCCGCAGTCTAATCCAATCGCTTTTGTCCACACCCGAAGATGTCCCTTCGCCCACGTTTACGCTGGTGCAAACCTACGACACGCCCGATTTTGAAATCTGGCACAGCGACCTTTACCGCCTATCCCATCCTGACGATGTGTTCGAGCTTGGGTTAACCGAGGCATTTGAAACCGCCATCTGCCTTGTCGAATGGCCCGATCGCTTAGGGGATTTGGCGCCAGAACAGGCTCTAACACTGGAATTTTCGGCCTCTGACGCGCTGGAAATGCGCACGATCACCGCGTCCTACACCGATCCCCGCTGGGATTTTCTGACGGGTTTGGCAGATGTTTGAGCCAACCAGGTCCCCGCGTTTCTTTGGTGTTCCCGTTGGCGTCGATTTCCCCCAGGCCGTAGTGCAAGGGCTGCGCGAACGATTTCAGAACGAACCACCCGAGGCGCTGGGAAAGGTTGACCTGTACGTGAACACCCGACGTATGCAGCGGCGTATCCGAGCGATCTTTGACGCCGGTCCCGCAGGGTTTGTTCCGAACATCCGGCTTGTCACCGATCTGTCGGATAACCTGAGCCTGTCGCACATCCCCCCTGCCGTCCCGCCCTTGCGTCGGCGGCTGGAGCTGGTGCAGCTGATCTCGCGCCTGCTAGACGCCGACCCGACCCTTGCCCCTCGATCCAGCCTGTATGATCTGGCCGATAGCCTGATGAAGCTCTCGGACGAAATGCAGGGCGAAGGTGTTGCGCCCCATGTGATCCGCGAACTGGATGTCTCGGATCAATCTGGCCACTGGGAGCGGGCGTTGACCTTTATCAATATCGTTCAGGGCTTCTTCAAAGACCGTCACACCGCCCCCGACAGAGAAGCGCGGCAACGGCTGGTTATTGAAGAGTTGGGCAAGGTTTGGGTCGATTCACCGCCGCAGCACCCCGTTATCGTTGCGGGTTCAACCGGCTCTCGCGGGGCTACGGCTTTGTTCATGCAGATGGTTGCCAAATTGCCCCAGGGCGCGGTGGTCCTGCCGGGTTTCGACTTTGCGATGCCTGAAGCGGCATGGAACGACCTGTCTGACGCCCTGACGGCCGAGGACCACCCCCAGTTCCGCTTTCGCCGCTTGCTGGATGATGCCGGATTGCCGATGTCAGCGGTTCAGGAATGGTCAGACGATGCGCCAAACTGCGAGCCGCGCAACCAGCTGGTGTCTTTGGCCCTGCGTCCCGCCCCCGTCACCGACCAGTGGCTACAAGAAGGTCCGGCGTTGCCGAATATTTCAACGGCCTGCCAAGACATCACCCTGATTGAAGCCTCGACCCCTCGGCAAGAGGCCCTGACCATCGCCCTTCGCTTGCGCCAAGCTGCCGAAGACGGGCAAACCGCCGCGTTGGTCACGCCCGACAGAACGCTGACCCGTCAGGTGTCTGCCGCCTTGCTGCGCTGGAACATCATTCCCGATGACTCGGCCGGTACGCCGCTGTCGTTAACCCCCGCTGGTCGCCTGCTGCGCCATGTTGCCGGCATGATGGGCGAAAATCTGACGGCCGAAAGCCTGCTGGTGGCCCTGAAACACCCCCTGACCCACGGCGACGAACGGGGTCAGCATCTGTTGTGGACGCAAGAGCTCGAGCTTGAGTTGCGCAAAAACGGCCCTCCGTTCCCTGATCGGACCGCTTTGTTGGCATGGGCGGCGGACAAGGGCGATCCCGATCTGCCAGAGTGGGTCAACTGGATATTTGATGCGCTTGAGCCTGTGCTTGGTTTGGCCGATGCCCCCCTGACTGATCTGCTAGAGGCTCATGTGGCCGCGGCAGAACAGCTTGCACAGGGACCAACCGCCGAAAAACAGTCTCTATTATGGCTCAAAGAGGCCGGGAACGAAGCCTTTAAGGTCGTCGCATCCATCCGGCAAGAGGCGCATCTGGGTGGCGAGATGAGCGTTTCTGACTACCGGAATCTGTTCGGCGCGATCCTGTCGGGCGGGCAGGTGCGCAACCCCGACACGCCGCATCCACAAATCCTGATCTGGGGCACACTTGAGGCGCGCGTTCAGGGGGCTGATCTGTTGATCTTGTCGGGACTGAACGAAGGTACATGGCCCGAGCGCCCAGATCCCGATCCCTGGATGAATCGCGCTATGCGCGATCGGGCAGGTCTTTTGTTACCCGAACGCCGCATCGGTCTGGCCGCACATGATTTTCAACAGGCCATCGCCGCGCCTCAGGTGGTTTTGACCCGCTCGCGCAAGTCTGACGATGCCGAAACGGTACCCTCACGGTGGTTGAACCGCCTGACGAACCTTCTGGGCGGGCTGGATGATGGCGTCCCCGCACTAGAAGCGATGCGCACACGCGGCCAATATTGGCTGGGCCTTGCCCAGAAGCTGGAAGAGGTCGGCGAACCGATCAAAGCCAAGCGCCCCTCGCCCCGTCCGCCTGTCGCGGCGCGGCCAACGCAACTGTCCGTGACTGCTATAAAACGACTGATCCGCGACCCCTATGCGATCTACGCGCGCAATATTCTTGGCCTTAAGCCACTGGACGATCTTGTTAAATCGCCCGATGCCCCCTTGCGCGGAACCTTGATCCACGAGGTGATGGAACAATTTATCGAAGGTCGGCGCAAGGAAACACCAGAACAGGCGAAAGAGCGGCTGCTGTCAATTACAGAGACTGTTCTTGCCCAAAATGCCCCCTGGCCAGCGGCCCGGGCGATTTGGCGGGCCAAGCTTGAGCGGGTATCCGACTGGCTGATCGAGCGGGAAATGCTGCGCGCGCAGACCGTCACGGCCTCGCATCTGGAAATTGATGGGGCACTGGACATTGCAGACCCCAAGTTCCGTCTGACGGCCAAGGCTGACCGGATTGACGTAGACACAGATGGGCGGCTGCATATCTACGACTACAAAACCGGCACTCCGCCGACCAAGGAACAGCAGGTCCATTTCGACAAACAGCTTTTGCTTGAAACGGCAATGGTCGAGCGCGGTGGTTTCCCCGATTTGGGTCGCGGAAAAGTGGCCGAGGCGACCTTTATTGGCATGGGGGCAACACCAAAAGAGGTGCCCGCCCCGATTGACGATGATGAAGAAGGTGCCGCCGTAACGTGGGAGCGGTTCTTGAAGCTTTTGACCCGATATACAGACCCTAAACAGGGGTATTCGGCCCGCCGCGCCATGTTCAGCGACAGTGATTTCAGCGACTATGATCAGCTGGCCCGCTTTGGCGAGTGGGACATTTCCGACGAAGCTCAAGCCGAGGATCTGACATGATCCGTGACGACGCCACAGAAACCCAGGTTCGCGCCGCCACACCCACAAACTCGACCTGGGTCGAGGCGAACGCGGGGTCTGGCAAAACCCGTGTATTAACCGACCGCGTGGCAAGGCTGCTTTTGGAAGGCGTCCAACCCCAGCACATCCTGTGTCTGACCTACACCAAAGCTGCGGCGTCCGAGATGCAGAACCGTCTGTTCGAACGCTTGGGTCAATGGGCGATGATGGACGGCGGTAAACTGCGGAAATCATTAAAAGAGTTGGGTGTGGAGCGCGATATTGACGGCGACTTTCTGCGCGAATCCCGCCGCCTGTTTGCCAAAGCGATCGAAGCGCCGGGCGGGTTGAAAATTCAAACCATCCACTCGTTCTGTTCATCGCTACTGCGCCGCTTCCCACTAGAGGCCGGCGTCACCCCGCAGTTCACCGAGATCGAAGAGCGCGCGGCCAGTCTGTTGCGTCAGGACGTAGTGGATCATATGGCGATGGGGGATGACCGTAAGCTGGTCGATGATCTGGCGCGTCATTACACGGGAGAAGACTTTGGCGCATTAACAGCTGAGGCGCTCAAGCACCCCGAAACGCTTGCAGCCCAGACACGCGAAAGCATCTGGCGTGGCTTGGGTCTTGATTCAGAGGCGTCTAGAAAAACAGTCTCTAATAAAGTGTTTTTGGGGGACGAGCGGGACATTTTGGATGATCTTGTCCCGGTACTTCTGGCGTCAGGGACTCAGGATCACAAAGCAGGTGTGCGCCTACAGTCATTAACGGATCTGTCATTCAACAGCCTACCCGAACTTGAGGGTGTTTTCCTATTTGGCTCTGGCGCCAAGTCGCCCTTCGGCGCGAAGATCGACAACTTCCCGACCAAGCCGGTCCGCACTGCGCACCCCGACCTGACCGACCGCCTGAACCGCTTTATGTTGCGGGTTGAAGATGCCCGCCCTGTGCGGCTGGCACTTCAGGCCGCCGAAAAAACGCTCGCGCTGTCAAACTTCGCACAAAGCTTTGTTCGACACTATTCCAGCCGAAAACAGGCCTTGGGCTATCTCGATTTTGACGATCTGATCCTGCGCGCCCGTGACCTTTTGACCGATCCGGCCGTGGCCCAGTGGGTACTGTTCCGCCTTGATGGGGGCATTGATCATATCCTTGTCGATGAGGCCCAAGACACAAGCCCCGCCCAATGGGACGTGATCGAACGCCTGACGCAAGAATTCACCAGCGGTGAAGGCGCACGGGCGGGTGTGACCCGCACTTTGTTCGTGGTCGGCGACAAGAAGCAGTCGATTTATTCTTTCCAAGGGGCTGATCCCGATGCTTTTGACCGGATGCGGGACGATTTCAGTGACCGCCTGTCTGCCATCGGCCAGCATCTGCATAATGTGCCGATGTCATTCTCGTTTCGCTCGTCCCCTGCGATCTTGAATATGGTGGATTATACCTTCCACGAAGGGTTCGAGACGGCGATCGGGCAAAAATCCCAACACATCGCGTTCAACCGCGGGTTACCGGGGCGTGTGGACCTTTGGCCACAAGTCGTTCCTGTGGATGACGAAAAAGACAAGGCGTGGTACGATCCAGTGGATCGTGAGGGCAGCAAAAACCACAAGGTCGTGCTGGCCAATGCAATTGCCTACGAAATCCAGCGCCTGATCGGCTGCGAGACGATCCCCGACATCGACAAAGAAACAAAAGAAATTGTCCGACGCCCAATCCGCGCCGGAGATTTCATGATCCTTGTGCGTGGTCGCACCGGCGGCATGTTCCACCAGATCATCCGCGCCTGCAAAGAGCGCGG
>CAYVRN010000025.1:6546-8521 GCA_964453855.1 uncultured Rhodobacterales bacterium
CGGAAACATTCGACATTCTGACCGATCTACGCGACCGTGCCGATTTCCTGCGCCCCTACGAGCTGCTTGAACGGATCCTGACCCGTCATCAAGGGCGGCGCAAGTTGTTAGAACGGCTTGGAAAAGAGGCAGAAGACGGGATCGACGCGCTGCTGTCGCAGGCCTTATCATATGAGACCGCCAGCACCCCCAGCCTGACCGGCTTTCTTGTTTGGATGAAAGAAGACGAACTAGAGATCAAACGCCAGATGGATCAGGGCGGCGATCTGATCCGGGTGATGACAGTGCATGGCTCAAAGGGGCTAGAGTCACCCATCGTAATCCTGCCTGAAACCACACCGCCAAAGGAAACATTGCGGTCCGAGATCTGGCCCGTTGATGATCAGGTTTTTTGGAAACCCAAGTCAGACGACATGCCCAGCGCGCTTTTACCTGCGAAGGCCGCACTGACCGACAAGCAGCGCAACGAACATATGCGGCTGCTTTATGTGGCCATGACCCGCGCCGAAAAGTGGCTGATCGTCGCCGGTCATGGCGAAAAGAAACGCTCGGGCGGCACGGGGTGGTATGACGTTGTGGCCAATGCGATGGAACATGCCGGTGCAACCACCGAGAACTTCCCGACAGGCGAAGGAAGGCGCTATACGCTTGGTGCTTGGGATGAACTTCCCATGCAGTCGGTACAGAAAACGGCGGTTACTTTGCCCGATTTGCCCGAATGGATCACACGGGACGCACCAAAAACAGACCCCTTGTCCGAAACTCTCAGCCCCTCGGGTCTTGGCGGAGCCAAAGCTCTGCCGTCGGAACTGGGCATGGATGAAGAAACCGCCAAAGCCTATGGCAGCGCCGTTCACCTGCTTTTGGAGCACCTGACAGAACAGCCAAAGGACAGCTGGCCTGCCATCGCGGATCGCCTGCTGACTGCAATACACTTGGACGACGCTCTGAAATCCGAGGCGCAGTCCGAAGCGCGTGAAATTCTGACCAACCCCGCGCTTGCCGACCTGTTCCACCCAAATACTTTGGCCGAGGTTTCGGTGACAGCGCCCCTTCCCTTTGGCCGTATTCACGGCGTGATCGACCGGCTGATCGTGTCCGCGACATCCGTCACCGCCGTGGATTTCAAATCCAACCGCGCCACTCCAAACCGGCCCGAGGACACGCCAACGGGTCTTTTGCGGCAGATGGGGGCTTATGCCGCAGCGCTGCGCCAAATTTACCCAAAGCATGAAATTCGAACGGAAATTCTGTGGACGGCGACGGGTCACCGGATGGCGCTGCCTGATACATTGATCACGAAAGCGCTGGAATCGCCCGATCTGCCTTGACGCTGGCCCTGCCCGTCCATAGGTTCACATGCGAAAACCGATACCCCTGCCAGGAGAAAGCCCATGGGCACCGTTGCTGTAACCGACGCCACCTTTGATGAAGAAGTCCGCAACTCGGACGTACCTGTTGTTGTAGATTTCTGGGCCGAATGGTGCGGTCCCTGTAAAATGATCGGCCCCGCTCTGGAAGAGCTGGCCGCCGAAATGGAAGGCAAAGTGAAAATCGCCAAGGTCAATGTAGACAATGACCAGCAGGCGGCGGCCCAACTGGGTGTGCGCGGCATTCCAGCGCTGTTCATTTTCAAAGACGGTCAGCCGGTTTCGAACCGCGCAGGGGCGGCTCCGAAAGCGGCGTTGCAAAGCTGGATCGAAGAGTCGATCTAAGCCAAACAAAACCCTATTCATTAAAGGCGCCCATGTAGGCGCCTTTTTCTTTGCCGCTTTCTTTTGTCCAGCAAATATCCTCGCGCGGCAGCGCGAAACTGATTAGATATCCCAGCCGTGTCGGCGCATGCGGTCTAGGATCTGTTGGTGCACATCGTCTTTGCCGGCGTTGATCGTGTTGTCCTGTAAAAACCATTTCAGGTAGGCTTTGAACTTCTGACCTCCGGCTTTGACCTGCCGGAACGCTTCTTCAACACCTA
>CAYVRN010000025.1:8621-11372 GCA_964453855.1 uncultured Rhodobacterales bacterium
GTAATCGCACTCGGCCAGATAGGTCAGCCAATCCTGTTCGCCGATCACAACGCGGGGATAGGCAGCGCAGATTTCCTCAAGCGCTGTCATTTCGTCGGCGGAATAGGTCTCTTTGGGGTGGAGGGTCAAAACGATCGGAAGGTCGGGTTCTTGTTCCACAGTCGCCAGCACCATTTCCGCCGGGCTCATCGCCTGAAACGACCGATGGTCCAACAGTCGGCCCTGTAGCGGCACGTAAACAAACCCCTCTTTGGTCACATCTGCCACCGCTCCGCCAAAAAGCCGTTGCGACCAGAACCGGTGGAACTGCCGCGCCTCGGCCTTGTCGATTTCACTTGGGTCAAACTGCGCTTGCGCCACGTCCCACTCCCAGCGCTTGGCCGATTTCTCGATTTGCCAGAAGGGCATGTAATACACCAGACGATAGGTCAGCGCGTTGTCGTGATAGGGATCGTCCATATGAAACAGCGCCTTGCCGTTTCGTTTGGCCGATTTTAATCGTTCCTCGGCACTGTCGCGGTGATAGCTGACCTCCCAACCCTGCCCCGACACGGCTTCGTCGATCAGCCGCAAGAACCTGTGGCTGCCTTCACGGGCTTGGGCCAGAAGTTCTCGGTGCAAATAGATCCGAAGTTTTTTGCGTCATCCATAAAGTTAGCCTAGCTTTGGCCGCGCCGCGCCTCAAGCGGCACTTGTACCCAGCGAACCGTCCCTCCATATTGAGCGAAACGAATGACGAGGCGAGCATGAGCGACAGCGATTTTCCGGGATGGCATGGAACAACGATCATAGGCGTCCGCAAGGGCGGCAAGGTGGTGGTCGCGGGCGACGGGCAGGTTTCACTTGGGCAGACCGTGATCAAGGGTACCGCGCGCAAAGTGCGTAGACTTTCGCCGGGCGGATACGATGTGGTGGCGGGCTTCGCTGGATCAACGGCGGATGCTTTCACTCTGCTTGAGCGGCTTGAAGCGAAGCTGACCGCCACCCCGGGCCAGTTGCAGCGCGCCGCCGTAGAGTTGGCCAAAGACTGGCGCACCGACAAGTATCTACAAAAACTTGAGGCGATGCTGATCGTCAGCGACGGGTCTGAGCTTTATGTGATTACCGGCGCGGGTGACGTTCTGGAACCCGAACACGACGTGACGGCCATCGGATCAGGCGGCAACTATGCCCTAGCAGCCGCGCGCGCCCTTATGGACAGCGACCACGACGCAGAAACAATTGCCCGTAAAGCAATGGCGATTGCAGCGGATATCTGTGTGTATACCAACGGTAATTTGACCGTTGAAACGATTGAAAAGTAAGTAGCTATCATGACCGACCTGACCCCCCGCGAGATTGTCTCGGAACTTGACCGTTTCATCATCGGCCAGAAGGACGCCAAGCGTGCTGTGGCTGTGGCCCTGCGCAACCGCTGGCGGCGCAAGCAGTTGGCGGATGATCTGCGGGACGAAGTTTATCCCAAAAACATCCTGATGATCGGCCCCACCGGCGTCGGTAAAACCGAGATCAGCCGTCGTTTGGCGCGTCTGGCCAAAGCGCCGTTCATCAAGGTCGAAGCGACCAAGTTCACCGAAGTCGGCTATGTCGGCCGCGATGTGGAACAGATCATCCGCGATCTGGTGGATGCAGCGATCAACCAGACCCGCGAGCTTATGCGGGAAGAGGTCAAGGCTAACGCCCACAAAGCCGCCGAAGATCGCGTGATCGAGGCCATTGCCGGAACAGACGCCCGCGAAGGTACGCGCGAGATGTTCCGCAAAAAGCTTAAGTCGGGCGAGCTGGACGACACCATGATCGAGCTTGACGTTGCCGACAACACAAACCCCATGAGCATGATGGATATACCGGGCCAACCGGGCAGCCAGATGGGGATGATGAACCTGGGCGATATCTTCGGAAAGGCCTTTGGCGGGCGCACCGTGCGCAAAAAGCTGACCGTTGCCGAAAGCTACGAAGTTCTGATCGGCGAAGAGGCAGACAAACTGCTCGACGACGAAACCGTCACACGCATTGCGCTTGAGTCGGTCGAACAGAACGGAATCGTGTTCCTTGATGAAATCGACAAGGTCTGCGCACGTCAGGAAGCACGCGGCGGGGATGTCTCGCGCGAAGGGGTTCAGCGCGATCTGTTGCCATTGATCGAAGGCACCACCGTTTCCACCAAACACGGTCCGGTGAAAACCGACCATATCCTGTTTATCGCCTCGGGCGCATTTCACATCGCCAAGCCATCGGATCTGTTGCCGGAATTACAGGGCCGTTTGCCGATCCGCGTGGAGTTGCGCGCCCTGACCGAAGAAGACTTCGTCCGCATTCTGACAGAAACCGACAACGCCCTGACCCGCCAGTACACCGCATTGATGGGCACCGAGGAAGTCACGGTTGAATTCACCGACGACGGCATCGCGGCGCTGGCCAAAATCGCAGCGGACGTGAACCAGACCGTCGAAAACATCGGCGCGCGGCGGCTTTATACGGTGATGGAGCGGGTGTTCGAAGAGCTGTCTTTCTCGGCGCCGGATCGGGGCGGGGAAACCGTAACGGTCAACGCGACGTTCGTGGATCAACATCTGGGCGATCTGGCGAAATCTGCGGATATGAGCAGGTACGTATTGTAAAACCTGTCACCCCCGCGAAAACGGGGGTGATAAACACGCTTTAAGCCGCTTCGTTTTCCCACTCTAAGGGTGCAACATCGACCTTTATCGTGTTTTCTGCGTGCCAAGTATCGAACTGCATCTGCAAGGC
>CAYVRN010000025.1:11472-24798 GCA_964453855.1 uncultured Rhodobacterales bacterium
CTTTACCCGAGGCACCCAATCAGGCCGAAGCTTTCTGGGGTCACCCTTGACCCAAAAAAGTTTCAGCCCTTTGTTCCGTATTCTGCCGGCATCAATCATGGGCTTCTTCTAACCTAGCAACAGTTAAGATTTCGTCAACCGTCACGTGACAGATGACAGGTGGTTAGAATTCTCTTGCCAACCCCCCAGTCCTTCGCCCAACTAGCGCCATGAACGCGCTAATCTTTCTTCGCTCAAACGCCCCTTGGCTTTCCGCAGGCTTCCTGCTGACCATGCTGTCGGGCTTTGGGCAGACCTATTTCATCTCGATCTTTGCGGGAGAAATTCGCGCCGAATTTAACCTCTCGCACGGCGAATGGGGCGGTATCTATACGCTGGGCACCGGGGCTTCGGCCGTGGTGATGGTCTGGGCGGGGGCGTTGACCGACAGGTTCCGCATTCGGGCGCTGGGTATGGTGATCCTGCCAATGGTCATGCTGGCGTGTTTTCTTATGGCAGGCGTAACAGCCGCTTGGCTTTTGCCCTTCGTTATCTTCGCCCTGCGATTTTCCGGCCAAGGCATGATGAGCCATCTAGCCGTTGTCGCAATGGCCCGCTGGTTTGTGGCCGCACGCGGGCGGGCATTGGCGATTGCGGGGTTGGGCTTTTCGGTGGGCGAGGCGTTTTTGCCGCTGGTGTTCGTGTCGCTTCTAGCTTTTCTGGACTGGCGTTTGCTGTGGGTAGCCTCGGGGTTTGTTGCCTTGGCGGGCGTACCTATATTGCTGCTTTTGCTACGCAAAGAACGCACGCCGCAATCTTTTGCCGAGGAAGATCAAAGCCTTGGTATGAACGCGCAACACTGGACGCGGGGGCAGGCGATCCGGCATCCACTGTTCTGGTTCATGGTTCCCGCTTTGTTGGGGCCGCCCGCCTTTGGCACGGCATTCTTTTTTCAGCAGGTACACTATGCCAACATCAAAGGGCTGGAGCATATCCAGCTGGTGTCGCTGTTCCCGATCTACACCGGCCTTTCCATCCTTTCTATGATGTTTGCCGGTTGGGTTCTTGATAAAATCGGCACTGCGCGATTAATCCCGTGGATTCAGCTGCCGATGATCGCCGCCTTCTGGGTGTTTGGCGTTGCCGACGGGCTGGTGCTGATCGTACTGGGCATCGCCTTTTTCGCCACCACAACGGGCGCGCAAGCCACGGTGCCGAATGCCTTCTGGGCTGAGTTTTACGGCACGCGGCATCTGGGGTCGATCAAGGCACTGGCCTCGGCGATCATGGTTTTGGGGTCGGCCCTGGGGCCAGGGATCACAGGAACGCTCATCGACCTTGGGGTCGGGCTTGAGACCCAATATCTGTTTATCTCGGGGTTTTTCGTGCTGACCACCGCAATGGTGTGGTTTGGCATCCGGCAAGCCCGTCGGGCATTACCGTCTTCGGCGTAGATACACGTAATATGCTCCGCCGCCGCCGTGTTTCAGGTGGGACTCTGAAATCTGCATGACCGCCGCGCCCAACGGGGCCATGCGCAGCCACTGAGGCACCTGATGGCGTAACGCACCCTTGCGTTCCGGAATGGGGCCGCCGGTGTCTTTTTCTTTGCCTTTGCCCGTTATGACCAACACCAAACGCAGCCCGCGGGCGAATGAAGTCAGGATAAAATCGTTCAGCGCTGGATGCGCCTGGGACAATGTCATCCCGTGTAGGTCAATCCTTGCCTCGGGCACCAGTTTGCCGCGTGACATTTTTTGAAACGTCTTGCGGTCCATGTGCACCGGCGCGTTGCGGATGCGATCGGCTATCGCGGGCAACAGGTCGTCGCTTGGCTTTCCACCTGCCGCCTGACCGACACGGAAAGACGGGATGGGCTCTGGTCTTGGCTTCGAAGTTTCTGGTTTCTTCTTCGAGCTTTTCGGGCGACGCACCTCGGGATCAGGCATAAAAGATGGCCGCGCTGGATGTATCCGCTCGGTCGTTTCAGCGACTTTCTTCCAAAGCGCCTCTTCCTCGGGTTTCAGTTTGCGATGGCGGCTCATTCATCCAGCTCCTCGAGCATCGCATAAGCCCTTTGGATCGGGGTTAAAACCACCATCCTGCCGCTATCTTTCAATTGGCCGGCGACCTGACCCGCCACATCGCCGGTTCCAACGAAGATATCCGCCCTCTGAGCACCTTTGATCGCCGATCCGGTATCCTGCGCGACCATCAACCGACGCAAATGAAGCGACCCGTTCTTTTCCACCCAGACAGGAGCGCCCAAGGGCACGTACTCAGGATCAACTGCAATCGAGCGTAACGGCGTCAGGGGCCAGTTCATCGCGCCAAGCGGCCCGTCCGCGCCATTTATCCGGTCAATCTTGCGAAAAAAGACATAGGAAGGATTGTGCATCAGCAACTCGCGCCCGTCATTGGGGTTGCTGCGCACCCAGTTTGAAATCGCTTGTGCAGACGCCTGATGCGGCTGGAGCACGCCGCGCTCAATCAGCTCTAGTCCGATAGATTTATAGTCGTGCCCGTTCGCTGCTGCGTATCCCAAACGGATTGTGCTTCCGTCGGTCATGTTGATGCGGGTCGAACCCTGAATTTGCGCGAAAAACAGCGCCGTTGGGTCATCGACCCAAGCGATCTCAAGTCCGCGGTTATGCAGAATATCTGTCGACTCAATCATCCGGCGCGATGGCCAAGGGCGGGGCAGGTCAGTTGGCGGGGCGTAAACGGGGTACTTATACCGCGCGGTCGGCACCGCTGACCCGTTCAGCTCGGGCTCAAAATATCCAGTAAACAGCGGATCGTCCCCGTCGGAAATAAGAACGGGACGAAAAAACAGCTCAAAAAAGGTTTTCGGGTTGGTCGGGTTTAACGCCAAGGCACAAAGCGTGTGCCAATCCGGCTGAGTCATATCAGGGCAGGTGGATCGGAACGCCTCGAGCGCATCGGCGTGATTATCGTCGGCCCAGCCGTTCAGGTCGTCAAAAGACAGAATGCGGACATCCGTCACATCGGCCCATACCGGAGCCGTTGCCGCGAACAGGGCCAGAAGCGCTGTCCGCAGACGCCTCATTCGCCGGTGGCGACCAGTTGCCAGTTCGGATCGCCGCTATTCATCACGCGCGCAAAAGTCCAGACATCGCGTTGACGCTTGACCTGCTTGTCGTCGCCTTCGACAACATTGCCCTCGGCGTCTTTCACGACAGAGGTCATTTCGCTGACAAATCGCACAGAAACCTCGGCCTCGGACGTGGCTTCGTTAAAAACAGCTTCGGTCAGGGTCAGTTCGCGGATACCGATAAATTTCGCTTCAATCTTCAAACCTTGCTCGTCGCGCATTTTAACAACGTCGTTGAAGCTTTCGAAGATGTCTTCAGAAATGTAGGGCTTTATGCCGTCCATATCGCCGGCCTCGAACCCCATCAGGATCATTTCATAGGCGCCACGGGCGCCTTGCAGAAACCCAGCTACTTCGAAATCGGGGTCTGACTTTTTCATACGCGCCAAAGCACCTGCGGTCGAGCTGCCCTCGGGGACGTGGTCGATGATATCGCGGTCAGGACCGCCTTCGATAACTTCGAAATCGCGCTTGGGGCCACGCGCTGCAATGGGCTCGGCCTTTGATACCGGTTTTTCAAAACCTTCGCGTGTGCCAAGCACATTCTTTAGACGAAGGATCAGAAATACCGCGATTGCCGCAAGTACCAAAAGCTGAATAATCGAACTGTTCATCGTGACCTCAAATTGGGGCAGGGCTTTCATCGCCCGCCATCTGCACCTATGTAAGTTACCGAAAGGGTCAAGTCCACCGCAACGGACTTGTCCACAAAAGAGGTCACTATGTGGTTATTTTTCATCTTTATCGCCGTTCCAATCATTGAGATCGCGCTTTTTATCCAATTGGGCGGATTTATCGGCCTGTTTCCAACCTTGGCGATTGTGGTGCTGACCGCGATTATCGGCACGCATTTGGTCCGTCAACAGGGCCGTCAGGCTTTGGAAAATCTGCGCGGATCGTTTTCGCAGCTTCAGGACCCGTCCGAGCCTTTGGCGCATGGTGCCATGATCTTGTTTGCCGGCGCACTCTTGCTGACTCCGGGTTTCTTTACCGACGCTGTTGGGTTCGCGCTTCTGGTTCCGGCATTTCGGACGATGGCCTTTAACTACATCCGCGCACGGGTCAAAGTTCAGAGCTTCCAGATGGGTGCCCAGCAGCGCAGCTATCGAAACACACCAGAGGATATCATCGAAACCGAGTATCACGAGGTGAACGAAGGCGAAGATCTGCCGCCGCATCCAAAAAAGCCAACTCATTCCCCTTCGGGCTGGACCAAGCATTGAGCCTGTTAGCGCAAGCTGTTAAGGCTTGGCGATCTAAATTTAGGGAGAATTCTTAGATGGCCGAAAACGGTGCAGGTAACGGGGCGGCAGCACAGCCGGAAGCGCAGCAGGCAACCCCTCCGAAATTGAGCGTGTTGACCCAGTTCATCCGCGATATGTCTTTTGAAAACATTCTGGCCCAGAAGGGTCTGGCCGGTGAAGTCGCCCCAGAGGTTCAAATTCAGGTCAATCTTGAGCCACGGTCACGTCCGGTTGAAAACCAGTTCGAAGTGATCATGAAGCTTAAGGTCACCAGCACGAACAAAGGCTCTGGTGATACACTGTTCATTCTTGAAATGGACTATTCGGGTATTTTCCAGATCGAAAACGTCCCGCAGGAACAAATGCACCCATTCCTGATGATCGAATGCCCACGTATGATCTTCCCGTTCGTCCGCCGCATTGCCCACGACATCACCCGTGACGGTGGCTTCCCAGCGCTGAACCTTGAAACCATTGATTTCCTTGCGCTTTATCGTCAGGAGCTGGTCAAGCGCGCTGAAGAGATTAAGGCACAGCAAGCCGCAGGCGAAACACCAAAAGCCGACGCCTGATCTAACCGGTCAGCTTATTCCACAAAGCGCCGTCGCCCATCGCCTGAACAAAGGCGTCATGGGCGGCGGCTTCTTCTTTTGTGATCCGCGAGGGTAATGGCGTCGGGCGCGGTTGCGGCCGCCAGCGTTCGCCTTCGGAATGGTCACTGTCGATGCCTGCACGTGACAAGGCAAAGTCGGGCTGGCGCCCGCCGATCAGCTCAAGATACACCTCGGCCAGGATTTCCGAGTCCAACAAGGCGCCGTGCAAAACACGATCCGAGTTATCAATCCCGAAACGGCGGCACAGGGCATCCAATGACGCGGGCGAGCCCGGGAATTTCTTGCGGGCAATGGCCAAGGTATCCACTGCTCGCTCCCACGGGATTTCCGCATAGCCAAGCTGTTTAAGCTCGTAATTCAGGAATTTCATATCAAAAGCGGCATTGTGGATCACCAGCTTCGCATCGCCAATGAAATCCACAAACCCTTGCGCGACCTTCGAGAAAACGGGCTTATCTTTCAACGTCACTTCGCCCGGCTTTGCATCACGCGGAACTGCCAGCAAATCCGGTCCGATCCCGTGAACTCCGAAAGCTTCGTCCGGCATGCCTCGTTCGGGGAAAATATACTGGTGATAGGTCTTGCCCGTCGGTACGTGATTGAAAAGCTCAAGCGCCCCGATTTCAACAATCCGGTCGCCGCTGGCTGGTTCAAACCCCGTGGTTTCGGTATCCAGAACGATCTCACGCATTCATTTTACCCTTGATGTCATCCAGTATTTGCCTGACCTGAATTTCAGCATGTTCCGGCGTTGTGGTCAAAACGATGTAATCCGCTCCGGCGCGTTTTTCGATGTCAGGGGTTTGCTTGGCTTTGATCGCTTCAAACTGCTCTTCGGTCATCGTGCCGCGCTCAAGCACGCGGCGTTTTTGTTCGTCCATGTCAATTGTCACAACGACCACGGCATCGACTGAGGTATTCGCCCCTGTTTCGAAAAGCAGTGGCGTATCCAAAACTACGATCTGATCAGGATTGGCCGCGATGAAATCTGCACGGTCTTTGGCGACCAGAGGATGAACGATGCTTTCGATCTTTTTCAACGCCGATGGGTCACGGCCCATAATCTCTTTCAGCTTTTCGCGGCTGACTGCGCCATCGACTATTGCCTCGGGAAAGGCATCCTTCATCGGCATAACCGCCGCGCCTTCAGCGGCATACAACCGATGAACCGCTGCATCGGCATCCCAGACCGGACATCCTTGCGCCGCGAAAAGTTTCGCAGTCGAAGATTTGCCCATTCCGATAGATCCGGTCAGCCCGATGACAAAGCTCATCGCAGAATAGCCGCGCGGGCTTTCTCTGTTACCTCGGGGCGCATGCCGAACCAGCGCTCAAACCCTGGAACCGCCTGATGCAACAGCATCCCCAAACCATCGACCGTCCGACAGCCGATTTCCGCGGCTTCTTCCAGCAATTTCGTCTGCAAAGGCGTATAGACGATATCGTTCACTACCGCCTTAGGACTAAGCTCTTTCAAAGGTACGCGGAACTCGGCCTTGCCAACCATCCCAAGAGAGGTTGTGTTCACCACAGTTGCCGCATCGGCCAGCATTTCGCCAGACTTGACCCAATCCACCACAGTTATTTTAGCGCCGAAATCCGATTTCATCGTCTCGGCCCGAATGCGGGTACGGTTCGACAGAAGGATTTCGGGAACACCTTCTTCCAACAGCGCGTTGATGATCGCCCGCGATGCGCCTCCTGCGCCCAAAACCGCCGCTGGACCCGCAGTTGGCTGCCAATCAGGTGCGCCTTGGCGCAGGTTCTGAATAAATCCGTGGCCGTCTGTATTGTCGGCATAGATACTGCCATCTTCGGAGAAACTAAGCGTATTCGCAGCCCCGATCAGCGTTGCGCGATCCGAAACCTTGTCTGCGATCGAAAGCGCATGTTCCTTGAAAGGGATCGTGATATTACAGCCAACAAACCCTTGTTTTGGTAGTGTGCGCAAAACCTGCTCTAGATCGCCATCCATCACGTCCATAGGAATGTAATGTCCGCGCACGCCCAATTCTTTGAACCAATGACTGAAAAGGGCAGGAGATTTGCTGTGGGCGATCGGATGACCGATCACGCCGGCTAAAGGTATTTTATTGTCGCTCATCCGTTTAGGACCCCGCGTATTGTCAGGTAATTCAATAGCTCAATTAATGGCATACCAAGCACTGTAAAGTAATCCCCGTCAATGCGGGAAAACAACCGGACGCCTTCTTCTTCAAGCTTGTATCCCCCGACAGAATGCTGGATCGAGCCCCAATTCCGCGCGACATAGTCATCCAGATAACTGTCCGAGAAATCCCGCATCGCAAGACGCACCACTCCGACATGGCGCCATTTGGGTTCACCGTTTTCGTAAATCACCGCGGCTGACAACAATGCGTGGGTATTGTTGCGAAACGCTTTCAGGTGATCTTTTGCTTCATCCTCGGATCGGGGCTTGGAATAGATCCGACCTTTGAAATCCAGAACCTGATCGCAGCCGATCACCAAAGCGTCGGGATGCTTCATCGACACTTTGCGCGCTTTTCCTTCTGCCAAGGCATCCGCAATATCTCTGGGATGCGAGTCCTCGGCTTCCATGGCAGCTTTAATCATTTCTTCATCAATACGCGCCACTTCTGTACGCACGGAAACGCCTGCGTTTTTCAGCAGACTGCGCCTGATCTCAGACGCCGAGGCAAGAATGATCTGATGGGTCATGTGGATAACTCCGTGGGTAAGCCCGTGGGTTTGTCGCGTACTGTTTCGACGAAAATCTGGCCCGGCGTCGGATAAACCTAATCCTGCGGGAAAACACACCCGTTTCACCGAAGTCTACGAATTTCATCCCTTGTGGGTTTGAATAAGTTTTCGCTGTGAGTAAAGTTAGTTTTGTTTAATTATCCACAGAGCTCAAAATTCTCAAAGTTACTTAAGAAACTGAATAATATAGGAATTATTCCTTTTTTTTGACGTAATCCCAAAAATCACGCACATAAAACCAATGTGTGGAAAACTCTTTGGACACTTCAATAATCCACAGAAAGTAACGTGCCTACATAATCATCAACTTTCTTTTCTTTCTTTATTTAATATTAAGGGGGTACGGCCCGCCCGTTTAAACCGCTTGAACAGTTACCTAGAAGGACACTGAAATGATCGCAGACCTGTTGGCCCTTGTTTACCCATGGGTAAAGGCATTTCATATCATGGCAGTGATCAGCTGGATGGCAGGCCTTTTTTATCTTCCCAGATTGTTCGTGTATCACGCTGAACGCGTTCAAACTGGAACTGAAACAGATGAGCTTTTCCAAACGATGGAGCTGAAGCTTCTGAAGTTCATCATGAACAATGCAATGATTGCTGCCTGGATCGCAGGGTTTGTCATGGCCATCACACCTGGAGTGATCGATTGGAGCGCTGTCTGGCCCTATGCCAAGCTTCTTTCAGTTATTGGTATGACCTGGTTTCACATGTGGCTTGCAGCACGCCGTAAAGACTTTGAGCGGGGTGAGAATGTGTTAAACGGTCGTCGTTACCGTATGATGAACGAAGTCCCAACGCTTCTTATGATCGTGATTGTGGTTTCTGTTATCGTCAGACCTTTCTGATTTCTTGACTCACAGCGTCACGGTCTTTACACGGCGCTTAAACCGCACCCGTCCGGGCAGCGGGCCTCCGAATTGAAAACTGAACATTGTGCCGTGATCGCGGCTGACAGGAGTCGTCCTATGACCGACAGTCTGAACCTTGCTGATTTGAAAGCAAAAAGCCCCAAAGACCTTTTGTCGATGGCTGAAGAGCTTGAGATCGAAAACGCCTCGACCATGCGAAAAGGCGAGATGATGTTCCAGATCCTCCGCGAACGTGCGGACGAGGGATGGGAAATCTCGGGCGATGGTGTGCTAGAGGTACTGCAAGATGGTTTCGGGTTCCTTCGTTCGCCCGAGGCAAACTATCTTCCGGGTCCGGATGACATCTATGTCTCTCCCGATATGATCAAGAAGTTTTCGCTGCGAACCGGTGACACTATCGAAGGGCTTATCAAAGCTCCCGACGGAGAAGAGCGTTACTTTGCACTGACCAACGTTTCAAAGATCAACTTTGAAAATCCGGAAAAAGCCAAGCACAAGATCAACTTCGACAACCTCACGCCGCTGTATCCGGACGAGCGTCTGAAGATGGAAACTGATGATCCAGCGACCAAAGACCGCTCGGCCCGTATCATTGATCTGGTTGCACCGATTGGTAAAGGCCAGCGTTCTTTGATCGTGGCGCCCCCGCGGACCGGTAAAACTGTTCTGTTGCAGAACATTGCGGCCAGCATCGAAAAGAACCACCCCGAATGCTATCTGATCGTTCTGCTGATCGACGAACGCCCGGAAGAAGTCACCGACATGCAGCGCTCGGTAAAGGGTGAAGTTGTGTCTTCGACCTTCGACGAACCGGCGACCCGTCACGTTGCTGTGGCCGAAATGGTCATCGAAAAAGCCAAGCGTCTGGTCGAACATAAACGAGATGTTGTGATCTTGCTCGACTCAATCACAAGACTTGGTAGAGCGTTTAACACCGTTGTGCCATCCTCGGGTAAGGTTCTGACCGGTGGTGTTGACGCAAACGCGCTGCAACGCCCCAAGCGTTTCTTCGGTGCTGCCCGTAATATCGAAGAGGGCGGCTCGCTGACCATCATCTCGACTGCGCTGATCGACACTGGCAGCCGGATGGACGAGGTTATCTTCGAAGAATTCAAAGGTACCGGTAACTCGGAAATCGTGCTTGATCGCAAAATCGCTGACAAGCGCGTCTTCCCTGCGATCGACATTCTCAAGTCGGGTACCCGGAAAGAGGATCTTTTGGTCGACAAGATCGACCTGCAGAAAACCTTTGTTCTGCGCCGCATCCTGAATCCGATGGGTACCACGGATGCCATCGAGTTCCTGATCTCGAAGCTGAAGCAGACCAAGAACAACGCTGAGTTCTTTGATTCCATGAACACCTGATCCTCGGGTCAGGGGGCCCGTTGCGATGGACACGATTTTCGCACTAGCAACCGCCCAAGGCAAAGCGGGCGTCGCGGTGGTTCGCGTTTCGGGACCTGCGGCGTTCGATGCATGTTTGTCTATTGCCGGAGCTGTGCCGGACATGCGTCAGTCTTCGTTGCGCCGCTTGAAAGCAGCGGATGGAACACATTTGGATGAAGCTTTGGTTCTGACATTTCCGGCGGGGCAAAGCTTTACCGGTGAAAATGTCGTCGAGTTTCAGCTGCATGGGTCCATCGCTGTTGTGCGCGCTGTTTTGTCAGAGCTTGGCCGTCTGGAAGGACTGCGACTGGCCGAGCCTGGAGAGTTCACCCGCCGTGCCTTGGAAAACGAGCGCTTGGATTTGGCACAGATTGAAGGCCTGGCCGATCTGATCGAAGCAGAAAGCGAAGCCCAACGTCGGCAGGCGTTGCGTGTTCTGGAAGGTAAGCTAGGGGACCGGGCGGAAGGTTGGCGCCGTGACTTGATCCGAGCGGCTGCCTTGATAGAAGCCACAATTGATTTCGCCGACGAAGAAGTCCCCGAAAACGTGTTTCCCGAAGTTTTAGAGCTTCTTTCCAAAGTCGAAACGCAGCTTAAAGAAGAGGCCGAAGGCGCTAAAGTTGCCGAGCGTATCCGCGAAGGGTTCGAGATTGCGATCGTTGGTGCGCCTAATGCCGGAAAATCTACTCTTCTCAATATGTTAGCAGGACGTGAGGCGGCGATAACTTCGGAATACGCGGGTACAACCCGCGACGTGATCGAGGTTCGAATGGACCTGAACGGTTTGCCTGTCACACTGCTCGATACAGCCGGATTGCGGGAAACGGATGATCCGGTAGAGGGTATCGGAATCGACCGCGCCATTCAGCGTGCGGGACAAGCTGACTTGCGTGTTTTCCTGTTGTCCGACGAACCGCTCCCAATGTCACCCGAACCTGAAGATATTGTCCTACGAGGTAAGGCTGATGTGTTCATGGGCTATGGACCGGGAGTTTCTGGAAAAACTGGCGAGGGCGTTTCTGAGCTTGTTCAATCGATATCGACCATCCTGTCAGAACGCGCTCTTGGAGTGAAAACGGCGATACGAGAGCGGCATCGCTCAGCGATTGAACAAGGTTTATCGAGAATTTACGACGCTCGGCAAAGCATTGCGCGCGGGTCGGAATTTTCGGATATTGCTGCCGAGGATCTGCGCTCTGTGGTACGGTCACTTGATTCCCTTGTAGGCAGGGTAGATGTAGAGCATCTGCTGGATGAAATATTCTCGAGTTTTTGCCTCGGAAAGTAAGGAGTGTTTCACGTGAAACATTTTGACGTCATCGTTATCGGAGGCGGCCACGCTGGAGCCGATGCCGCACATGGCGCAGCCCGCATGGGCGCGAAGACAGCGTTGATCACGCTTAGCCGTAATGATTTGGGTGTTATGTCCTGCAATCCAGCGATTGGTGGTTTGGGAAAGGGACATCTAGTCCGCGAGATTGACGCCATGGATGGCGTAATGGGCCGAGTGGCCGATCTGGCAGGTATTCAGTTCCGCCTTTTGAACAGACGCAAGGGCCCAGCGGTTCAAGGCCCCCGCGCGCAGGCAGATCGTAAGATTTACCGGCGGGAAATGCTGAGACTTACAGAAGCTCAAGAGAATTTGGAGATTGTTGAGGGCGAGGCTGCCGATTTCATCATGGATGGGAACCGCGTTTGCGGGGCAGTTTTGGCAGATGGCACGGAAATTAGTGCTAAATCAGTAGTTCTAACAACCGGCACTTTCCTTCGAGGCATCATCCATATTGGACCTGAAAAGAGATCTGGCGGTCGGATGGGCGACAAGCCTTCGATAAAACTGGCCGAAAGAATTGATCAATTTGGATTGCCTTTAGGCCGATTGAAAACAGGAACCCCCCCGCGACTGGACGGGCGGACGATCAAGTGGGATTTGTTAGAAGAACAACCGGGCGACGACGAGCCAGCTCTGTTTTCTTTCCTTTCCAAGTCTGTTTCCGCCCCTCAGGTTTCTTGTGGGATTACTCATACAAACGAGAAAACCCACCAGATTATCCGTGATAACTTGGAACAATCTGCAATGTACGGGGGCCACATTGAAGGAGTAGGTCCACGATACTGCCCCTCGATCGAAGACAAAATCGTTCGCTTTGCGGATAAAACATCTCACCAGATTTTTCTTGAGCCAGAAGGCGCTGATGATTTTACGGTTTATCCTAATGGCATCTCAACGTCCTTGCCCGTATCGGTGCAAGAAGATTACGTTCATTCAATTTATGGACTCGAGGACGCGGTTATTCTTCAGCCGGGTTACGCGATTGAATACGATTATGTCGATCCGCGAGCACTACAGCGCACATTGGAGCTTCGGGATATTTCAGGACTATATCTTGCGGGTCAAATTAACGGGACCACAGGATATGAGGAGGCGGCAGCGCAGGGTCTGGTTGCGGGGATAAATGCTGCTTTGGCCGCATTCGAGCGTGAACCCGTTATTTTCAGCCGCTCTGACAGCTATATCGGTGTAATGATCGACGACTTGGTTACAAGAGGGGTTAGTGAGCCTTATCGTATGTTTACATCACGTGCGGAATTCCGCTTGGCTCTTCGGGCGGATAACGCAGACCAAAGGCTGACGCCGTTGGGGATTGCGCTTGGGTGTGTAGGCGATCTCCGAAGATCGGTTTTTGAGGACAAGTTGGAACGGCTAACTTCTGCGAAAAATCGGCTATCCCAAGTGACATATACACCTAAGCAGATCAAAGACGCTGGTGTATCCGTAAATCAAGACGGCTCAAGGCGTAGCGGTTTTGATCTACTTGCATTTCCCGACGTTGATTTCGGCACTTTGTTAAAACTTGATTCATCGCTTTCGGATATCGACGACGAGGTTCGCCAGCAGATCGCTCGGGACGCTTTGTATTTTAACTACATCGAACGGCAAAAGCGTGATGTTGCAGCGATGCAAAGGGACGAAGGCCAGAAGATTCCCGTGGACTTCAACTTTATGGTTTTGGAGGGGCTTTCGAACGAACTTAAGGGTAAGCTTGATAAAGCGCGCCCTGAAACACTGGCTCAGGCAGGTCGAATTGACGGAATGACTCCGGCAGCGATGACTCTTTTGTTGGCGAAGCTGCGTCAGGCTGAAAAGAAGCGGGTCGCGCGATGAGTGATCGCAGTTTGGGTTTGGATGTTTCACGTGAAACATTGGAGCGTCTTGAGCATTATCTGGCGCTTTTGAACAAGTGGAATCCAGCGATCAATTTGGTCTCCAAGTTGACCCTGGATGAGGCCTGGTCACGCCACTTCATTGATTCCGTGCAGGTTTTTAAGCACGCACCCAAAAACTGGACGCATTGGGCAGATTTGGGAAGTGG
>CAYVRN010000025.1:24898-35950 GCA_964453855.1 uncultured Rhodobacterales bacterium
TGTCTGTTTCCTAAAGGCGCCAATTGGGAAAAAGAGGTAAAGACCGCACAAGAATCGTGGTCATTCGATTGGTCGCCAATTACAAGTGAAACCGACGCCCAAGCCGTGGTTCTAAAAATTGGAGACGTACATCGTGCCTGACAAAATCACTCGCAATCCACGGATTATTTCCGTTGCAAATCAAAAGGGTGGCGTTGGTAAAACCACAACGGCGATTAATCTGGCAGCGGCCATGTCTGAAATGGGGTATAAGGTTCTTGTTGTTGACCTTGATCCGCAAGGAAATGCCTCGACGGGTCTTGGCATTGATCGGAACTCGCGTGATGTGACCACTTATGATCTATTGACCGGAGATGCCGATTTGCAGTCCGCAATTCAGGTAACAAACACGAAAAACCTGTGGATTATCCCGGCTACGACTGATCTGAGCTCGGCGGATATGGAATTATACTCTAGCGATAACCGCAGTTATCTTCTTCGGAGCGCGCTTCGATCAAAAGACATGGACGTTTATGCATTTGATTTTGTCTTCATTGATTGTCCTCCGTCGCTGAGCTTGCTGACGGTTAACGCGATGGTGGCATCTGATTCCGTTTTGGTGCCGCTTCAAAGTGAATTCTTTGCGCTGGAAGGTCTGTCCCAGCTTATGTTGACCGTGCGCGAGGTTCGTCAAACGGCAAATAAAGATCTGCGGATAGAAGGAATCGTTCTTACGATGTTCGATCAGCGGAATAACCTGTCCCAGATGGTAGATGAGGATGCGCGCGAAAATTTGGGGGATTTGGTGTTCAAAACTCAGGTTCCGCGGAATGTTCGGGTTTCAGAGGCGCCATCATTTGCGGTGCCTGTTCTGGAATATGACAGCCAGTCCAAGGGAGCGATGGCCTATCGTGCTTTGGCAAAAGAAATGCTGGATCGTCGTAAAGCGGCTTGATCCTTGGGGGAGAAGATAAATGGTTAAGAAAAAGGGCCTGGGCCGCGGTCTTTCTGCATTGATGGCGGATGTCGCGGAAAAAAAACAGGAAATTCAAGAGGTTAGTTCTGATACTGGAACTCGCAGAGCGGATCAGACCGTTCCTATTGAAAAAATCAGTGCGAACCCAGATCAGCCGCGTCAAACCTTTGATGATACTGAACTTAAGGATTTGGCCAATTCGATCCGCGAAAAGGGTGTCATTCAGCCCTTGATCGTGCGTCCGATGGGGGATGGTGACTATCAGATCGTTGCGGGTGAACGCCGCTGGCGTGCTGCGCAGCTTGCGCAGCTGCACGAACTGCCTGTTTTGGTGCGTGAATTGGACGATACCGAGGTTCTGGAAATCGCGATAATCGAAAACATCCAGCGGGCGGATCTGAATCCTCTAGAAGAGGCTTTGGGCTATCGTCAGCTCATGGATCGTTTCGGGCACACTCAGGAAAAACTGGCCGAGGCGCTTGGCAAGTCCCGTAGCCACATAGCCAACCTTCTGCGGCTTTTGAATCTGCCTTCATCCGTCCAAGAGTTCTTACGGAAAGGCGAGCTTTCGTCTGGTCACGCCCGTGCATTGATCACGGCCGAAGACCCAGAGGCTTTGGCGCGTAAGGTCATTTCTGGGGGTCTTTCAGTTCGCCAGACCGAGGCGCTTGCCAAGTCCACGAGCGGTGAAAAGCCGAAAAAGACCGTGAAATCAACGCCATCGGCCACAAAAGATGCCGACACTGTCGCGCTTGAGGGCGATCTTTCAGCGGCTATTGGTATGAAGGTTGTGCTGAACCACGCGGCAGGTGGTGAATCCGGTACATTGACGATCCGGTATGACACCTTGGATCAGCTGGATGATCTGTGCATGATCCTAACCAAAGGCTAATCAGGTCAAAAGTTCGCGCAAAATTCCGTTTAGAACAGGGCGACCCGATGTGGTCGCCCGCAGCTTTTGATCTTTGACCTCGACTAACCCAAGATCGCTAAGATGGCTAAGCTTGTCGGTATTGATTTCAGCACCAGACAGGCACTGATACCGCCAAATATCACTTCCTTCAGACAAACGCAGGCTCATCATCAGGTATTCAACCGCCTGATCCTCGGCTGAAAGTTGGGATCGAAGCGTTTCACCAGAGCCGCGCTCAGATGCGGCCAGCCACAGTCCCGGACTACGGTGTGTTTCGGTGGCGAAGCGCTGACCATCCCGCGTCAGGCGACCATGCGCGCCCGGACCGATGCCAACATAATCTCCATAGCGCCAGTAAATCAGGTTGTGTCTACTTTCCTGACCGTTTTGGGCATGGTTAGACACTTCATAGGCAGACATTCCAGCCTGGTCGCAAATCTCTTGCGTGACCAAATACATGTCTGCGGCATCGTCATCTTCGGGCAAACCGCGCAGCTTGCCCGCGTTGTAGCGATCGCCAAATGCGGTTCCGTCTTCGATGGTCAGTTGATACAACGACAGATGATCCACCGCCATAGACAGCGCCTCGGACAGTTCTGTCCGCCAGTCAGACACTGTTTGGTCCTGTCGGGCATAGATCAAATCGAAACTGACGCGATCAAAGCTTTTCCGCGCAATATCAAAGGCTTGACGGGCTTCACTAACCGAGTGCAAACGTCCTAAACGCTTTAAGTCAGAGTCTCTAAGGGATTGAATTCCCATAGAAATTCTGTTCACCCCCGCTTGAGCGTAGCCCTGAAAACGACCAGCTTCAACCGAGCCTGGATTGGCTTCCAGTGTTACCTCAGGGTCGTTGGCTAAAGGCCAGTTTTTGCGAACTTCCGTCAGGATCGCGTCAACCGTTTCGGGGGCCATCAGGCTGGGTGTGCCGCCTCCGAAGAAGATTGTGTTCAGAACACGCGGGCCGGTTTCGGCAGCATATCGTTGAATTTCGCTAGAATAGGCTCGAATCCAGCGTGTTTGGTCGATGGAGTCAGCGACATGAGAGTTGAAATCACAGTATGGGCATTTTGACTGGCAGAACGGCCAGTGGATATAAAGGCCGAAACCTCCGTTCTGCCAATCTTCACTCAAAGCAGCCTGCGACCAGTTTTCGGAACGCGTCCGAGCGATGGCTCATGTCTTTCTTGCGGGCAGGGTCCATTTCGCCGAAGGTTTCCGTTTCTCCGTTGGGCAAGAAAACCGGATCGAAGCCAAAGCCCCGTTCGCCGCGCATTGGCCAGACAACCTGACCGTCTACGCGACCCTCAAAGATTTCGTCATGCCCGTCTGGCCATGCGAGACAGAGAGTGCAGTTAAATGCGGCTGTGCGCGGTGCGGGGGCGTTTTTTTCCTCGAGAAGCGTCCAGACCTTGGTCATCGCCATCGGAAAATCACGCCCGTTCGGGGTTTCGGCCCAATCGGCAGTGTACACTCCGGGCGCACCATCCAAAGCGTCAACCGTAATTCCGCTGTCATCGGACAAAGCGGGCAGGCCGGTGGCTTTTGCCGCGTAATGCGCTTTGATGCGGGCATTTCCGGCAAAGGTATCCTCGGTTTCTGCCGGTTCGTCCAAACCGTGGTCGCCCGCAGATGTGACCGTAACACCAAACGGGGCAAGCAATTCCGCGATTTCGCGCAGCTTGCCCGCGTTGTGGCTGGCGATCACCAGCTTGTCGCCGTCAAACTTACGCACTTGTTGCTGCCTTTTGGACCGCAACAAGTTCAGCAACGCCTTTGTCGGCCAGATCCATCAGCTGGGTCATTTGATCACGGCTAAAGGTTGCGCCTTCGGCAGACATTTGAACCTCGATCAATTGGCCGTTGCCAAGCATGACAAAGTTTCCGTCGGTACCTGCTTCGCTGTCTTCGGGGTAATCCAGATCAAGAACCGGTTGGCCGGCGTAGATGCCACAAGACACAGCAGCGACCGGATCAAGCAGAGGGTCGCTTTTGATGTCGCCTGCTTTCAGCAGCTTGTTGACTGCCAGACGCAGCGCAACCCAGCCGCCAGTGATCGACGCGCAACGGGTGCCGCCGTCGGCCTGAATGACGTCGCAGTCCACGGTGATTTGACGTTCACCTAATGCAACGCGATCCACGCCTGCGCGCAGTGACCGGCCGATCAAGCGTTGGATTTCAACGGTGCGGCCACCCTGTTTTCCGGCCGCTGCCTCGCGGCGCATCCGGGACGAGGTCGAGCGGGGCAGCATGCCGTATTCTGCAGTCACCCAACCAAGACCAGACCCTTTGATAAACGGCGGAACGCGGTCTTCAAGCGTTGCGGTGCACAGAACATGCGTGTCACCCATTTTGATCAGGCAAGAGCCTTCGGCGTGTTTCGTGACATTGGTTTCAATGGAAACCGCGCGCATTTCGTCTAGTTTTCTTCCCGAGGGTCGCATTTCGTATCCTTTTGTCTTTGGCTTGGGGATACAGGGGCGCAGGGTGCGAACGCAAGCCCGATTGACCTTTCTGTCTGGTCGACTTTAATGGCAAACCGGAAGGCAAGGCACATGAACAACAGTAATGGTATCCTGTCCGAGATGACTGACCGCTCGCGCGAGGTGTTTCGCCGCGTTGTCGAAAGCTATCTTGAAACCGGCGATCCGGTGGGATCGCGGACATTGTCGCGTGTTTTGTCGGAAAAGGTCAGCGCTGCCACAATCCGCAACGTGATGCAGGATCTTGAGTTTTTGGGACTATTGGACAGCCCTCATATCAGCGCAGGTCGGGTTCCGACGCATATGGGTCTGCGGATGTTCGTGGACGGATTGCTAGAGGTCGGTAATCTGAACGAAACGGACCGCTCAAAAATCGAAGCGACGGCCAGCAGCAATTCGGATGATGTTACGCAGGTATTGGATCGGGTTGGATCGGCCTTGTCGGGGCTGACGCAAGGGGCAAGCCTGGTTTTGGCGCCAAAACACGAAGCTCCGATCAAGCATATCGAGTTTGTCTCACTGGCCGCTGACCGGGCATTGGTCGTTTTGGTCTTTGCAGACGGTCACGTTGAAAACCGCGTATTCCAGCCACCGCTTGGCCAAACTGCCAGCGCGATGCGTGAGGCCGCAAATTTTCTAAACGCTTTGATCGAGGGGAAGACCCTGACAGACGTGAAGCGTATGTTGAAAACTGAAATCGCGGCGCGGCGGCAAGAAATTGACAGTCTGGCACATCAGCTGGTTGAGGCAGGTCTTGCTGTTTGGGAAAATGAAGGCGCCCAAAGTGAGCGGTTGATCGTGCGGGGACGGGCGAATCTTTTGGACGGTCAGGCGCCTGCCGAAGATCTTGAGCGTATCCGCACCCTGTTTGACGATCTTGAGCGCAAGCGTGATATTGCCGAATTCCTTGAATTGGCCGAAGACGGTGAGGGTGTGCGCATTTTTATCGGCTCAGAGAACAAACTTTTCTCACTTTCGGGTTCCTCTTTGGTCGTAAGTCCTTATATGAACGCGGATCGTAAGATTATCGGTGCGGTCGGGGTGATTGGCCCTACGCGGCTCAATTACGGGCGGATCGTGCCGATTGTGGATTATACGGCACAACTGGTCGGACGGATGGTCTCGGACCGGAACTAGAGGTGAGATATGGCAGAGCGCAAAGAAGACGATTTCCTTGATGAAATCGCTGACATCGAAGACGAACTGTTTGGCGAAGATGAGCCGACCAATGCAGAAGCCGAGCTGGACGAGCTAGAGGCGCTTCGCAATGAGCGCGACGAATACAAAGACCGCTTTATGCGGGCACTGGCGGATGCAGAAAACTCGCGCAAGCGCGCGGATCGGGATCGTCGCGAGGCTGAAAACTATGGCGGTTCGAAGCTGGCGCGGGATATGCTGCCAGTCTACGACAACCTTGTCCGAGCGGTTGAAGCGGCCAGCGGTGACGATGAAAAAGCATCCGATGCTTTGATCGAGGGCGTTCAGCTAACGCTGAAAGAGCTGCTGAACGTTTTTGGAAAGCACGGCATCGAAGTGATCCAGCCGGAAGTTGGCGACAAGTTTGACCCGCAAATTCATCAGGCCATGTTTGAAGCTCCGGTTCCGGGAACCAAAGCAGGCGACATCATTCAAGTTGCCGCGTCTGGCTTTATGCTGCACGACCGCCTTCTGCGTCCAGCGCAGGTTGGCGTCAGCTCGATGAAATAAGTTGGGTGCGCCCGTTCCGGGCACACGCAGGAAAAGTGAAAAGGGGTCTGCGCGGGCAGACCCCTTTGTTTTTGAGTATTTGGGCAAAGAAGAAGTATGGACTATTTCAAGCGAGTGACTTTGGTCATGCCCATGATAGCTTTTTCGAAGAAGGGCTCTGATTGGCCTTTTCTGACTTTGCGCATGAAATATTTTTCAAAGGCGATCTTGGCCCAGTGAACCCAGCGCCCCTCGGCGGCCCAGTTCAGATTGCGCGGCGGGTTTTGGGGCTGGGCAAGGAAAGCCACGCCCTTGTTTCCGAAGTCGGCAAGGCAGAAGGCGTTCCATGTACCTTCGTGTGTGGGTTCAAGGCCTCGGATTTCCTGTCCGATGTTTGCGGCTGCCGCGGCGACCATACTTTCGATCATGTAGCCGGTTTTCGGCACGCCCACCGCAACGGGGGTTGCCTCTAATGGTGCGATCGCGATGCAAACACCGACCGAATAGATATTCTTGAAGGTCGGATTCCGCTGGTGTTCGTCGACAATGATAAAGCCGCGCGGGTTGACCAGTCCTTCGATTCCGCGCACTGCGGGGATGCCGCGGAAGGCGGGTAGCATCATCGAGTATTTGAAATCGAGCGCGTGGGTTTTCTTGACTTCGTCTGCGCTGGCCATTTCGCTGACGTGCATTCTGCCGTCTTCTACCTTGTCCACCTTGGCGTTTGTGATCCAGTTGATGTGACGGTTGCGCATTTCGCTTTCCAGCAAACCTTTGGTATCGCCGACACCACCCAGGCCAAGGTGGCCCACATAGGGTTCGGCGGTGACAAAGGTCATGGGTACCTTGTCTCGGATTTTCCGCCTTTTAAGGTCGGTGTCCATGATCATGGCGAATTCATAGGCCGGGCCATAGCAGGATGCCCCTTGAACAGCGCCCACGACAATCGGGCCGGGGTTCTTGCAGAATTCTTCCCAAGCGTCGTTGGCGACGACAGCATGATCAATGGCACAGACAGACTGAGTAAAGCCGTCGGGACCAAGGCCCTCGACCTCGTCAAAGGCCAGCTCGGGGCCGGTGGCAATGACCAGATAATCGTATGAAACCTCTTTGCCGGATTCGAGGATCACTTTGTTTTCGTCTGGCACAAGCTTAGCGGCGCCATCCGCGATAAAGTCGATATTCTGGCGCTTTAGAACGGGATCCAGATCAATGGTAATGTCTTTTTTGGTGCGCCACCCAACTGCCGCCCAAGGGTTTGACGGGGTGAACTGAAAGTACGGGCTGTTTGAAATCACCGTGATTTTGCAGCTGGTACCCACTTCTTTCTTTAAATCGTATGCCATCGGTAGGCCGCCAATGCCGGCGCCCAGAACAACTATGTCAGCCATGCGCAATCCTCCTTTGCAGGTGGTCAAGGTTGGTTTCGCGCGGTTTCCAATAGGATGAAATGACTATTGGCTGAAAAATGCTTTCAGTCAAAGAAATTCGAATGTGTTTTACGTTGACTAGGACGTGCGGAATTTTTCCTTGAGGTCATAAAGAATTTGCAAGGCCTCGCGCGGGGTCAGCTCATCTGGGTGTATGGTGTTTAGGGCGTCTTCAAGGGCGGATGGTTGAACCGTACGGGATGGTTTTGGCTGGGGTGTGGCCGCAAACAGGGGCAGGTCGTCGATCAGGGCTTTTTGTGTGGCGCCGCCTTCGCGTTCACCCTTTTCGAGAGCCTCTAGAACAACGCGTGCACGGGCGACGACAGATGCTGGCAGACCGGCAAGCTGCGCGACCTGCACGCCATAGCTGCGGTCTGCGGCACCCTTGCGCACCTCGTGCAGGAAAATGACTTCGCCTTCCCATTCCTTAACGGTGACGGTGGCGTTTTCGACACCGCCAAGTTTCCCAGCCAGACTTGTCATCTCGTGATAATGCGTGGCGAAAAGGGCGCGGGATCGATTGATGTCGTGCAGGTGTTCCAAAGTGGCCCACGCGATCGACAGGCCGTCGTAGGTGGCGGTGCCGCGGCCGATTTCATCAAGGATGACCAAGGCGCGGTCGTCGGCTTGGTTCAGGATGGCGGCGGTTTCGACCATTTCGACCATGAAGGTTGATCTACCGCGGGCCAGATCGTCGGATGCGCCAACGCGGCTGAACAACTGGCTGACCAAACCGATTTTGGCAGAGGTTGCGGGCACGTAGCTGCCCATTTGTGCAAGGATCGCGATCAGGGCGTTTTGGCGGAGAAAGGTCGATTTACCCGCCATGTTGGGGCCGGTTAGCAGCCAGATAGCGGCGGCATCTTCGCCAGCCGAGAGATCACAATCGTTGGCGATAAACGGGTCGCCGGATGCTTTTAGGCTTTGCTCAACGACGGGATGGCGCCCGCCTTCGATATGCAAATCGCGCGAGCTGTCTACTTCTGGTCGGCACCAGTTTTCGGCGCGGGCCAGATCGGCAAGGGCGGTTGCCAAATCGAACTCGGCCAAGGCGCGGGCAGTATCGCCTAGTGGCGCATGCTGATCCAAAATTGCCTGTCTTAGGCTGGAATAGAGACGTTTTTCGATCTCGATCGCCCGCCCGCCCGCGTTGAGGATCTTGGTCTCCATCTCGGACAGGGGGACGGTTGTGAAGCGCACCTGATTGGCGGTGGTCTGGCGGTGTTTGAAGGTGTCCGACAGAGGCTCCGACAGCATTTTGTCGGCGTGGGTCGCTGTGACCTCGACGAAATAGCCCAGAACGTTGTTGTGTTTGATTTTCAGGCTTTGGATGCCAGTGAGTTCGGCATACTCGGCTTGCATTCCGGCGATCACGCTGCGGCCTTCGTCGCGCAGGCGGCGGCAATCATCCAGCTCCTCGTCATAACCGGGCGCAATGAAGCCTCCGTCACGCGCCAAAAGCGGGGGTTCTGCGACGAGCGCTTGATCGAGAAGGTCCAGCAGGTCGTCATGGCCGGTGAGCGATTGCGCCGCTTGCAACAAAAGCGCGGGAAGGTCTTCGGGAAGTGTTTCGGCGATGATCGATGCCTGCTCCAGCGTGTTGCGGATCGCGGCCAGATCACGCGGGCCACCACGATCCAGCGACAGGCGCGACAGCGCGCGGTCGAGGTCGGGGACTTTGCGTAGGCTGGCGCGGAGTTGGTCCGAAATTCGACCCTGTTCCAGCCCAAAAGCCACCGCATCATGGCGATCACGGATCACATCGAGCACGCGCGAGGGGCTGGAAAGGCGGCGCTCAAGAAGCCGCGCACCGCCAGCGGTTACGGTTCTGTCTATGCAGGCGATCAGCGATCCTGCCCGACCGCCCGACATAGATCGGGTCAGTTCCAGATTGCGGCGGGTGGCCGCGTCGATCTGCATGGTGCGGGCTTCGGCTTCGCGCACGGGGGGGCGGAGCAGAGGGAGTTTACCCTTTTGGGTGATCTCTAGGTACTCGACAATTGCTCCCATTGCCGACATTTCGGCGCGAGTGAAGTTGCCGTAGGCCTCTAATGTGCCGACATTATAGAGTGCTGTTAAGCGTCCCTCGGCGGCGGTGCTGTCAAATGCGGCGCGACCGAGTGAGGTCAGAGAAGCGCCAGATTCAGAGACTATTTCAGCCAAATCTGCCTCTTTTGACTCAGACACGATCACTTCGCGAGGCGACAGACGGGCCAGTTCTGGCCCAAACCGAACGGGCGCAAGGGGCATGACGTGGAATGCGCCGGTGGAAATATCGACCCACGCCAGCGCAGATTCATCGCGCACTTCTGCAAAAGCGGCGAGGAAGTTGTGGCGGCGGGCTTCCAGCAAGGATTCCTCGGTCAAAGTGCCCGGCGTGACCAGCCGGACCACATCACGCTTCACAACCGCTTTATAGCCGCGTTTTTTAGCCTCTTCCGGAGACTCAAGCTGTTCGCAAACTCCAACGCGAAACCCCTTGCGGATCAGGGTCAGCAAATACCCCTCGGCCGCGTGAACGGGAACGCCGCACATCGGGATGTCCTCGCCTTCGTGTTTGCCGCGTTTGGTCAGGGCAATGTCCAATGCTTCGGCAGCGGCGACTGCGTCGTCGAAGAACATCTCGTAAAAGTCGCCCATCCGGTAAAACAGCAATGCGTCCGCATGGGCTTGCTTGATTTCCAGATATTGCGCCATCATAGGCGTAACTTTTGTAATGTTTGCGTTCACAGACTACCCCCCGGTGCTAAGACGTGACATTAGAGCGGGGAATCCGCAGGTTAAACCGAAAAATCGGCGTGAATTGCGCCAAGAGGGACGAAAAGACGATGGCCAAACAGAAGATCAGTCGCGAAGACGCGCTTGCCTTCCACCTGGAACCCACCCCCGGCAAATGGGAGGTGCAGGCAACTGTGCCGATGACAACCCAGCGCGATCTGTCTTTGGCCTACTCTCCGGGTGTGGCGGTGCCTTGTGAAGACATCGCGGAAAACCCTGAGCTTGCGTATGACTACACTAACAAGGGCAACCTTGTGGCAGTGATCTCGAACGGGACGGCGGTTCTGGGTCTGGGGAATCTGGGCGCGCTGGGCAGTAAACCGGTGATGGAAGGCAAGGCGGTTCTGTTCAAGCGCTTCGCCGACGTGAACAGTATCGACATCGAGCTGGACACCGAAGACCCGCAGGAGTTCATCAAAGCCGTCAAGCTGATGGGTCCGACCTTTGGCGGCATCAACCTGGAAGATATCAAAGCACCTGAGTGTTTCATCATCGAACAGCAGCTGAAGGAAGAGATGGACATTCCAGTCTTCCACGATGACCAGCACGGCACGGCCGTGATTTGCGCGGCGGGTCTGATCAACGCGCTGCACATCAGTGGCAAAAAGATCGAAGATTGTAGGATCGTTCTGAATGGCGCAGGTGCTGCAGGAATTGCCTGTATCGAATTGCTGAAATCAATGGGCGCGCGCCATGAAAACTGCATCGTCTGTGACACCAAGGGCGTGATCTATCAGGGCCGCACTGAAGGTATGAACCAGTGGAAATCGGCCCACGCCGTAAACACCGATCTTCGGACTCTGGAAG
>CAYVRN010000026.1:0-35773 GCA_964453855.1 uncultured Rhodobacterales bacterium
GACAGAATGGACGGGGCAATTTTGATGGCGCGGGAAAAAGTCATAGGCTGGTCCTAAACAGAAGCAATCGCGCTGTTGTAAGTGGCGCTTAATAAAAGGTCCATAGCGGGGAAATGTTAAATAAACCGACCGTATTTTCCCTGCGAAAACAACAAGGGTTCTCCCACGCGCTGAGAAAAACGTATGACGCGACCCACTACAATCGTGTGGTCCCCAGCATCATGCAGCGCCTCTGTTGAGCACTCAAAGGTGGAAAGACAGCCGTCTAAAACGCGTACGCCTTCTGAGTTTTCCTTCCAGTCAAAGCCATGAAACGCCATAGCATCGTTGGAAAACCCCGAGGCGATATGGTCTTGCTCACGCGCCATCACATGGATCACAAATGGCGCGCTGCCGGCAAAACTGTCATGTCGTTTAGATCCCTTGGCAACGGACCAAAGAACTAGGGCCGGATCAAGGGAAACCGACGAGAAACTGTTGGCAGTGATTCCGACATGTCCAAAGTCGGTTCGCGTAGTCACCACGGTCACTCCTGTGGCGAAAGCGCCAAGGGCCGCGCGAAACGCTCGTTCTTGATCTGGGCCAGGAGTGATCTTGTCGCTCATAATCCTATTATTCGCTTCCAGAAATGTCATGTCTACAAGCTCCGTCAGTCAAAGATACCAGTATCTGCTAACGTCAAGTATAGACTTTTCTAAGGCCCTTTCAGGAGTATTGACCAAGAAATATCGGAAAAAGATGCACCTTAAACAAAATCAAAGACTGCCGCAGGCAAGTGCGGCAGTCTCTAATTTGTCTGGTTTACGCCAATGATCCTTGGGCAGTAAGCTTGGTTTTGCCCCCCAAATACGGATGTAGCACTGCAGGCAATTCCACAGATCCGTCTTCCTGTTGACCATTCTCCAGAACCGCGATTAATGCGCGGCCTACTGCCAAGCCTGAACCGTTCAACGTGTGAACGAACTGAGGTTTTCCTCCGTCCGCAGGTTTGAAGCGCCCATTCATTCGGCGCGCTTGAAAATCACCACAGGTCGAAACAGAACTGATCTCTCGGTAAGTGTTCTGACCTGGCAGCCAGACTTCGATGTCGTGGGTACGGCGGGCACCAAACCCCATGTCGCCGGTACACAGAACCACGGTACGATAGGGTAAGCCCAGTTTTTCGAGTATCACTTCAGCGCATCGGGTCATGCGTTTGTGTTCGTCCTCCGACTGGTCGGGATGTACGATCGAGACCATTTCGACCTTTTCGAATTGGTGCTGACGCAACATACCTGCTGTGTCGCGGCCAGCCGAGCCAGCCTCGGAACGGAAGCACTGGGTATGCGCAACCATGCGTTGTGGCAGGCGGTCCTCGGCCCAAGTCTCACCATTGATGAAGTTGGTCAAAGGTACTTCAGCCGTCGGTACCAACCACCACCCTTCTCGGGTCTGATAGCTGTCCTCGCCGAACTTGGGTAGCTGTCCGGTGCCGACCATCATCTCGTCTCGAACCAGAACAGGGCACCATGTTTCCTGTAAATCATGCTCGTCCACATGCGTGTCGATCATGAACTGCGCCAAAGCGCGATGAATACGCGCGACGCCTTTAGAAAGCACCATAAACCGCGAACCAGACAGTTTGGCGGCCATTTCAAAGTCCATGCCCGGCTTCACGCCCTCAAGCTCATAGTGCTCTTTCGGTGCAAAGTTGAACTGGCGAGGTTCGCCGAAGGTGCGGATTTCGATGTTATCGTTCTCATCCTCTCCATCCGGAATATCGCCATAGGGCAGGTTTGGCAGACCCATTAACAATTCGGTTAAGGCTTCGTCCCTGGCTTTCGCCTCGGCCTGCATGGCGTTCACTTCGTCTTTCTTTGCCGCCACAAGTGCGCGCAAACGTTCGAATTCAGCATCGTCGCCCTTAGCTTTTGCAGCACCAACGTCTTTTGCAGCGGATTTCTGCTCGGACTGAGCCGTTTCCGCCGCCAGGATCGCAGACCGGCGAGACTCATCTAGAGCCAAAATCTCTGACGACACACCCGTAAGTCCACGTCGTGCCATGGCGGCGTCAAACGCTTCGGGGTTTTCGCGGATCGCGCGTATGTCGTGCATCGTCTTAGTCCTTTATTGTGCAACGATTCAGTTTGCGTGCCTTATGCACCAGTTTTCAAGGTAGGGGTAGTGGCAAGCGAACCTGGTAACTTCGCCACTCAGTTGGTCCAGTCATTTTGGATCAGATAAGACATAGTAAATTTACGCTACACGTCGATAATAACCAGTTTTGTATTTCAAGACGAGTAGGGCGCCCGAAGGCGCCCTAACGTGTTTAGGATTGTTGTTTAGCCATCCGCTTGCGCTCGTGCGGATCTAGGTAACGCTTTCTCAGGCGGATTGACTCAGGTGTTACCTCAACCAATTCGTCGTCGTTGATATAGGCGATGGCTTCTTCAAGGCTTAGAGTGATCGGCGTAGTCAAACGGACTGCTTCATCTGTGCCGCTGGCTCGGACGTTAGTCAGTTTCTTACCTTTCAAAGGGTTGACTTCCAAATCATTGTCACGGCTGTGTTCGCCAATGATCATACCCTGATAAACTTTAGCCTGTGCTCCGATGAACATGCGGCCGCGTTCTTCGAGGTTCCATAATGCATAGGCAACGGCTTCACCGTCTTCCATTGATATTAGTACACCCGCACGTCGGCCAGGGATCGCACCCTTGAAGGGTGCCCAACCATGAAAAACGCGGTTCAAAACGCCAGTGCCTCGTGTATCGGTTAGAAACTCTCCATGATATCCGATCAGGCCACGTGACGGGACGTGCGCGATGATGCGCGTTTTGCCAGAGGCTTGGCGCATTTCCGTCAACTCACCCTTGCGGGCACCAGTCAGCTTTTCGATTACTGACCCCGAATATTCATCGTCGACGTCAACGGTGACTTCCTCAATCGGTTCCTGACGTTGACCGTCGATTTCCCGCATAATCACCTGAGGCCGTGAAATCGACAGTTCGAATCCTTCACGGCGCATATTTTCGATCAATACGCCCATCTGAAGCTCGCCACGACCGGATACCTCGAAAGCCTCGCCTCCTGGTGTGTCTGCGATCTTAATAGCCACGTTTGACTCGGCTTCTTTCATCAAGCGATCGCGGATCACACGGCTTTGAACTTTTTTCCCTTCGCGACCTGCCAATGGACTATCGTTGATGCCAAAGGTCACAGTAATGGTCGGCGGGTCAATCGGCTGCGCGTCCAATGGTTCATCAACTGCGAGTGCACAAATGGTGTCCGCCACTGTGGCTTTCGACATGCCTGCAATAGACACAATATCGCCTGCTACGGCTTCGTCGATGTCCTGCATCTGAAGACCGCGGAAGGCCTGAATTTTTGTCACGCGGAACTGTTCGATCTTTTGACCGATGCGACTAAGCGCCTGCACAGTTGCTCCGACTTTGATTTTACCGCCTTCCACTCGACCTGTCAGGACCCGCCCGACGAAAGGGTCCGCCCCCAATGTGGTGGCCAGCATGCGGAAATCGTCATTTTGATGTGCCAGTTGCTTCGGCTTTGGAACGTGGTTCACGATTAGGTTAAAAAGGGCGCTTAGATCTTTCCGAGGGCCGTCGAGCTCAGCATCACACCAACCGTTCCGTCCCGAGGCATACATGTGTGGGAAGTCCAGCTGATCGTCATTGGCATCGAGCGAGGCAAATAAGTCAAAGCACTCGTCCAGAGCGCGATCAGGTTCGCCGTCGGGTTTATCAACCTTGTTCAAAACGACAATCGGGCGCAAACCCAGCGCGAGCGCTTTCGAGGTCACGAATTTCGTTTGAGGCATTGGGCCTTCAGCAGCATCAACTAGTAGTACGACGCCATCAACCATGCTGAGAATACGCTCTACCTCACCGCCGAAGTCGGCGTGGCCCGGCGTGTCAACAATGTTGATACGTGTGCCTTTCCATTCGACCGAGGTTGGTTTGGCAAAGATCGTGATCCCGCGTTCACGTTCCAGATCGTTGCTATCCATTGCACGTTCAGCCACGGCCTGATTGGCGCGGAAAGCGCCCGATTGTTTCAAGAGTTCATCCACCAGCGTCGTTTTGCCGTGGTCAACGTGCGCAATGATCGCGATATTGCGAAGATCCATTTGAGATGCCTTTTTCTGTTCGCGCTCCGCGTATACTGCGGGCCAGAAAAAGGCTAGGGGCAAAATGCCCCTATATTATTTGGGCCCTCGGATGGAATGCGGGGCAAAGCCCCACATTCATGGTTGAAGGTGAATATTGAACTTGTTTCGGATTGCTATATCTGTTGCAGCGTCAAACATCGCGGCCGAAGGTTTTGCCAAAATAGCTTCTTTTCGAGCGACTGCTTTAGCGACCAAATCAGGCTTTCCGTTTTCTGCCCATTCTTTGGGCGAAGTCCGGTCCCCCATGTTCGGATATACATGGTCACTTTGCATACGCCCCAAGGTTTGAGCCGTACCCAGATAATGGCCCGGTCCACCCATGCAGACATCGCGTATCTGATCAAGCGCCAAAGTTTCGTCATTGACCTCGATCCCACGTACGCAGCGCTGAGCCTGACCTATGATGTCATCGCCCAAAATCAAACTCTCCAGACAAAATCCTAAAAGCGAAGCATGCATGCCAGCGGCTTCGTACACCATGTTCACTCCGGACAAACCGGCCAGAACATTGGTACACATCTGTTCCCATCCTGCTTGCATATCGGGAAGCTTGCTGTCAGACGCGCCAGCCGCAGCGCCTCCTGGCAGGTTATAGAACGCATGCATCTGTCCACATCCCGCTGTTAGAAGCGCTTGCTCGCCTGATCCCATGGTCATTGCGCCTGTACGCAAGTCCAACCCGAACGGCCATGTGCCAAAGATCGCCGGGGCGCCTGGCTTGACAGCATTTACATAAACCAAACCTGCCAAGCATTCAGAGACTGCTTGAACGATAGCTCCTGCAATCGTAGAGGGCGCAGTGGCACCGGCCATTCCAGCCGAGAGCAAAAGAACTGGCATGCCGCCCTCAATGCAACGCTCCATAACTTGACAGCTCTCAGTTGCAAACTTCATGGGGGGAACGACAAAGCAGTTAGAATTCGAAACAAATGGCCGTTCTAGCCACTTATTCTTGCCGCCCGCGATCATGTGCAGCATTTCCAGAGCGTCATCAACGTGATGGGGTTCAGTGAATGAAACCCCAACATGCTTTGTGGTGCCTGCACAGGATGCATAAACTGAATTATAGTCCATCTCGCGATTATCCAAGATATCGCGACAGACCATTGGCCGCTGTAGGAAGTGGATGTTATCCATCTGGTCGACGATGCGGGCAGCATCAAACAGATCTTGCACTGTACTCTCTCGGTAGTTTTTGCCCTCGACATCAACAAGGTGAACCGCTGCGCCAGCAGTTCCATAATGTACTCGGCTTCCGGAAAGTTCCAAATCATACTGCGGATCACGAGCACACAGGGTAAGGGATCTATTGGCCTTGGCAATCGTGTCCTCAATCAAAGCCCGCGGAAAGCGAAGTCGCCCGTCATCTCCAAAAATCGCACCGGCCTGTGTCATGTAGTCGATGCCGCTTTGAGGAGCATCGGCTAGACCGATGGTTTCAAGCGCATCAAGGGCTGCGTGATGGATCTTTAAAACGTCAGCATCGCTGAGCGGTTTATATTGTCCGCCACTCAAACCGGGACGGATGGGGCGCAGACTTTCGGGTAGGGCTGCGGCTCGTGCAGCACGGCGCGCATTGCGACCGCCACTACGGGGGCGGGCTGAAACTTGTTCATTCATTTTTAGATATTCCGAGTTGAAAGATGTAAGGATAGTTGAAGAACTATCCTTGCGGTCTTCCTCTCGCCGCTCGGCCTCGTTCGGCACCGATGGTGCGGATCACAATGTCTAATTTGCTCTCGGCACTCTGCACGCCAAGCCTCCTGTTTTTAGACTTTTTGGGGCAGGTGGGCGGAACGTGTCTTTTCTAGATGCGACACATTGTCAAAAAGCGACCACTTTATGCGCTAAAACTATTTGTGAAGTCTACGAGTGTTTTAAGTGCCTGCGATAGCCGCACATCATCAACAGTTAATGCAAGCCGGATATGCCCCGAAGCCGCCGTACCGAAGCTTTCCCCGGGCATAACTGCTATGTGATGCTTTTCTAGCAAACGCATTGCAAAGTCTTCGCCAGATAGGCCTGTCGAACGGATATCCAGCATTATGTACATCCCCCCTTTAGACGGGATGGTCGTCAATCTAGTTTGCTCATTTAAAAGATCCAAAGCCAAAAGGCGTCTACGTCTAAAAGGTTCACTGATTTGACTCTCAAACTCTTCTCCCAATGATAAGGCATGAATTGCGGCATGTTGAATAAATCCGGCAACGCCGTACGTGGTATGAGTTGATAAGTTTTGAAGATGTGTGATGACATTATTTGGACCAACAAGCCATCCAATGCGGCTGCCTGTCATCGCGTGGCTTTTGGACATGGACCCCACGACCAGAGTTCGTTCGCGCATTCCGGATAAAGCACGAGGGGACAAATGCTTTCCTTCCCAAATCTGGGTTTCGTAAACTTCGTCCGATATCAACCAAAGGTCTTTTTCAATGCAAACACTTGCAAGGCCTTGCAGAGTTTTTTCGTCATATGCCACTCCGGTTGGATTGTTCGGAGTGTTGATCAACAGTGATTTAGCTCCGGTTGCCAGTGCTCGAATATCCTCTGGGTCGGGCTGAAACCCCTCTGATGCCCGTGTTTGTATTGGAACAGGCACCGCGGAGGCGCTTCGGATAGTTCCTGGGTAGGTCGCATAATAAGGATCAATAAACAGGGCGCGATCCGTCGGATCACACGCGGCAACGTGCGCGGCAAAAAGGGCTGCTTGACCACCCGGCGTGATCAGCACGTTGTCTTCATTTGTTTCAACGCCAGTTCTGATTGCTATTCGGTCAGCTACCGCTTTACGCAATTCATTTATTCCAGGGATCGCAGCATACCCCGTGTGACCGGCCAGAGCGGCCCTATTCATCGCAGAAAGGATTTTCTCATCAGTAAGGATGTCGTGTTCACCGATTGTCAACTCAATGACTTCGATGCCTTGCTCTACCATTTGACGGGCCTTGTAGAATACGCCCCATCCATCCGAACCTTCGCCAAGGATACCGGTTAAACGGTCTGAAACTCGCATTACTTCACCTGACTTTTGTTTTACGTGGGTATTATCTTTGATCAAATGTCAATGTTGATCTGAGCTTATACCAACCGTGGACCTTGGCCCTGACTGCCTTGGATATCTTGAGGATTGTATAGATGGCAACTTTGTAAACTCAGGCATCCGCAACCGATGCAGCTATCCAGGCGCTCTCGAAGCGATTGCATTTTTGCAATTCGAAAATCAAGTTCTTGGCCAAACGTTTTTGAAATGCGAGTCCAATCCGCTTTGTTGGGGGCACGATCTAACGGAAGCGGAGACATAGCTTCGCGGATCTCCGAGATTGTGAAGCCTAGTTTTTGGGACAGCATGATAAACGACAATCGCCGAATGTCGGATTTGACATATCGCCTTTGCCCCGCCGCATTTCTTTCCGGGCGAACCAACCCCTCATCTTCGTAGTAACGGATGGCCGAGGCGGCCAAGCCAGTTCTGTCGGAGACCTGGCCGATAGATAATCCAAATTTGGAAGGCATAAAATAATCCTTGAGTTAAAGTATACTTGAAGAAGTAAAGTCAGATTCGCATCATAAATCAATAGAAAGGTGGAGCGATGCCTTTGACGCACGAATTCTACGATGATCGGATACACCCCTCACGGCGGCAGGGGCGGGACAAAACGCATCTATTATGGGTTGGGGCCGTTTTGGGCTGCCCTGTGGTTGGAGTAGTCGCTGACTGGCACCCAAGAATCTCGCGGAAAAACAATAGGAGTAAATAAAAAATGAGATTAGAGCATGTTAATTTTACTGTTAACGATCCAATCGCAACAGCTGAAACACTATGCAGAATGTTTGGCTGGCGCATCAAGTGGCAGGGTGAAGCCATCAGCGGTGGAACTTCGGTGCATGTGGGCGATGATGAAAGTTACCTCGCGCTTTATATTCCGCCGACAGCGCTGAATGCGGCACCTGACAATTATACGACAATCGGTGGACTGAACCACATTGGGATTGTTGTGGACGATTTGGAAGCTGTAGAGGCGCGGGTAAAGGCCGAAGGATTTGTTCCACACAATCATGCTGATTACGAACCGGGTCGTCGGTTTTATTTCGACGGACCGGACGGGATCGAATACGAAGTCGTCAGTTACAGCTAATCTCTGGACAAACTATAAAGGCGGCGGCATAGTCACATTTATGAACACTGTAATCACCATTATTGGCTGTATTACCCGCTGAGATATCCTCGCGGGCTGTTCTTCTATTTCCATAATGTCTTGAAGTTGCTAAGCCCGCGCCAACTGCGCATGGGGGACTTATGACGACGATCAAACTGCATAACACCAAGACCCGGCAGAAAGAGGTCTTCGAGCCGATCAATCCGAAAAACGTGCGGATGTATGTTTGTGGACCGACGGTCTATGACCGCGCTCACTTGGGCAATGCACGGCCTGTGGTGGTGTTTGATGTTTTGAATAGGCTTCTTCGCCATGTTGCTAAAGAGAATGGCTGGGAAAAGGTTACTTACGCTCGAAATTTCACTGACGTAGATGATAAAATCAACGCGACTGCGTTGGCTCGAAAAGAGGCTGGTGCAGACGGAACACTTGAAGACTTGATTCAAGAGCGTACCGACGAAACGATCTCTTGGTATCTCGAGGATATGGGTGCACTTGGAAATCTTGAGCCCGACTTTGCTCCACGCGCCACTCAGTACATTCCAGAAATGATCGAGATGACCCAAGAACTGATCAACTCCGGTCACGCCTATGAGGCAGAGGGGCATGTGCTGTTCGACGTGCGATCTTATGAGAACTACGGATCACTGTCTGGTCGTTCGGTCGACGACATGATCGCAGGCGCACGGGTTGAGGTTGCGCCTTATAAGCGTGACGCTATGGATTTCGTTCTGTGGAAACCCTCGTCTGATGACCTACCCGGATGGGACAGCCCTTGGGGACGGGGGCGTCCGGGCTGGCATATCGAATGCTCGGCAATGACCAAGGCGCTGTTTGGCGAGAAATTCGATATTCACGGTGGCGGACTGGACTTGGCCTTTCCACATCACGAAAACGAAAAAGCGCAAAGCTGCTGCGAGGCAGGCGAGGACAGCTTTGCGAATTTCTGGCTGCACAACGAGATGTTGCAAGTGGAAGGCAAGAAGATGTCAAAGTCTCTGGGCAACTTCTTCACGGTGCATGACTTGCTGGAACAAGGCGTTCCGGGCGAGGTGATCCGGTTTGTGTTTTTGTCGACGCATTATCGCAAGCCAATGGACTGGACGGCTAAGAAGGCGGAAGAAGCCGCGGCGACTTTGCGGAAGTGGTACGCGCAAGCGGATCGTGCGCTTGATAACTCCAAACCTTACATAGGAGTAATTCAGGCGCTCGCTGACGATTTGAACACATCCCAAGCAATTGCGGCAATCCATCAGCTTTCGCATGCGGATGATCTGCCGTCACTTCGTGCCAGCTTGAAATTGCTGGGATTGATGGGCGAAACGACTCCAAACTGGGCTTCAAGGCCAGACGTTGACTTGTCAAAACTTGAACAGCAACTGTATTCGATACGAGAAACCGCCATGCAAACCAAAGACTTTTCGGAAGTAGACCGTCTCAAATCGGCTCTCATCGACGCTGGTGTCGAGGTTCGTATGAGCAAAGCTGGTGTCGAACTCATCGCAGGTTCGAACTTCGATCCATCCAAATTAGAGGCGCTCTAATGGCTTCTTCTTGGCAAAAATACTCAAAACACACGACACTTCCTCTGGAAGCCTGCGTAAAGGGCAGAGGACAATGTGAGCGCGGCTTGTGTCGTCAGGAGAGTGATCATGTCTAAAGACCGCCTCTATATCTACGACACCACCCTGCGCGACGGGCAGCAAACCCAAGGCGTGCAATTCTCAACCGCCGAGAAGCAGCAGATCGCAGAGATGCTCGACCAGCTTGGCGTCGACTACATCGAAGGCGGCTGGCCCGGGGCGAACCCGACAGATTCCGAGTTTTTCGACAATGCCCCGCAAACAAATGCCACCATGACCGCCTTTGGCATGACCAAGCGGGCAGGGCGCAGCGCTGAAAATGACGACGTTCTGGCCGGCGTGATGAACGCAGGCACGCCAGCCGTTTGTTTGGTCGGCAAAACCCATGACTTTCATGTGGAAACCGCTCTTGGGATCACGTTTGAGGAAAATGTTGAAAACATTCGAGCCTCGGTAGCCCATATGGTTGCCCAAGGGCGTGAGGCGTTGTTTGACGCCGAACATTTCTTTGACGGCTACAAGGCAAATCCCGATTACGCTTTGAGCTGTTTGAAAGCCGCCTATGATGCTGGTGCCCGCTGGCTGGTGCTTTGTGACACGAACGGCGGCGCGTTGCCGCGCGAAGTCTACGAGATCACCAAGGCCGTGATTGGCTCGGGCATTCCCGGCGATCATGTCGGCATCCACACCCATAACGACACAGAACATGCGGTCGCAAATTCTTTGGCGGCTGTCGATGCGGGCGCGCGGCAGATACAAGGAACGCTAAACGGATTGGGCGAGCGTTGTGGTAACGCGAACCTGACTACGCTAATCCCGACGCTCCTTTTGAAAGAACCCTATGCCAGCCGGTTTGAAACAGGCATCACGCATGACGCATTGCGCGACATGACCCGTATCAGCCGCAAACTTGATGATATCCTCAACCGCGTGCCGATCCGCCAATCAGCCTATGTTGGTTCGTCGGCGTTCGCTCACAAGGCGGGATTACACGCCAGCGCGATCCTGAAAGATCCGACAACTTACGAACACATTGATCCAAAAACCGTCGGCAATGCCCGTATCATCCCAATGTCCAATCAGGCTGGGCAATCGAACCTAATCCGCCGACTGTTGGATGCTGGTATCGCGGTCGAAAAGGGCAATCCCGCTTTGATGCGAATTCTCGAAATCATCAAGCAGCGCGAAAGCGAAGGCTATTCTTACGACACTGCGCAGGCCAGTTTTGAACTTTTGGCGCGGCGCGAACTTGGTTTGCTCCCTGAATTCTTCGAAGTGAAACGTTACAAAGTCACTGTTGAGCGACGCAAAAACAAATACAATAAAATGGTCTCGCTGTCAGAAGCCGTTGTCGTTGTCAAAGTTGATGGTGAAAAGAAACTGTCGGTCAGTGAGTCACTTGATGAAACTGGCAATGACCGTGGTCCGGTGAACGCATTGTCCAAGGCATTGGCGAAAGACTTGGGACGATACCAGGACATGATTGACGACATGAGACTGGTCGATTTCAAGGTTCGCATTACTCAAGGCGGCACCGAAGCGGTGACCCGTGTCATTATCGACAGCGAAGACGGGCAGGGACGGCGCTGGTCGACGGTTGGGGTTTCCGCCAACATCGTGGATGCTTCGTTTGAGGCGCTGCTTGATGCAATTAACTGGAAGTTGGTGCAAACGAGTGTCTGATATTCAAGCCTGTGCAGAGATCGTTCTGAAAGCTGATCCTGACAGGTTTGCAGCTGTAATGGCTGCTCCGGTTGCGATGCGGGATAAACTTTTTCCACTGCATGCCTTTGCCATCGAGGTCGCCCGCGCGCCGTGGGTCACACAGGAAAGTATGATTGCAGAAATGCGCTTGCAGTGGTGGCGGGATGCATTGGCGGAAATCGCGTCAGGTGGCCCGGTACGCAGGCATGAAGTTGTCACACCGTTGGCTATTGTGCTTTCGCCTAAAACAGCCGTTTTGCTGGATGGTTTTGTCGAGGTGCGCCGATGGGATATTTATCGTGAACCGTTTGAAAGTGCGGAACACTTTGAGGATTATCTGGCTCAAACCGGAGGTGTTTTTTACAAAGTTCTGGCGCAGTCTGTCAGTGTTTCCGATACGGGTGTCGCAGATTTTGGCTACGCTGTAGCTGTTGCAAATTGGCTTTGCGCAATTCCAGAGTTAGAGCGGCGCGGGCGTATTCCGTTGTTGGATGGTGGCCCTGACGGTGTTTGCTCTTTGGCAAAGAACGGCTTGGCAGCTCTCAATAAAGGCACATCCATAATGGCACCCGAAGTACGTCGAGCCATGTTGTCAGGCTGGCAGGCAAAACATGTGCTGCGCCAAGCCATAAAGGATCCGTTGGCTGTGGCAGATGGTCGACTGGGGCAAAGCGGAATATCAAAAAGGCTAAGCCTGATGATGAAAACCGCCTTTAACTGGATCTGATCACCGATCTGTAGGACGCATCACCAACCAGATCAACGCCCCACCGGCCAGCATCAAAAGCGGCGCCATCGCCAAATTGACGGCTGTCCAACCTTCTTGCGCAGTGCCTCCGGAACAGTTCATTAGTCCACCCGAGGATAGTGACGCTAATGTCACGCCGCCAAATACGATGAGGTCGTTCAATCCTTGCATCCGGCCACGTTCTTCCGGGGCGTGAGAGCTTGCCAACATGGTAGTCGCGCCGATGAACCCAAAATTCCAGCCGACACCTAGAAGAACAAGCGCGATAAAAAAGTTTTCAAGCTGGACGCCCTGTAACGCAACAGCACCAGCACCCGCTAATATCGCGAGACCTGTTCCCATCACTTTTTCTACGCCGAAGCGGGCGATAAGATGCCCTGTAAAGAAGGATGGGACGTACATCGCTAAAACGTGACTTGTGACGACATCGGCCGCGGTTCCCGTATCATAGCCACATCCCACAACGGCTAGCGGTGTCGAAGTCATCACCAGGTTCATCAAAGCGTAGGACACCATCGCCACGATAACTGCCACGGCAATCTTAGGTGTCGTGATCAGTTCCCAGCGCGAGCGACCTTTCGGAGCATCTGAAGCAGGCTTTTCTGGCGTTGGAATATCAAGAAGAAGAAATAAAAGCGACCCGAAGAGGTTTACAGCAACGACAGCCATATACGTTCCCAGAAAGGGAATAACCATCATATCGGCTGTAACTTTGACGAGTTGCGGACCAATGATCGCAGCCGCCAAACCTCCGGCCATGACATAAGAAATGGCCTTTGGGCGGAACGCATCAGAGGCGGTGTCGGTTGCAGCAAAGCGATAGAAACCCTGGGCCGACATATAGAGGCCGGTGAAAAAGCTGCCCAAAAGAAAGATCGGAAAACTAGACAAGTACAAGCCGTAAGCACCAACGATGCCGCCAACTATTCCCCCAATCGCGCCGAGCATAAAACCGAAACGACGTCCATATCGTTGCATGATCGCGGAAACCGGTGTGGCGAAGACCATAGAGCCAAGTACAATCAACGATATGGGCAGTGTAGCGTAACAAATATTTGAGGCCAGAGATTGACCTGCAAGCCCGCCAATGGTGAAGATCATCGGCATTTGGGCCCCAAGAACCGCTTGCGCGATTACAAGAACCATCACATTGCGCTTCGCGCGCGAGTCGTCGGTGTGTTGTGTCATATTCGATTGCGTAAACATGTTTACTGACGGCGGCAAGCAATGTCTTGGCGGCAATGAGTTGCCTGCGTAGAGTGAAATAATGGATGAAAGAATTATTGAAACGAAAGCCTGCGTAGACGAAGGCGCAGCTTGGCTGGCAGAGATCGAGCCGCGGTTTGCGTTTGCGCTTGAGCAAACAGGCCCGTTGCCGCTTCGTCGGCGCAAAGACGGTTTCGAGGCGTTACTATCGGCCATTGTAAGCCAGCAGGTGAGTGTGGCAGCCGCCGATGCGATTTGGAATAGATTACAATCCGCAAACCTGACCGGTCCCCGCAAAATCGCGTGGGCAACAGAAGATGAGCTAAGGGCCTGTGGCCTAAGTCGACAAAAGATTTCCTATGCCAAGGCACTCGCATCCTCAGGGATACGTTTTAACGCACTGAGAGATGCGTCTTCAGATTCAGTGATTGAAACTCTTGTTGATGTTAAAGGCATCGGCGTCTGGACCGCAGAAATTTACGCGATGTTCAGCTTGGGACGCGCAGATGTTTTCGCGCCCGGTGATCTAGCTTTGCAAGAAAGTGCCCGAATCCTGTTCGATTTACCCAACCGTCCAAAAGAAAAAGCATTTCGTCAGATGGCAATTGCCTGGAGCCCATGGAGAAGCGTTGCAGCCCGGCTTTTGTGGGCCTACTACAGAGTTGCAAAAGAAAGGGAAGGCATCAGATGACTCGGGTATTGAAGGCAGAGCGTAAAGAACCACTTTCAAGAGAGACACGTTCAATTGTCGTTTTCCTTCACGGTTACGGAGCAAATGGAGCCGATCTACTTGGTCTTGCCGACCCACTTGGTGAGCATCTGCCGGACACTTTGTTTATCGCTCCGGATGCCCCTGAAAACTGCGCTGGATCTCCATTCGGCTATCAGTGGTTTCCCATTCCATGGATTGATGGTTCTAGCGAAGAGGAGTCACGCCGTGGGATGGATGCTGCGGTTGAAGATCTAAATGCCTTTCTTGATGCCTTAATGGTTGATGAAGACGTACTGCCTGAGCAGGTGGTACTGTTCGGATTTTCTCAAGGTACGATGATGTCATTACACGTGGCCCCGCGCAGGGAAGACGAAATTGCAGGCATTATTGCCTTCTCTGGGCGTTTGCTTGAGCCTGAATTGTTAAAAGATGAGGCCGTCAGTCGCCCTCCTGTGTTGCTTGTTCACGGGGATGCTGATGATGTGGTTCCCGTGCAATCATTGCCAGAGGCTGCCGAAGCCCTTCAAGCGGCGGGATGGTCTGACGTCTTTGCTCACGTAATGAAAGGAACGGGGCACGGGATTGCGCCGGATGGGTTAAGCGTTGCCCTTGCCTTTATGCGCGACAAACTGGGATTGTAATGTCACCAACCAAAAGCTTTAACGCTCATCAATAAGCATTTCGAATGATATTATGAAATTATAACAAAGCGTTATGAGTTTTATTTAATCCTTGAAGGTTCTATGCAGCCGGGTAAGCTTTGGCTGGTCCAAGGAGAAAGCAAAGAAAAAGTAGCGATGCGCCGGATGCGTTTACAGGCTTCAAGCCACGTCCAGATACTTGAGGATGTCCCTGTCAACAGAAGTGTCTTGCTCCATCCTATCCACCCCTTGGGCACGACCGTGGACGGTGCGAAAGAGCAGTTCGTAGCTGCGGCCATGATTGGGTAGGAAACCAAGCCTGTCAGGCAAACTCGATTGGCGCTGTTTTGGGTGAAGCTCATTGTTAATTGTTTTTGGGCGCGTGCGCGGCAAGGTGTGAGTTAGCACAGTAAATTGAGGGGAAAACATGTCTTTGGAAATTTCCTCGTTATCGGCGTCATAAATCTGGGGGCTTGTCACAGATCTGACGCGATATATAGTGATCATGATCGAAATATTCTCGTCATTATATAATGGGTAAAGAGGGGTGGGAGGCGATCAATATGAGCGGAGATTTCAGATCCGATTTCGTTCGAGCGCCTGGAAGGCTGAAAGAGCATCCGGCCCTTGTTCTAAACGCAGACTACCGACCATTGTCATATTACCCGCTTTCGCTATGGCCATGGCAAGAGGCCATAAAGGCGGCATGGCTTGAGCGGGTCGATATAGTTGCCGAATATGACGATTACGTTCATAGCCCTTCGCGGTCGATTAGGATCCCGTCCGTAGTCGTCTTAAAAGACTATGTAAAACCTAGAAAGCGCGTGGCCTTCACGCGCTTTAATTTATTCCTAAGGGATGAATTTCGATGTCAGTATTGCGGGCAAAAAGGGGATCTCACTTTCGATCATGTCATTCCGCGCGCGCGTGGCGGCATTACATCTTGGGAAAATGTTGTCGCGGCTTGTTCACCTTGCAATCTTAAGAAAGGCTCAAGGGTTCTACGACAAACGGAAATGCAACTGCGCAAGGCTCCTAGATGCCCTGAGGCACATGATTTGCAAAACATCGGGCGTAAATTTCCACCGAACTTCCTGCATGAAAGTTGGATGGATTTTCTATATTGGGATGCAGAACTGGATGCCTGAGGCGACTTCAATGTCCAGTCGTTTTTGAGAAGAGTTGGATTATCACGATTCCCAAAAGGATTAATCCAATTCCAACGATTGCTGGAATATCAAGTTTTTGACCAAAGACGAAAAGACCAATAAGCGAAATAAAAATAATGCCAAGCGCGGACCACAATGCATAGGCAATTCCAACCGGTAGCGCTTTGAGTGTCATGCCAAGGAAATAGAAGGCTATACCGTAGGCCACGACAACCAGAACCGAGGGCCAGAATTTTGTAAACTGCTGACTGGCCTGTAGCGCGCTCGTGCCAATAGTTTCGAAAATTACAGCAATAATCAGATGGATATAGGCTACCGGCATGGGGAAATTCTTTCGGGTTTATCGAACCGAATCTGTTGGAATATGCTCTCTAAACCATTGTCTGATTTTAGTCTTTAGCCATTTCCAAAGCTCAGGGGCACCGGCTTGGATGGGAACACCTACGCGACGATCCAGGTCGCTTTCTGAAACCTCATATTCAGTCCAGGAGCCACCTCCGTTTGCCATGTTGGCTAAAGGTGACGGAATACGATCAAGTGCCTTCGCAAATCGAGCATCAGGCGATTGAGCAGCCTCAAATTCATCCCAAAGAGCTCGAAACTCTCGTGCTTGGTCAACAGGTAAAAGGCTGAACAACCTGTCCGCGGCAATTTGTTCTTTTCGCGCCATTTCCTCTTTGTTGAAATCCCCATGAATAGGTGCATCACCTGCATCAATCTCTACAATATCGTGGACTAATAACATTTTGATCACGCGAAACGGATCACTGCCAATCGGTCGGTGGTCAGCCAAGACCATCGCATACAGCGCAACATGCCAGCTGTGTTCAGCCGAGTTTTCAAAACGACTGTTGTCGTGCAGTCGTGTGGCGCGCAAAATTGACTTTAGCTTATCGACCTCGCATAGGAATGCCATTTGGGCGTTTAAGCGATCAGTGCCGTTCATTTGAAGCCCTTGTTGTGCCCACGATAAGCCGCCTAGTCTTGGGTGTCCTGAGATTTACCAGCCGCAAAATCTGCGACTCGTTTTTTGAGGTAAAGGCGTGCTCGCCGTTCGGCTAAGCGCACTCTGATCGAGGTCATGTATGCTTCTTCCGCCGTGGTCGATGTTGCTGCCAATTGCTTGGCAACCTGAGTGATAAGATTTTCATCTTTCAATTTATCCATCGCTGCGATCGTGTCGCGTGCAAGGGCATCTGCAAGGTCTTCTGTTACGCCCATATCTCTACCGTGACGTTTCGGTCAGCCTGCGTTTTACGTAATCGGTGACAGACCCGATCATCGTTCCCATATGCGGCTCGTCAAAGAAGTGGCCTGCGCCCGGAACTTCTTGGTGGGTGATTGTGATCCCCTTTTGCTCTTGAAGCTTGCCGACCAACGAAGTGGTGTCTGCAGGAGGAGCAACGCGGTCGTTCGCGCCGTTGATGATCAGACCGGATGATGGGCAGGGTGCCAGAAAGCTGAAGTCGTACATATTGGCCGGCGGTGATACCGAGATAAATCCGGTGATTTCAGGGCGACGCATAAGCAACTGCATCCCAATCCAGGCACCGAAGCTGAACCCAGCAACCCAACAATGCTTTGAGTTGTTGTTCATCGACTGCAGGTAATCCAGCGCCGAAGCTGCATCGCTAAGCTCGCCCACGCCTTGATCATATTCGCCTTGGCTACGCCCTACGCCGCGGAAGTTGAAGCGGAGCACCGTAAAGCCCATATTGTAGAACGCATAGTGCAGATTGTAGACCACTTTGTTGTTCATCGTCCCGCCGAATTGAGGGTGGGGATGAAGAACAATAGCGATGGGCGCATCGCGATCTTTTTGAGGGTGATAACGGCCTTCTAAGCGACCTTCCGGTCCTGGAAATATGACCTCGGGCATGAGGGATGGGCTCTCCTGTTAAAGTTGTTGAGGAATTCTTGACAGATTTTCTCAAGCACCTTAGAAACATTCTAAAGACTTACTGTAACTGTAAGTCGTCTTAGGCAATTAATCGTTGCTGACGTCGGCGTCAATGAATTCGGGGAAAAGTCGTTCATGAAGCTGTCCACAAAAGGTCGATATGCGATGGTAGCACTTGCGGACTTGGCGCTTCAGCCAGATGGTGACCTCGTTACATTGGCAGATATATCTAAACGCCAAAACATTTCTTTACCTTATCTTGAACAGCTGTTTGTCAAGCTTCGTCGCGCCGGTTTGGTCGAATCCGTTCGCGGACCGGGAGGGGGCTATCGTCTGGCCCGGGTAACATCAGATATCCGCGTGTCGGATATACTTGCAGCTGTTGATGAAACTGTAAGTGCTTTACACAAAGGGGCGGGCGTAACGGGCGGATTGTCAGGTTCGAAAGCTCAGTCAGTTACGAACCGCTTATGGGAAAGTCTGTCTGCGCACGTTTACGTTTTCTTGCACCAGACAAGACTATCAGACGTCGTGGAGAATGAAATTGCGCCCTGTCGAGCGATCCCGACGTTGTTCGCTGTGGTGGATGAGGAATGAGCGCGCGCACGTATCTAGATTGGAATGCAACGACGCCTCTGCGCGCAGAGGCGCGTGAGGCTATGTATTCCGCGATGGATATCGTTGGAAATGCGTCGTCAGTTCATTCAGAGGGGCGCAAAGCAAAGGCCTTGATCGAAAAGGCACGCGCTCAGGTGGCGTCAGCGCTAGGCGCTGACGGTGCGGACGTCATTTTTACGTCCGGCGCCACTGAGGCAGCGGCGCTCGCACTAGAGGGCCGGAAATTGATCGGCTCAAAGATTGAACATGATGCCGTCGCAGCTTGGATCGAAACACCATTAACGGCAAATAATGCCGGACGGGTTTTAGTTTCCGATCCTGCAGGTTCAGTGCTTCAGCTGGCTAATTCTGAAACTGGCGTCGTTCAGGATTTGCCAAGCGGGTTGGCGCTGTCCGATGTTACACAGGCTTTTGGTAAAATACCCTTTTCCTTCCATTGGTTGGGTTGCACTTCTGCTTTAGTGTCGGCTCATAAACTGGGCGGACCGAAAGGTATTGGGGCGTTGGTCGTCAAGCGTGGTACAGATGTGGCGGCCAAACTTAAGGGTGGCGGTCAGGAAATGGGGCGCCGCGCGGGAACCGAAAATCTGGTTGGAATCGTGGGATTCGGAGCCGCTGCGGAAGCCGCGTCGCGTGATCTCGCGTTTGGCGTTTGGGATGAGGTTGCGGAAAATCGCGATTTTCTTGAAATGCACATTGCAGATGCAGCTTCTGATACTATCTTCGCTGGAAAGTTTGTAAAACGTCTGCCAAATACGACTTGCCTAATATCAGAGGGCTGGAAAGGAGAAACCCAGGTCATGCAAATGGATTTGGCTGGGTTTGCGATTTCTGCGGGATCGGCCTGTTCGAGCGGCAAAGTTCGGGCAAGCAAGGTGCTTCAGGCGTATGGCTTCAGTGACCTTCAGGCTGCCTCGGCCATTCGGGTCAGTATCGGCCCGGAAACAACTAGAGATCAATTGGCGGCTTTTGCAGACGCATGGCTAAGCCAACGGAACAAACAGCGCAATCGCGCAGCGTAAACGGACTACAGAAGGTGAATGACCCAATGACGGCTATGGACTCTATTGTCAAAGAAGGCGTGGATCAGGAAACTGTTGATGCAGTTGCCGAGGTCAGTACCTATAAATACGGTTGGGATACTGATATCGAGATGGAATACGCCCCCAAAGGGGTCAATCCCGATATTGTACGTCTAATTAGCGAGAAGAATAACGAACCCGAATGGATGACCGAGTGGCGCCTTCAGGCGTTCGAGCGGTGGTCCAATATGGACGAACCGGATTGGGCAATGGTGAATTATCCCGAAATCGATTTCCAGGATCAGTATTACTATGCGCGCCCGAAAAGTATGGCGGAAAAACCCAAATCGCTTGATGAAGTAGACCCCAAGCTTTTGGCTACTTACGAAAAGCTTGGTATCCCTTTGAAGGAACAGATGATTTTGGCGGGTGTTGACGGCGCAGAGGACATGCCGGCCGAGGGGCGCAAGGTGGCAGTCGACGCGGTCTTTGACTCTGTTTCTGTCGGGACAACTTTCAAGAAAGAACTGGAAAAAGCTGGCGTGATTTTCTGCTCGATTTCCGAAGCGATCCGCGAACACCCTGAATTGGTTAAAAAATATCTTGGTTCGGTGGTTCCGGTCTCGGACAATTTCTACGCGACGCTGAACAGTGCTGTCTTTTCAGACGGGTCTTTCGTGTACATTCCGCCTGGAGTGCGATGCCCGATGGAATTATCCACTTATTTCAGAATCAACGCGGAAAATACCGGTCAGTTTGAACGTACTTTGATTATTGCCGACAAGGGTAGCTACGTTAGTTACCTTGAAGGCTGTACCGCTCCGCAGCGTGACACCGCCCAACTTCACGCGGCAGTTGTCGAGATTATCATCGAAGAAGACGCAGAGGTGAAATACTCGACGGTCCAAAACTGGTTCCCAGGAGATGAAAGCGGCAAGGGCGGCATATACAACTTTGTTACCAAACGGGCTGATTGTCGTGGAGATCGTTCCAAGGTGATGTGGACCCAAGTTGAAACCGGTTCTGCGGTTACGTGGAAGTACCCGTCTTGCATTCTGCGCGGCAATGAAAGCCAGGGCGAGTTTTATTCCATCGCGATAACCAATAACTATCAGCAGGCCGATACCGGTACCAAAATGGTTCATTTGGGGCGGGATACAAAGTCACGTATCGTCTCAAAAGGGATCAGCGCGGGCAAGGCACAGAACACCTATCGCGGGTTGGTCTCGATGCACCCGAAAGCTAAGAATAGTCGGAACTACACCCAGTGTGACAGTCTGCTGATTGGCGACAAATGCGGGGCGCATACAGTGCCGTACATTGAGGTCAAGAATAACTCGAGCCGGGTTGAGCACGAAGCCACCACGTCGAAGGTGGATGACGAACAGATGTTCTATTGCCGACAGCGCGGCATGGACGAAGAAGAAGCTGTAGCCTTGATCGTAAATGGCTTTGCAAAAGAAGTGCTGCAGGCCCTGCCGATGGAATTTGCTATGGAAGCGCAGCAACTTGTCGCGATCTCGCTGGAAGGAAGCGTGGGTTAACAATGGCGCTAAAATTCAAACAAGGGCGCACACAGTTTTTGATAGATGCGCTTCAGCCTGATCGGCTGACAAGGATTGTTGACGTGGGTGCCAACCCAATCAACGACAATCCCTACAAGCCCTTGTTGGATATGGGAGCCTGCGAGGTATACGGATTTGAACCGCATCCTGAAGCCTACGCACAGCTTTTACAAAATAAAGGTGACCGCGAACACTATTACCCTTTCGCAGTAGGCGACGGCAATCCAGGTACCTTGAAAATCACAAGTGGATCCGGCTTTTCGTCTTTGCTTGAACCCAACGAAAATTTCTGGACATACACAGGCCGCTTCCATCGGGGAATGAGAATTCTTGATCGGGTGCCCGTAGAAACCAAACGCCTGGACGACGTCGAAGGTCTGCCAGAATTTGATCTTATGAAAATCGATATTCAGGGTGGAGAGACCGCAGTTTTTGACAATGGAACAAGAGTGTTGTCGAACGCTCTTGCAGTCATCAGCGAGGTCGCAGCCATACCACTATATGAAGATCAGCCTTTGCTGGACGATCAAATGGCGTCGCTTCGAAAGGTTGGCTTCCATCTGCACAAGTTCCTGTTCTTTAAGGCTTTGCGCTGCACAAATCCTTTTAGTCGCCAGTTTTCTGCAGGATTGCACAAAAACCAATTGTCCGATGGCGACGCTGTGTTTGTACGCGGCCTAATGGATCTGAATAGCTTGAGTGACGAGAACCTAAAACATTTGTCGATATTGGCGGACTCTGTGATCATGAGCGCCGACCTTGTCACTGTCGCGTTGCGCGAATTGATTAATCGCGAAGTTATTGGTGACGAAGTCGCCAAGACTTATGTCAACAAGGTAAATAGAACCTCAAAGGCGTAGGAGAGACCAATGATCGTTACAACAACCCCGTCTGTCGAAGGCTATCAAATCGCATCCTACAAGGGCATCGTGGTTGGTGAAGCAATTCTAGGGGCGAATATCATCCGTGACGTATTTGCCGGGATCACTGATATTCTTGGTGGTCGCTCCGGAGCTTACGAGCAAGAGCTGGCAAAAGCTAGGGAAGTGGCACTGAAGGAAATGGAAGATCGCGCAGCGGCGGTTGGCGCTACTGATGTTGTGGGTGTCGATCTGGATTATGAAGTGATTAACAACATGCGGATGGTGTCCGCGAGCGGAACAGCCGTTGTGCTTGGATAAATGTCAGGCTCTGTCTGATAAAGACTTAGGAAACGATAAAATGCTGGAAATCAAAAACTTACAGGTCAAGCTTGAAGATGAGGATAAGCAAATCCTCAAGGGTGTAGATCTGACGATCGAGCCGGGAAGCGTTCATGCGATCATGGGGCCAAACGGGTCTGGGAAATCGACGTTGTCGTACGTGTTATCAGGCCGCGACGGTTATGAGGTGATCGGCGGCAGTGTGAGTTTGAACGGGGAGGACATTCTTGAAATGGAACCCGAAGATCGCGCAGCAGCGGGTATGTTCCTTGCGTTCCAGTATCCTGTGGAAATTCCTGGGGTTGGAAACATGACCTTTTTGCGTACGGCAGTTAATGCGCAAAGAAAAGCGCGCGGCGAAGAAGAAATGAGCGCTGCAGACTTTTTGAAGCTCGTACGCGCAAAGGCTAAAACCCTGAAAATTGACGCGGAAATGCTGAAACGTCCAGTGAACGTTGGATTTTCAGGCGGTGAGAAAAAGCGTAACGAAATTCTTCAGATGGCCATGCTTGAGCCCAAGATGTGTATCCTGGACGAAACGGACTCGGGGCTAGATGTGGATGCGATGAAGCTGGTTTCAGATGGTGTGAATGCCTTAAGGGACGAAGGACGCTCGTTCTTGGTCATCACGCACTATCAGCGACTGCTGGATCACATCAAACCTGACATCGTCCACATTATGTACAACGGCCGTATCATCAAATCCGGTGGACCCGAGCTTGCTTTGGAAGTTGAACACAATGGATACGCCGATCTGTTGGCGGAGGTCGATTAATGGCTCTGGCGCAGCAAATAATCGACGTAACCGAAGCTCGCATCAGCGCCTTTCCGTTGCAAGTCAGCGGCTGGAGCGCAACCAATAGGGAAAGCGCTCTATCCCGACTTCGGGATATGGGTTTGCCTGGCCGCCGCGATGAATATTGGAAGTTCACTCGTCCAGATAGTTTGTGCGATATCGTACCCCAAACGGCCGCTCTTTTCACCCCTGACGAAGCCCCGGTGTTCGCATCAGTGGACCGTCTGCATCTGGTATTTGTCGATGGCGTCTTCGATGAAGTCGCTTCGGATGACTTGTCGCTTGAAGGCCTGACCATTGAACGTTTGGCCGACGTAGCGGGCAAAGACATTCACTGGGCAAAAGATGTTTACGGCTCACTTGAGGCGGCGGGTCAGGAACCTGTGAAGCGCCCGCTTGCCGCATTGAACACGGCATTCGCGACCGACGGCGTGCTGATCCGTGTAACTGGCAAAGTCTCGAAACCGGTCAACATCACGTATCTGCATCGAAGCGAAATATCGGATGCGTATTTGCACCATGTAATTCGTCTTGAAGAGGGGAGCGAGGTTACCCTTCTTGAAAACGGTCCGGCGGCTGCACGATTCAACAAGGTGCTTGAGGTTGATGTCGCAGACGATGCGGTGTTCCATCATGTGAGAACCCAAGGTCGTGACCACGAGCGCCGCGCTGCAACACATATTTTTGGCAAACTTGGCGCTCGCTCGGTGTTTAAATCCTTCACTCTGACGGCGAACGGGGTTTTGACCCGTAACGAGTGCGTCCTGACCTTGACAGGGGACGACGCTATTGCGCACGTCGCAGGCGCCTGCGTAGGTGACGGTGATTTCCATCACGACGACACGGTTTTCATCACGCATGACGCGGAACGTTGTGAGAGCCGCCAAGTTTTCAAAAAGGTGCTGCGCAATGGGGCAACTGGTGTTTTTCAGGGGAAAATTCTGGTAAAACCTGGGGCTCAGAAGACAGATGGCTATCAAATCAGCCAATCCCTTTTACTTGATGACGACAGCCAGTTTCTGGCGAAACCAGAACTTGAAATTTACGCAGATGACGTAGCCTGCTCGCATGGTTCCACAACGGGCGCTATTGACGAGGAAAGCCTGTTTTATCTGCGCTCTCGCGGTGTTCCAGAGGCTCCTGCGACAAACCTTCTTGTTCTCGCTTTTTTGGCTGAAGCGGTCGAAGAAATCGAAAACCCAGAGATAGCCGATGAAATCTTGGGTCGACTAGAAGACTGGCTTGAAAGGCACAAAAGTTAATGTCAGTCACGACGGACATGGTTGCAAGCTTCCGTAAACCGGGGGCAGTGATGAAAAGGCATCTTGCGTTTGGTCGACGGGAAGATCGAGCGTTGATCTACGTGATGGCGTCTTGTTTGATGTTCTTTGTGGCAAAAACGCCAGTGTTGTCGCGCGAAGCTCATCTGAATAGCACCGACATCGGTCCCGCATTGGGCAGTCAAATCCTTATATGGATGTTTATCATTCCGCTGGTTCTATATTTTCTGGCAGGGGTTTTGCGTGTGTTGCTGCGCATTTTTGGGTGCAAGGGTGCAGATTGGTACGAAACACGCTTGGCGTTATTCTGGAGCCTGCTGGTGATCACTCCAATATCATTGCTGAACGGATTAACCGAAGGGCTTCTTGGAAAAGGAACAGAATCCGCAATCGTTGCAGGAGCCGGCGTGCTTTTATTCTCGTGGGTGCTTTTCGGAAGCCTAAGAGCAGCCTGTAAAGGCGCCTCATGACAGACCTTAAATCGTTTTTTTTAGAGCTTATACGCTTATCGGTTTTTGACCCTCGATCTGCCGCTAGGATTATCTTAGGCATGAAACTTGCCAGTGACGTTCTTTGGAGCACCGTACTTCTTGTTGTGATCCTGAGCGTTCTTTTGACCTACGTCACAATGTTGGCCGCAGCGCCTGTCACCATGTTCGGCATGGGCAGTTCACCATTCTTTCTGGCGATGTTTATGGCCTCCAATATGGTGTTTCTTATATTCGCCTTGTTCTGGACAGGCAAAGCAATGGGTGGCCAAGGAGAGTTGCAGGGGTTTATTGCTCTTGTAACATGGCTCCAAACGCTCTTGTTGCTCGCACAGGTCGTTCAGACAATTCTGGCAATCGTATCACCAATTCTTTCGTCGTGGTTCGGAATTGGGTCGTTGTTATTCGGCATGTGGATCTTGGTTCAGTTTGTCACCGAAGCTCACAAATTCAAACACTGGGGCATTGGGCTGTTGTCGCTTGTTTTGGCCGTTTTAGGCGTCAGCGCCGGCTTGAGTATACTGCTAAGCCTGATAGGCGTCGGCACATTGGGAATATCTGGATATGTATGATGTAAATGAAATCCGCTTAGACTTTCCGATTTTGACACGAGAAATTAACGGCAAGCCTCTGGTATATTTGGATAATGGCGCGTCAGCCCAAAAGCCTAAAGTCGTTATTGATGCGATTGCTCGCGCCTATCGTGACGAGTATTCAAACGTCCACCGCGGACTGCACACACTTTCGAATATTGCGACAGAAAAATACGAAGGTGTTCGGTCAACGATCGCGCGGTTTCTGGGGGCGACTGACGAAAACAGCATTATCATGAACTCGGGAACGACCGAGGGCATTAATATGGTGGCTTATGCCTGGGCAATGCCAACCTTGCAGGATGGGGATGAAATAGTCCTTTCGGTGATGGAGCATCACGCGAATATCGTGCCGTGGCATTTTTTAAGAGAACGCCAAGGCGTGAAACTGAAATGGGTGGAGCCTGCAGAAGATGGGTCACTGGATGCACAGGCCGTCATCGATGCAATAGGACCGAACACAAAGCTCGTAGCGATTACCCAAACTTCGAATGTCTTGGGCACCATCGTTGACGTCAAAGCGATTTGTTTGTCTGCAAAAGCAAAGGGGGTTCCGGTTCTGGTCGATGGCTCACAAGGAGCCGTACATTTGCCGGTAAACGTTGAAGACATTGGGTGCGATTTCTATGCGATTACAGGACATAAACTTTACGGTCCGTCTGGATCGGGAGCGATCTATGTAGCGCCGGAACGCATGGCTGAGATGCGCCCCTTCCTGGGGGGTGGAGACATGATCAAGGAAGTTCATCGAGACGAAGTCATATACAACGATCCGCCCATGAAATTCGAGGCAGGCACTCCGGGGATCGTGCAGCAAATCGGACTGGGGGCGGCTCTTGAGTATCTAATGGATGTCGGAATGGAGAACATCTCGGCGCATGAAGCAAAGCTGTCGGATTATGCACGGCAACGCCTAGAAAGTCTTGATTGGATAAACGTGCAGGGCACCGCGCCAAACAAGGCCGCGATTTTCTCGATCACTTTAAACGGTGCCGCGCATGCCCATGACATATCCACGATCCTAGACAAAAAGGGAATTGCGGTTAGGGCAGGGCACCATTGTGCTGGCCCGCTTATGGACCATCTGGCTCTGAACGCGACAAGTAGGGCGTCATTTGGGATGTATAACACGTTGGAAGAAGTCGACAAATTGATCGATGGCCTTGAACTTTGCCGCGATCTTTTATCCTGAACCTTTTTTGCCATTGAACCCATTGCGGCTTTATCCTAGACCGCAAGTAGGCACCCATAGCTCAGCTGGATAGAGCGCTGCCCTCCGAAGGCAGAGGCCAGAGGTTCGAATCCTCTTGGGTGCGCCAAAACCTTCCGTTTTCATCGAGCTCACGTGGTTGGAGATTCTGTATGTGGCCAGGGGAGTCGGGCTATACACAATAATCCCACCCACATTCATGAAAGCGAAAATTTTTAAACAGTGTATGTATGAATGTGTGTTGAAGGCTTAGCCGTTCCAAGTGCGAACATCGCCGCAATCCATATGCACAAAATTCGATCTTCTGTACTTGCCAACTCCGCCTGCGCGCACTGACGTTGCTGCTTTAGCCATTTGAGTAACGCTTCTGCTTGCAAGTCTAAGGTCGGCAGCTTGTCCCCGCATGTGCAGCGAGTTCTTAGCCACTGAGGAGGATGACCGTCTTAACATGGCGTTGGTTTGAGCGCTCCGAAAACCTGAAAGAAGCGTATATGGTTCTGTTACATCCAAAAGGTTGTGACTGGCGGCCATGATGTCGATTGTGCGTGTGTCGATCGACTTGGTCGAACCGGTTCTCCAATCCCTCATGTGATATGTGATCTCATTCAGCGCTTCGGTAACGTATTCTCCATCGACCCAATAGATCGTGTTCAGGCTTTCACCTGTCTTTGGATTGTACATCCTGATTTTCCGTATGTCGCCAGCGCCTCTTAAAAAACCGGCTGCCTGCGAAAAAGTAGGGGCCGCAGTGATGGCTGTTGCCGCAAAAGCGCCTAATAAACCGCGGCGGGTAAAGCCCGTGCCATTGGTCATTGACTGTTTGTCCCGTCCTCTGCATCCCCGCTTTTGCTGCAGGTTTATGCGTTGTTATCCCCAAATGTGCCCGCTTTATTACATAAAGTTGCGGCACAGAAAAGTAATTCATTTCATATAAGTTATTTCAGGGCTGAAATCGGCAAAAATTCGCGCGTGAGCCAACTAAGTATTGCGCCCCAACCTGCGTCGCAAACGCAACGGTTTAAATTGATTGCGTGATTGTGAATGGACATTTGTTCCTTATGTTTAGAAACAAGTCAAAAGTTCGAATTAAATGGCGCGCAGGCATCAAGATGAAAATTGTTTCTCGGTTAAAAGCGGTTTCACTGATCATTGCAGCAGCAATGTTGTGGTCTAGCACGGCAACGGCTGACTTCGCAGCTGCCGAATTTAGGCTTATGATCTCGGAAACGGCGCAAAGTGATCGGGATATTGCGGAGTTTTACGCGGAATCCGAATATGCACCATTATGGGCCGGACGCAATCGCGAAGTCCGCGAACGGCGCGCTGCTTTCTTTGAGTTTTTGAGCACCTTTGAATTTCACGGACTTCCATCGACTCAGAGCGAAGCACAAAAGCTTAGCAATCTTATCAGACATGCGCGTACTCAGAGTGAGTTGGCCATAGCCGAAATCGAGACAACAAAAGCCTACCTGAAGTACGCTCAGATGATGCAAACTGGCCTACTCAAACCAGGCGAGATAGACGATCATATTGTGCGAAAAGTGCCCTATCGGGATCGAAAATCCTATTTAACAGCTTTGGCTCAGAGCACACCATCAGCCTTCTTCCGAGCTCTGCCTCCGTCCTCCTTAGAGTATTCGCGGCTGGTTGCAGAGCGTCAGCGTTTGTTGCGTTCAATTGCGCAAGGTGGATGGGGTGATACCATTGAGGCTGGAGGACTTTTGGAAATGGGTTCCTCTGGATCGCGTGTGATCGCATTGCGCAACAGATTGATAGCATTGGGGTATCTTGAGAACACCTACTCGGAACGATTTGACGAGGCTCTGCGGGATGCCGTTTTCAATTTCCAAGCGAATAACGGATTAAAGGCTGACGGGATTGCAGGGCCGTCAACAATATCCATGATAAACATGTCCCCCGAGAGCCGCCTAAAATCGGTTGTCGTTGCAATGGAGCGTGAACGTTGGACCAACATGGACCTTGGAGATCGTCACGTTCTCGTTAATCTCGCAGATTTCCACGTAAAAATCATGGATAAGGGTCGGGTTACATTCGAAACACGTTCAGTTGTCGGACATCCAGAAGAAGATAGACGCAGTCCTGAATTCTCGGATGAGATCGAATATATGATTGTGAACCCCACATGGCATGTTCCCAGATCTATTGCGACGAAAGAATATCTTCCTCTGCTACAAGAAGACAGGTTTGCATTGGATTACCTGAACCTTTTCGATGCGGAAGGTGAAATTGTTGAGCGGTTTGGATTGGATTTCACCGAGTTCACTGAAGAAGACTTTCCGTTCGACATGAAGCAAGCGCCTTCAACGTCCAACGCATTAGGCTTGGTTAAGTACATGTTCCCGAACCGGTACAACATCTATTTACACGACACGCCCGCAAAAAGTCTTTTTGCCGAGGAGTCGAGGGCCTTTAGTCACGGGTGTATCCGCTTAGGTGATCCATTTGATTTTGGATATGCCTTGCTTGCATTGCAAACAAATGACCCGGAAGGCGTGTTCCATGAGGCTCTTGAAACCGGTGAAGAAACACAAATCGATCTAGAACAGCACGTTCCGATTCACATCATGTATCGAACAGCGGTAGGATCAGCTGATGGCAACATGGGGTACCGTCGTGACGTCTATGGTCGAGATGCGCAAATATGGAGTGCGCTAGAGTCTGCAGGGGTGGAGTTGGGCGTTTAAGCAGTCTAAATGAAGGCAAACGTCACAAGGAACCTCAGATGTCCCATTCGATAAAAGAGCTCGCGTTGGCCTTAGGCGTTGATGCCGTTGGGGATACTACAATACGGGTTACTGGTGTGACCGAGCCAGCTTTGGCCCAGTCGGATCAACTGGCCTTGGCGATGGACCCAAAATATGCGTCTGCGATCGCTGATGGAAACGCCATAGCCGCAATGCTGTGGCTTGATGCTGACTGGCAGTCGCTTGGATTAAAAGCGGCATTGTTGCCCAAACGTCCGCGATATGCACTCGCAGCCCTTTCTGCGTTGATGGATCGGGGGCAGGGCTACTCTAAGGGCATACACCCTTCAGCGGTTATCGATCCCAGCGCAGAAATCGGTGAAGATGTTTCTGTCGGAGCATTCTGCGTAATCGGGGCTGGGGCCAGAGTTGGTGATGGTACAGTCATCGCGCCTCAGGTCTATGTCGGGACAAATTCAATCATCGGCGCGCATTCACTCTTGCGAGAAGGAACAAAAATCGGGGCGGATGTCTGCACAGGTGCTCGTTTCTTGACACAGCAGAACGTTTCGGTCGGTGGTGACGGTTTTTCGTTTGTAACGCCGGAAAAATCAGCTGTTGAAGAAACCCGAGACACGCTTGGGTCTGACGTGAACGCAGCCGGTCAAGCTTGGGCGCGCATTCACTCACTAGCTGGGGTGATAATTGGCGACGATGTAGAGCTGGGATCAGGAACGAGCGTGGATCGTGGCACCGTGCGCCCGACCAAAATTGGAAACGGCGTAAAATGCGATAGTTTGGTTCAGGTCGGCCACAATGTCGTTATCGGTGACCATTGCCTTTTGTGCGCTCAAGCCGGTGTCGCGGGCTCAAGCCGCATCGGAAACTACGTCGTACTTGGTGGTCAAACAGGCGTAGCTGATAATATTTTCGTAGGGGATCGTGTGATTGCCGGCGGAGGAAGCAAGATTCTGTCAAATGTACCGGCAGGACGGGTCGTGATGGGGTATCCGGCTGTTAAGATAGACGCACATATCGAAGGCTACAAGGGATTGCGACGCCTACCCAGACTCCTTCGCGATATTGAGGCCTTGAAGAAATCTGTTTTCAATAGCGGTAAGAGCGATTAAAGCACGCGAAAGCTTTCATGGGAGCACGACTGATGAGTGTCAAAGACAAGGTCATTGAAATCATTGCTGAACAAGCCGTTCTGGACGTGTCCGATGTTTCATTGGACAACACGCTTGAAGAACTGGGAATTGACAGCCTAGGTCTGGTCGAGAGCATTTTTGCAATCGAAGAAGCCTTCGACATTCAGGTGCCGTTTAACGCGAACAACCCTTCTGAAAGCGAATTTGATATTTCCTCAGTTGCTGCGATCATTTCCGCCGTCGAAGAGCTGGTGAAGGCGCAGTCGTGAAGCGAGTCGTTATAACAGGTGCCGGTACGATCAACGCCTTAGGCAAAAACGTACCCGACACGATGGAAGCTATGAAAGAAGGACGCTGCGGGATTAGCGACCTAGATTTCCGCGACGTCGAGCGCCTGTCGATCCGAATTGGTGGACAAGTCAAAGATTACGACCCCGAGCAAAAGTTCAATCGCCAACAAATTTCGCTGTACGATCGTTTTACGCAATTCACTTTGCTTGCAGCAGACGAAGCGATGCAGCAAAGCGGTTTGACATTGACCGGAGAGCTCGCTGCAAAATCTGGCGTTGTTTTTGGTACGGCAGGTGGAGGCGTCTCGACATGGGACGACAACTACCGTTCCGTCTATGAAGACGGAAAAAACCGTGTGCATCCTTTTGTTGTTCCAAAGCTCATGAACAACGCGGCGGCTAGCCATGTCAGCATGGCATATAATCTGAAAGGGCCGTCCTTTACAGTTTCCACCGCTTGCGCATCTTCAAATCATGCCATGGCACAGGCGTTTCAGATGGTTCGCAGCGGAATGGCACCTGTGATGCTAACCGGCGGTTCGGAATCGATGCTGTGTTTTGGAGGCGTGAAAGCATGGGAAGGTTTACGCGTAATGTCCCGCGACGCATGTCGACCGTTCAGTGCTAATAGGAATGGCATGGTGCAAGGCGAAGGAGCTGGAATATTCGTTTTCGAAGAGTTCGAACACGCCAAATCACGGGGTGCAGATATTCTGGCAGAGGTCGTTGGTTTTGCTATGACTTCTGATGCGTCTGATATTGTCATGCCCTCCAAGCAAGGCGCGGCCAGAGCGATTAAGGGCGCTCTACAAGACGCGCGGCTTAATCCTGAAGTTGTGGGTTATGTAAATGCTCATGGTACAGGAACTGCAGCCAATGATCGAACTGAGTGCGCGGCAGTAGCGGATGCCTTTGGGGCGCATGCGGACAATCTTATGATGTCATCGACCAAGTCGATGCATGGCCATTTAATCGGTGGTACGGGCGCAGTTGAACTGCTGGCTTGCATTATGGCTTTACGTGATGGCGTGGTAGCGCCCACAATCGGCTATGAAGAATACGATCCGGATTGCAATCTTGACGTCGTTCCAAACGAAGCACGCGACGCGGATGTTAGCGTTGCGATAAGTAATGCTTTTGCATTTGGAGGGCTGAATGCTGTGATTGCCCTTAAGCGGATTTGATCGTTAGCGACCAGATCCGTTTAACAGGGCCTCATAGCCAGCTGTAAAGCCACTTAGAGATACCGGAAGCACGATTTGATTTCCCTGATTTTGGTAGGGGGTCATTGCGACTTTTGCGATCGAGCCTTGTTTTAGCCAGTTCAATTCAACAGGCGTAAGTCCCAGACGTACATGACAGCCGATCTTGTCACAAAATGCGTATGGATAGGCCTTGGCTGGATGGTCATCGATTTGCATGACCAGATCTTGAGTAAGTGACGTCTCAAGTGGAACAGTGATAGTTGCCCCAGCGACAGCGACGCCTTCACCTGCCGGCAGGTCGAAAAGGACAATCTGAGCAATCGGCGAACCGGATTGATCCGCAATCAATTGGAACATCTGACAGGGGTCTTCACCGTCCTCAACCTTTTGGCAACGCAGACGCCAATCCGAGTGTGTCGAATTAAAATAAAGTGCACCACTCTCAACTGCGTCGTAATCAAAGGAAATCGAATTTGACGCCTCTTGCGCTATTGTCCCGGATGTTACCAGGCACAAGCTAGTGACTGCGGCTAGAAAAAGCGACTTTTTCATATTTATATTCCCATGATGTTCCGTTGTTTATCCGCATAACATGCGCACATAGACTTGTCAGGTGTCGTGAAACGAACGGCAAATATTTGCCATGACCATTCCCAAAAAAGAAAGGGTTGCGAAATCGCAACCCTGACTTTTTCTCTCCCCGTCGGACTGGCCGACTTAATCATTGATGCAGACGCTAAGGTCAAAAAGTCTATTCGTCAACAGACAATATAGATGTATTTTTCCGTGATTTTAAAAACTTACTTCCATAGTTGAATGAGGCGAGATTTGTTTCTTTTTTCAACGGGTTGGTACACAACTGTATGCCAATATCGCGTCGAAATATAGCCTTTAGTGACGTTAAATATCGCCATTACGGCATTAGCTTTAAAACGTAACCGGGAAGTGAGAAGGCCCCTTTATGCACGTCAGGCGTATAATAGTCAGGTGACAACCCTGATGCTTCAAACCGAGCAGAAAGGTCTTCAAAATTGACTTGGCGCGCATTGCCATCTGTTCCCCAGCCAAAGGCCATGGGGCCGCCAGCATAGGTCGGGATTGTTGCCAAATAGCAAGTGGCGTCGCTGAACAAGGCTTGGAAGGCGCGCATTGTATTCGTCAATTCTTCGCCTTGCATAAAAGGCACGCCGTTTTGTGTCACGATGATCCCGTTTTTGGTAAGTGCGCGTTTTGCATGTCCGTAAAACGTATCAGTGAAAAGCACTTCCCCGGGACCGATGGGATCAGTCGAGTCTACGATTATTACGTCAAACTTTTCCGTGGTCTCTTTCATAAAGACCGCGCCGTCGTTGATCACTAGGTTTAAGCGTGGGTCGTCAAAGGCCCCTTGCGAAAGCATCGGTAAGTATTCTTTGGAAAACTCGACGACACCGGCGTCAATTTCAACCATGGTAACATGCTCAATTGAGGAGTGTTTCAACACTTCGCGAGCAATGCCGCCGTCGCCGCCGCCAATTATCAATACACGTTTTGCAGACCCATGAGTCAAAATCGGCACGTGGGTCATCATCTCATGGTAAATGAAATTGTCACCTTCCGTGGTCTGTACCACGTCGTCCAATGTCAGTACGCGCCCGAATGTTCCATTCTGAAATACTTTAAGACGCTGGTGTTCGGTTTTGCTGTCATAAAGCATCTCCGAAACGCGCAGGGACTGTCCGTAGTGATCGTGAAGCGGTTCGCGAATCCAGTCGCTCATGCCGCCACACCTGCCTCGGAAACAACGCCTTCACCGCGCAGCAATTCTTTGACGCGCACGTCGGCAGTTCCAAACGCTTTTTTAAGCACATCAACAGCCAGCCATGGTTTCGCGTCGCCGCACATGAATACATCAAACGCACCGTAGCCAATTTCAGGCCACGTGTGCACCGAGATATGACTTTCAGCCAAAACGGCGACGCCACTGACACCCTGAGGCGAGAATTTGTGTGTGTGAATATGCAGCAGAGTGGCGCCGCATTCATCAACGCAATCACGGAAGGCCTGTTGAATGCGAGATTCATCGTCCAGACCGTGGCCGTTTACAACTTCGATAATAAGATGCGTGCCAGCAAATACCGAGCCGTCTCGACGGATGAAATGATCATCGCGATCTTCGTCAAAAACATCACGAGCGTATGGGTTATCGTCGTTCGCAGCGACAATGCTGCGGGCGGTGTCTTCCTCTTGGGCGCCTGTCTCCAGACCGTACCCCAGTTGGAAGAGGTTGGCGTCTTTCATGGCGCTCCCCTTTCAATCCAGTAGTGCGTTCCAGTCGGTCCCTTAGCGCCCCCCCGGAAGACATTCCGAAGTTGGGATCGGTCCCGAATGTGCGGCGCGTTTAGTGGAAAGCTATAGATTCGGTCAACCCCAAAAATCGTCGACCAGATATGCAGCCGATTCATCACTTGTTTTAGCGTGTGGTCGTGAAGCTTTATGGTGGTTTGCTCTTCGATGTCCAGGGACGAAGATTCTTGGCTTGAGTAATGGGGTAAAATAATACCTAATTCATAAAGCATTGAAATTACGAGTATAATAAAGGATTAATGCGCTTGACTGTAATTTACACCGAAGTATAACCCACCAATCGCAAATGACGGGCCTGGTCCCGTTTGTGGCATAATCTAAACTAGGGATTTCCCGAAATGAAAACCTTCTCTGCTACACCAGCAGACATCGACAAGAAATGGATCCTGATCGACGCCGAGGGCGTTGTTTTGGGTCGTCTTGCCTCGATCGTCGCCATGCGCCTGCGTGGCAAACACAAAGCATCGTTCACCCCCCATATGGATATGGGTGACAATATCATCATCATCAACGCCGACAAGGTACAGATGACAGGTAAGAAGCGCAGCGATAAGCGTTACTACTGGCACACTGGCCACCCAGGCGGCATCAAATTCCGTACTGCCGAGCAGATTCTGGAAGGCGATTACCCTGAGCGCGTTGTAACCGCTGCCGTTAAGCGCATGCTTCCTGGCAATCGTCTGTCGCGCCAGCTGATGACCAACCTGCGTGTATATGCCGGTGCCGAGCATCCGCATGAAGCACAGCAGCCGGAAGTCCTCGACGTGAAGTCGAAAAACTCGAAGAATACCCGGAGCTAAGACATGTCTGATCAAATCAACTCGCTCGAAGATCTGGGTGCCGTCGCTTCTGACGCAGTCGTGATCGAAGAAACCCCGCGTGAGCCTGTTCGTGACGAACTGGGCCGCGCCTATGCAACCGGAAAGCGTAAAGACGCAGTTGCCCGCGTTTGGATCAAGCCGGGTTCCGGCAAGGTTACCGTGAACGGCAAAGAGCTTAACGCATATTTTGCGCGTCCCGTTTTGCAGATGATCCTGCGCCAACCCTTCACCGTTGCCGGTGTTGAAGACCAATTCGACGTAATGGCAACCGTTAAAGGCGGTGGTCTGTCGGGTCAGGCTGGTGCGGTAAAGCACGGCATCTCGAAAGCTCTGCAACTTTACGATCCGTCGCTGCGTGGCGCTCTGAAAGCCGCAGGCTTCCTGACACGCGACAGCCGCGTCGTAGAACGTAAGAAGTTCGGTAAGCGCAAAGCGCGTCGTTCGTTCCAGTTCTCGAAGCGTTAATTCTGTATTTACAGAAAATACAACAAAA
>CAYVRN010000027.1:0-15041 GCA_964453855.1 uncultured Rhodobacterales bacterium
TTGTCCTTAGAAATGCCCCCCGCCCATCCATTTGACGACGACAAGTTAAAAGAGGAGTGCGGGGTCTTCGGCGTCATCGGCGTCACCGATGCCGCAAACTTCGTGGCCCTTGGCCTACATGCCCTTCAGCACCGTGGACAAGAGGCAGGCGGTATCGTCAGCCATTGCCCTGAACAGGGGTTCAACAACGCGCGGCGCTTTGGCTATGTGCGCGACAACTTTACCAAACAGTCGTTGATGGAAACCCTTCCAGGCCCGCTGGCCATTGGCCACGTCCGTTATTCAACGGCGGGTTCCAAAGGCGCAGCCATCCGCGATGTGCAGCCCTTCTTTGGCGAGTTTTCGATGGGTGGAGCGGCGATTGCCCACAATGGCAACATCACTAACGCAGACGCCCTGCGCAAGGAACTGATCGAGCGCGGTTCCATTTTCCAAAGTTCATCCGACAGTGAATGTATCATCCACCTGATGGCCCGATCTTTACAGCGCAACATCCCAGAGCGGATGGAAGATGCGCTGCGCCGTGTCGAGGGCGCGTTCTCAGTTGTGGCCATGACCCGCACCAAGCTAATCGGTGTGCGTGATCCCTTGGGCGTGCGTCCTCTGGTACTTGGGAAGATAGGCGACGGCTTTGCCCTGTCATCGGAAACCTGTGCGCTTGATATCATCGGCGCCGAGTTCGTCCGAGAGATCAAACCGGGCGAGATGGTTGTGATTACCGGGGATAGTATTCAAAGCAGCTACCCGTTCCGCCCTCAGCCATCACGTTTCTGCATTTTCGAGCACGTCTATTTCTCGCGTCCCGACAGCATCATCGGTGGCCGCTCGGTTTATGAAACCCGCCGCCAGATCGGCGTGGAATTGGCCCGCGAAAATCCGGTCGAGGCTGATCTGGTCTGTCCTGTTCCAGATAGCGGCACGCCTGCAGCGATTGGCTATGCCCATGAAAGCGGCATTCCATTTGGTCTTGGTATCACGCGCAACCAATACATGGGCCGGACCTTTATTGAACCGACCGAACAAATCCGAAATATGGGTGTGCGCCTGAAGCTGAACGTGAACCGCGCTTTGATCCAAGGAAAGCGTGTCATTCTGGTCGACGACTCGGTCGTTCGTGGAACAACCAGTCGCAAAATCAAGGAAATGATTTTGGACGCCGGCGCCGCCGAAGTGCATTTTCGTATCGCGTCACCGCCAACCGCTTGGCCGTGTTTCTACGGTGTGGATACCCCGCAGCGTGAAAAACTACTGGCTGCGACCATGTCGGAAGATGAAATGCGGGACCATCTGGCAGTGGATAGTTTAAAGTTCATCTCGCTGGACGGGCTCTATCGTGCAGCGGGTGAAGCCGGCGGGCGTGACAATGACTGCCCGCAATATTGCGATGCGTGTTTCAGCGGGGAATACCCTGTCGCCCCCAGCGACATGATCGAAAAAGGCTTCGAGGTGAAGGCGGCCGAATAGTGGGCCGCCCCCTTCATTTCCGCCCCCACCACTTTCTGTGCTCTTTGGGATTTCAGGGGGCCGGATATTCCGACGGCTTTACCGAAAACATGACCGAGATCGTCGTCGGACGCCTGCGTGCCGAAGACGGTGACTCGGTCGAGATCGAGGTGATCAGCGCAACGGATGACATATGTGCCCCCTGCCCTAAACGGCGCGGTACATTGTGTAGTGATCAGGCCAAAATCGCGAAACTGGATTTGCAGCATTCCAAACGACTGGGCGTACGCCCCGGGGACAGGCTGACTTGGGGACAAGCCAAAGCCAGAATTAGTTCATTAGTGAAGCCTGGCGACCTTAGCGTTATCTGCGCGGGCTGCCAGTGGTTGGCACTGGGTTATTGCGAGAAGAGTTTGGCAGATCTGCTAGAAAGTTGATCTGAAGCATTGTGATTTTCAGCGCTACAAATTCTGAAAATCTCGGAACATTCCACCCACGACAACAAGAGCCCGCCAACCCCAAACGAAGGCATGGGTTCCCATCTAAAGATGACAATCGCAAGCCATTTGAGAGGGGCGCGGACCCTTAAACTTGCTGATATGTGCGGGCCGATCCCTATATATTGAAGGGACAAAGAACGCAGGACTCGCATGCTGAAAGAACACAACGCCTATGACAACCGCCAATCCAGTAGTGGCCGTTCAGATACGTGCGGCCGCTTGGCTCTACGGGTGTTGGTCGTGGATGACAACGTGTTGAGCCGGAGGTTGGTCTCGGCAACCCTATCTGGGCTTGTACAAAATGTGGACATGGCAGAAGGCGGCAAGGAAGCCTTGGCATACATCGATCTTAAGATGCCATACGATGTCATCTTCATGGATTGTCATATGCCCGATATGGACGGCGCCGAAGTGACCAGAAAAATTCGCAGTCTGACGGACAAAGGCAAGGCGTTGACGCCGATTATCGGATTGACCGCAGACATGCGGCTACGCGCGTGTAACTTGCTGATTGGCGCCGGAATGAACGACGTTGTCGCCAAACCTTTGAATGTGAACATCCTCAAAACTCTTTTGCCCCACTAGCGCACAGCTTTGGCCCGCTCGGACGAAATCCGGCGGGGTCAACAGTGTATTTCCATCACGGTAAAGCGGCGGGCCCGCCTAGGGGCAAAGTGTCCTCGCCGAGTGCTGGGTTTCCCCTGCACCCTCCGGGTGGTCTGTGGGGGTCTCGGCGGCCTTCTTGATACAGTTTCGCTGTGCTGCATCTGAAGGCGCGGAGCCACTTTTGTCGACGGGAGGGAATATGCCGCGCAAAGGTTAAACGCACGTTGGACCACCGCTCGACGCGCCCGTTCGGCCGCTTCTCGCGTGAGCGAGAAAAGCCGGACAGGCTTGAAGAGTGGCGGGACAGACCCCTTTGCCACAGGCTGATTCTTGCTGTATAGCGCGAGCCTTAGCGAATAGGACGATACTCATGGAACGCCGCTCAGAACTTCTTATGCCGGCAGGCAACCTGCGCAAACTTAAAATGGCCGTGCTTTATGGCGCGGATGCGGTCTATCTGGGCACGCCCGACCTTAGCCTGCGCACCAAATCCGAGTTTTCCTTGGAGGACGTGATCGAAGGCGTGAAGTTCTGCCACGAGCACGGCAAGCGGGCGTACCTGACGCTGAACCTGTTTTCGCACAACAAGGACATTCCGAAGCTCTACGAATATTTGGACACTGTGCGCAAGGTAAACCCTGACGGTCTGATCATTTCGGACCCCGGAGTGTTCCAGTTTGTCCGCGAAAGGGCACCTGAAATTCCGCTGCATGTGTCCACACAGGCCAATATCGCAAGCTGGCTGACCGTGAAGTTCTGGCAGGGTCAAGGGGCGGATCTGGTGGTTCTGGCGCGCGAGGTGTCATTCCCTGAACTGGAAGAAATCCGCGCCGAATGCCCAGACGTAAAGCTTGAGGCTTTTGTGCACGGCGCGATGTGCATGACCTATTCGGGTCGCTGCCTGCTGTCGAACTTCATGGCCGAGCGTGGTGCGAACCAAGGCAACTGTGCCAACTCCTGTCGTTGGAACTACAAGTTCCATTTGCGGATGAAGGACGGCACCGTGCAGGAACTGATCGTCGACGAGACCAATCAGGATATGTTCGAGTTTTTGCTGGAAGAAGGCGTGCGCCCCGGGGAATTCCTTCCGATTCAGGAAGACGAACGTGGTAGCTATATCCTGAACTCGAAAGACCTGTGCCTGATGCCGAAGCTAGATGATTACCTGCGCATCGGTGTGGATAGCCTCAAGGTCGAGGGACGCGGCAAGTCGGAATACTACGCAGCCGTTGTCGCCCGCGCCTATCGCATGGCGATTGATGATTACTATGCCGATCCCGAAAACTGGGATGCTTCGAACTATATGGATGAGCTAGAGACCGTCGGTAACCGCGGCTACACACTGGCCTTCCACAAGGGCCGGCTGACCAATCTGGCGCATGGCTACGAGCAGACCCAGACCATCGCCCATTGGGAATACGCCGGCACTGTGACCGAGGTGACCGAAGACGCGTTTCTGGTGGAAGCCAAGAACAAGCTTGAGCCCGGTGATGTGATCGAAATGGTCTCGCCCGTTGCGCGCAACACGGTTCTGTTCCGTGCCTATGATTACGAGGTCGCCGCAACCGGTGAGCGAAAAGAGGTGATCCACGGCGGCACCAAGACCATAATCCGCCTGCCGTTTTCCATGTTCGAACTGGAAGACCTTGAGGATCTAAAAACCAACTTCCCGCCCTTCACGGTCTTGCGCAAAGAGCGTGCATTGACCGAAGAGCAGTGGAACCGTCTGAAGTTGGACAAGACCGCTTTGGCGATGGAGGTGAAGGACAGCACCAACGAAACCGCCTATAAGCGCCGTCGTGATGCGTTGGTTGCCGCGATCGAAGCCGATGCGAACACCCGCCGCCACAAGACCAACCGCAAGGGCACCGAAGGTTGCTGCGGTAAGGGTTGCAACGGCTGTTTGATCTTCTGGCAGGACGATATGTACGCTAAGGCGCGCGAGATTTTGCTTGAGCGTAAACAGGGCGCGATGCTGACCAAAGCCGAAGCTGTGGCGCTGAAATTATCTGCAGCCGAATAGGTTGCCGTGACGCCACGCGAACAAGAGGCTGGACTTTTTGCGTCTGATGTGAAAATTTGATCAAAATATTTTCACATGTGTCACTTATGGAATTCGCCAACTTACGTACTTTCCGCGCCGCCGCATCTGATCTGAACGGTCAAATGCGGGGCAAACGCCTGCCGTTTTCGGACTATGACAAGCTGAATGATGGCGCTGTCCGCATGCCCTATTCGGTCATGAACGTCGATGTCTGGGGAGCGGACATCAAGAACTCGCCCTTGGTGTTTGAAACCGGCGATGCGGACGGAGTGCTTTTGCCAACCGAGCGTGGACCAGTTCCCATGCCTTGGTTGAAATCGGAAAGTGCATTGGTGCCGATGTGGATGTACCACGACGACGGGCGGCCGTTTCTTGGCGATCCGCGTCATGCACTGGCAAGCGTTTTGGAACGCTACAAGGCGCGCGGCTGGTCGGTGCAATGCGCGACCGAGATGGAGTTTTACTTTGTCGATGACAGTGGCGACCAGATCACCCATCCGGTGAACCCGATCAGTGGGCGGCCGTTATTGGGCCAGGCTATTCTGGGTATCCGGCAGCTGGATGCGTTCGACGATTTCTTTACCGATTTCTACGATGCCTGCGCCGCGATGGATATTCCTGCACAATCGGCCATCTCTGAAGCTGGACTAGGGCAGTACGAAATCAACCTGACCCACCGCGACGCCATGATGGCGGCTGATGATGCGTGGTTATTCAAGGCTTTGGCGCGGGGAATGGCCAGAAAACATAATATGGCGGCTACTTTCATGGCCAAGCCGTTTCTGGATGATGCCGGCAACGGGATGCATATGCATTTCTCGATCCTTGATGAAAACGGTGACAATATCTTTGACGACGGCGGCCCGAAAGGCACCGATATCCTGCGCCATGCGGTGGCGGGCTGTCTGGCGGCAATGCCGGATTCGACGCTACTTTTTGCACCGCATGGTCCCAGCTTTGACAGGTATGTCGACGGCGCTCATGCGCCGACCGGCGCAGGATGGGCCTATGAGAACCGCACCGCCGCCATTCGAATTCCGGGTGGCTCGCATAAGGCGCGGCGCATAGAACACCGCGTACCATGCGGTGACATCAACCCCTATCTGGTGATCGCTGCCGTGCTAGGCGCCGCTCTGATCGGCATCGACGACGAACTGGACCCAGGGGAACCGTTGACGGGTAATGCCTATGAAAAGGACCTGCCGCAACTGGCACCGGACTGGGCCAGCGCGATTGATCGCTTTGAGGGCAGTGAACTGATGAAGCGTATCTTTCCTGAAGCTCTGATCGGAAATCTTTGCATGACCAAGCGACAAGAGCTTGAGGAATTGCAGACCATCCCTAAAGATGAGCAGTGGATGACATATCTCGAGGCGGTCTGACTCGGACCACCCATAATTTGATCAAAAGGTGATCGATGAAAGTCGGCATTTTACAAACGGGTCACGCGCCCGATGAAATCCTGCCAACCTTGGGGGATTACGACGCCATGTTCCGCGACCTTCTGGGCGGACGTGGCTATGACTTTGTGACTTATGCGGTGGTTGACGGTCAGTTTCCTGATGGTCCTACGGACGCCGATGCTTGGCTGATCACCGGCTCAAAGCACGGCGCGTATGAGGATCACCCGTGGATCCCACCGCTTGAGGCTTTGATCCGCGACATCCGCGACAGTGGCCGGCCGCTGGCTGGTATCTGCTTTGGCCACCAAATCATCGCGCAAGCGTTGGGCGGCAAGGTTGAGAAGTTCCACGGCGGTTGGGCTGTGGGGCGTCAGGACTATGACTTTGAAGGAAGAACTCTGTCCTTGAACGCGTGGCATCAGGATCAAGTGGTGGACCTGCCCGAAAATGCGACAGTGCTGGCCTCGAATGACTTTTGCGCCAATGCGGCGCTGGCCTATGGAGACCGGATATTCACCATCCAACCGCACCCCGAGTTCGGGTCCGGCGTGATCGACGGGCTGATCCGGTATCGCGGCGGGGGCATCGAACAGAAAGACCTGATTACCCGAGCAACCGAAAACCTGAACAAACCAACGGCGAATGCCCAAATAGCCGATATGATTGCGGCCACATTCGCCAAGGCGAGGACACATGAGTGACTGGACAGACCAAATCCCCGAAGCGGCGCAGGAGTATCTAAGCGAACGCAGACTTGACGAAGTAGAATGCATTATCTCGGACTTGCCCGGGATTGCCCGTGGCAAGGCGGTGCCTGCCAAAAAGTTTGCGCGGCAAGACAAATTCCACCTGCCGGATTCGATCTTTTATCAGACTATCACAGGCGACTGGGGTGAAGCCGCAGGCGACGAGGGTTTTATCGAGCGGGACATGATCCTGAAACCCGACTGGTCGACCACCACGGCGGCTCCGTGGACGGCGGATTGTACGCTTCAAGTGATCCATGACGCATATGACCGCGACGCCGAACCGATCCCCTATGCGCCCCGCAACGTTCTGAAGCGCGTTGTGGACCTGTATCATAAAGAAGGATGGGAGCCAGTCGTGGCGCCTGAAATGGAATTCTTTCTGGTGGCCCGCAACATAGATCCGGCCAAGGAAATCCAGCCGATGATGGGTCGTTCGGGTCGTCCGGCGGCAGCGCGTCAGGCATATTCGATGACGGCAGTCGATGAGTTTGGCCCTGTGATCGACGACATTTACGACTTTGCCGAAGCGCAAGGGTTCGAGATTGACGGGATTACGCAGGAAGGCGGCGCCGGGCAGCTGGAAATCAACCTGCTGCACGGCGATCCGGTCACTCTGGCGGATCAGGTTTTTTACTTCAAACGAATGATCCGCGAGGCGGCGTTGCGCCATGATTGCTTCGCCACTTTCATGGCCAAACCGATCGCGAACGAGCCGGGCAGCGCCATGCACATCCATCATTCGTTGCTGGATGCTGAGACAGGTGAAAACCTGTTTGCAGGACCACAAGGCGGCGATACGGATGCGTTCTTTTACTTCCTAGGCGGGCTGCAAAAATACCTACCGGCATCCATCGCGGTCATGGCCCCTTATGTGAACAGCTACCGCCGCTACGTGCGCGACCACGCCGCGCCGATCAATCTGGCCTGGGGGCGTGACAACCGGACAACAGGCATCCGTATCCCGATTGCCAGCCCGAAAAATCGGCGGATCGAGAACCGCATCGCGGGGATGGATTGCAATCCATATCTAGGAATCGCGGCGTCTTTGGCCTGTGGGTATCTTGGGCTGAAAAATGAAATCTGGCCCTCGAAGCAGTTCAAAGGGGACGCCTATGAAGGCGAAGGCGATGTGCCTCAGGTGCTGGGTGATGCGTTGGACCTGTTTGACGAAGCCAAAGAGCTGCACGAGGTTCTGGGACCGGAATTTGCTCGGGTCTATTCCATTGTGAAGCGCACCGAGTATGAAGAGTTCCTGCAAGTCATCAGCCCGTGGGAGCGCGAGCATCTGCTCTTGAACGTGTGATGGCGCTGAACCTTTTGCACGCGAATGACCGCTCGGGGGAATACCCCGATAGCTGGTATGCGGCGACGGCAGACTTTTTGCCTGAACAGCCAGCCCTACAAAGCGAGGTTCGAGCGGACGTTTGCGTTGTTGGCGGAGGCTATACGGGTCTGTCGGCAGCGCTGCATCTTGCCGAAGCCGGATACAAGGTGATCCTGCTAGAGGCCCAGCGCGTGGGCTTCGGGGCTTCGGGCCGCAATGGCGGGCAGTTGGGCAGCGGGCAACGCAACGACCAGTTCGAAATTGAGCGGTACATGGGCCTAGACGATGCCAAGCGGCTTTGGGCCTTGGCCGAAGACGCCAAGGATCTGGTCAAAGGGCTGGTCGCCAAGCACCAGATCGACTGCTACCTGAAACCCGGCGTGGCCCATCTAGGGCTGAACCGGCGCGAGATGGACGATCTGCACCGCGAGGCCGAGCATTTACAGACTGTCTACGGCTACGATCAGATCGACACGTTGGACCGCGATCAGGGCCATACCCTTTGCCCCTCGCCCGCTTATCACGGCGGGACATTGGATATGGGCGCGGGGCATTTGCATCCACTGCGCTACGTTTTGGGTCTGGCACGAGCAGCAATGGCGGCGGGTTGCACAATCCACGAACGTTCGGAAGTGGTGCGCATTGAAGGGGGTGCGACACCAGTTGTGCAAACGGCACAGGGCAAAGTGACGTGCGATCATCTGATCCTTGGTTGCAACGGATATCTGGGTAATTTGGAACCCAAAGTCGCTCTGCGCGTGATGCCGATCAATAATTTCATCGTCGCGACCGAGCCATTAGGCGATCGGACGACAGAGGTTTTGACCCAAGACGTAGCGTTGGCGGATACCAAGTTCGTCGTCAACTATTTCCGTCTGTCCCATGACGGGCGGCTTCTGTTTGGAGGCGGCGAAAGCTACGGCTATCGGTTCCCGAAAGACATTGCTGCGAAAGCGTGGGGGCCGATGCTGGACATATATCCCCACCTGAAAGACGTAAAAATAGACTATGCTTGGGGCGGCACCTTGGGTATCACCATGCGGCGGATGCCCTATCTTGCGAGGGTCGCGCCGAACATTCTGAACGCCTCGGGCTATTCGGGGCACGGGGTCGGTACAGCCACCCATGCGGGTCAGCTGATGGCCTTGGCGGTTCAGGGGCAAGCGCAGGGGTTTGACACCTTAGCCTCGGTCCCGATTGCGCCCTTCCCCGGAGGCACCGCCATGCGCCACCCGCTACTGGTGCTTGCAATGACGTGGTTTTCTCTACGGGATCGGTTGGGGATCTAGAACGCGGCCTCCAACTCTTCCCGTGTCAACGCCGGATAAACCGGAAGTTCCGGTACATTGCGTATGTTTGGCGCCCCTTCACCCCGCCAAATCGCGCAAACAACCGCCAATACATTTGCACCTTCGTTTGCCGCCAATTGATAGGCATCAGCAACGGCCCCACCCGAAGTGATCACATCTTCAATGAACGTTATTCGCCGCCCTTTGACATCCTGCCCCTCTAGTGCGCGGCACGTACCGTAGGTTTTCGCCTCTTTTCGAATGAACGCAGCAGGCAAACCGGTTTCCAAAGAAATCGCTGTTGCCAGAGGAACTCCCCCAAGCTCCAACCCTGCAAGGATTTCAGTGTCAGACGGCAAAAGCTTGGCCATTTCCCGGGCGAGTGGTTTCAACAGAGTGGGAACCCCTTCGAACCGGTACTTGTCAAAATATCTATTTGACACCTGTCCCGAGCGAAGGGTGAATTCGCCCTCTAACGTCGAGATTTCGGCGATCTGGCGTGCGAGAGATTGTTTAGTGGGCAACGTTTCTTCTGTCATTTGGGGGGTCCTTCAATGCAAACGACCCGCTTCTAGCCACGTATTTGGCCCACTTCAAGTAAAGCGAGAGCTTTTAGTAATTCAAAAACTTCTTTTCGCGATTTTCGAAATATGTTAGAAATTCCGAAAGATAATTTCAGGTATTCCGAAACATGACTCTTGCCCCGAACGTCTACGACGCCGAAGCCATCCCCGAAGCAGCCCGCTCTGAAATCGACCGCCTTTTGCAATCGGGAGATCTATTTCGCTACACAGCACCCGAGGATGCACCGGTGACGTTGCTTGAAAGGGAGTTCGCAGACTTTATGGGCGTGAAATATGCTCTGTGCGTCTCAAGCTGCTCGGCGGCGCTGTTTCTGTCACTGAAAGCGCTTGGCTTGCCCCGTGATGCTAAGGTCTTGATCCCGGCGTTTACATTCGCGGCCGTGCCTTCGGCTGTGGTTCATGCCGAGTGCAATCCAGTGCTGTGCGAGGTGGGCGATAACTATCGCGTGAACATGGAAGACTTCGAAGAAAAGCTGAATGCAGGCGACATTCAGGCCGTCATCATCAGCCACATGCGCGGGCATACATCGGACATGGATGCGATCATGGCGCTATGTGATGCCAAGGGCATCCCTGTTGTCGAAGACGCGGCGCATTCGCTGGGAACCACTTGGAACGGAGAAAAAATCGGCACCATTGGCAAAATCGGATGCTTCTCGTTTCAAAGCTACAAGCTGGTGAACGCTGGCGAAGGCGGCGTGATGATCACCAACGACCCCGATATCGTGGCCCAGGCGGTGATTATGTCGGGAGCCTATGAACATAACTGGAGAAAGCACAAAGGGCCAAGCGGCGATAACACGACCGAGTTGGAAGATGCCTTTGCCCGCTGGCAAAACAAACTGCCGCTTTATAACCTACGCATGTCGAACCTAAGCGCCGCCGTAATCCGCCCTCAACTGCCTGAAGTGGCGCGGCGAGTGCGCGACGGCCGAGCCAACCACGACTATGTCGCGGCGAAACTGAACGCCTCGCAATGGATCATGGTTCCCGAAAAACTAGCCCCCGAAGAACGCGCGCCGGATTCCATTCAATTCAATCTGTTGGGCATGAGCTATGAACAGATTGGCGCATTTCAGGATCGCGCCGCTGATCGCGGTGTCAAGGTTCAGGTCTTTGGACGCAGCACCGACAACGCCCGAGCCTTTTGGAACTGGCAATTTATTCCGGGGGGGACGCCCGAGTTGCCGAGAACCCGCGAGATGCTGGCGCGCGCCTGTGATACTCGCCTGCCAGCACGTTTGAACCGAACCGAGCTGGATGTGATTGCAGAGGCGTTGGTTTTGGCAGCATCAGACGTGATGGAAGCAAAAGCCGCCTAGATCAGCGTCAGACGATCCTCCATCCAAGGGTGGACATCCGTCGCCGGTGTGATGATCGTTTCCTGCAACAGATCTTTCAAATGACCGGCGATGTCATGCGGTATCCCGCCAAGCACGTCTTTGCGGGCCATGACCGAAATCGTTCGGGACAGCGGCGCATAGGGAAGTGGAAAGATATCCAGTGACGGGGCAAAGCGGATGGCCCGCTGCAACGCCAGGGGTGTTAGAATGGTCCAACCAACGCCACGCGACACCAGCGCCAGAATGGCGTGATAGCTGTCCAGTTCAAACCGATGGGTTAATTGCACATCGTGCTGGCCAAGGTGATGATCAATCAGCCGTCCCATATAGTGACGCTTTGTGTATTGAACCAATGGCAATTGGGCGAGTTGTGCCGCTAAATCCTCTGACATATCCAACACACCTTTCGGTGCGGCACCGACAAAGAATTCCTTCAGAATCGGAAGAACGTCTATCCATTCCGTCCGCTCTCCGGTGTCGGCGGCGATGATCACGTCAAGTTCGCGGTGTTCAAGCTGGTCAACCAACGAATGGCTCGCGCCGGTTTCCAACAGAAACTGACAGTCCCGAAGTTGGTCGGACATGCGCGACAGCAAACGGGGGGTGACGTCTGCTTCAAAATCCTCGATTACACCCAAACGAAAACGGGTCAGCGCAGATAAGTCCCCTTGGGACAGTTCGGCGCGGGCCAAATCTGCCTCGGCTATGATGGCCTTGGCACGTCTCAGGAAAATCTCGCCCGCCAAGGTCAACGACACCGGACGCGCATTGCGCAGCAATAGATTTGACCCGACTGCGGTTTCCAGATTGGTCAGCTGTTGACTAACCGTAGACGGGCTTGTTCCAAGCCGTCGCGCAGCCGCAGAGATCGAACCCTCGTCTGCCGTCGCGACGAAGATCTCGATGGCCCAGAGGGTGATACGCCCGGGACCCGTTTCCATCGGTTAACTGAGTTTGGACAGCTTGGCCTGCAGCTCTGCCAATTGCTTTTTGATGTCGGCCAAATCTTCACCGCCGTCTTGTGACGACGCGGCAACTTCGCCGTCTTCCGAGCCGCTAAAGGCTTTGGTCATGCCACCGGTGAGCGCCTTAAAGAACGCCTCTTGCTGCGCCTGCATTGCCTCGAACCCCGGCATCGACGCCATGGGATTGATGGTCGACATATTCTCGACCATCTTTTCCTGGCTCTCGCGCAGCATTTCAAAGCTGGCGGACAGGAACTGGGGAACCATGCTGGTGGCCTGTGTTGAATAGCTGCGCACCAGATCATTCAGAACGTTGATGGGAAGCACATTTTCGCCGCGGCTTTCATGCTCGGCAATGATTTGCAGAAGGTACTGACGTGTCAGGTCGTCACCGGATTTGAGATCAATGATCTTCACCTCGCGGCCACCACGAATGAAGCCTGCGATATCCTCAAGCGTCACGTAATCGCTTGTCTCGGTGTTATAAAGACGGCGGCTTGCGTAGCGCTTGATTAGTAACGGTTCGTTGGTATCAGCCACAGTATTCCTCCCCGAATGCAGCATTGCAGAAAAGCTTATGCTAGTGCAGCACAAAAGGAAAGAGCATGAAGGCCCCGCCAAAGCGGAGCCTTTGTTTTTGATGTGCTTACAAGATCAATAGGTGATGATCTCGGGACCCATGAAGGTTGTCGGCAGGAAGGTCGACAGCCATGGGATGTAGGTCACCATGATCAGGAAGACGAACAGAACCGCCAGGAACGGAAGCGCCGCGCGGACAACCCGCATCATGGGCATCCCTGCAACACCAGAGGTCACGAAGAGGTTCAGACCAACCGGAGGCGTGATCATCCCGATCTCCATGTTCACCACCATGATGATACCCAAGTGGATCGGATCGATACCAAGCTGAATGGCAATCGGGAATACCAGTGGTGCGACGATCACGATCAGGCCCGACGGTTCCATGAACTGGCCACCGATCAGCAGGATCACGTTGACGATCACAAGGAACATGATCGGTCCGAATCCGGCTTCAAGCATGGATGCTGCGATCTGCTGCGGGATCTGCTCATCGGTAAGCACGTGCTTCAGGATCAGCGCGTTGGCGATGATGAACATCAAGGTGACGGTCAGCTTACCCGCGTCGAACAGCGTATCGCGCGTGTCTTTATGGAAGAACACCGTGATCAGCGACTGGGGTTTCTTGAAGAAACTGATGTTTGCCTCACCCTCGGCCGTGGCAAGCGGACCCATGTCCCGATAAACGAAGCTTGCGATGACAAAGGCGTAGATTGCGGCAACGGCTGCGGCCTCGGTCGGGGTGAAGATACCACCGTAGATGCCGCCCAGAATAATCACAATCAGGAACAGACCCCATGACGCATCCTTGGCGGCGGCAAACATCTCGCCCCAGCCTTTCCATTCGCCTTTGGGCAAGTCGCGGCGCACGGCGATGACGTAGATCGTTGTCATCAGCATCAGTCCGGCCATGATCCCGGGAATAACCCCCGCAAGGAACATACGACCGACCGATACATCAGTTGCCGAAGCGTAGACCACCATTACGATCGACGGCGGGATCAGAATGCCCAAGGTGCCCGCGTTGGCGATGACGCCCGCTGCGAAGTCCTTAGTATATCCAACCTCGCGCATCCCTGCGATCACGATCGAGCCGATGGCAACAACGGTGGCAGGAGACGAGCCCGACAGCGCTGCAAAGAGCATACAGGCAAAGACGCCTGCAATCGCCAGACCGCCGGGGAAGTGCCCGACAGACGCAATCGAGAAGCGGATGATCCGTTTCGCCACCCCGCCCGTCGACATAAAGCTCGACGCCAGAATGAAGAACGGAATGGCCAGCAAGGTATAGTGCCCCGCCATCGCCTGAAACAGGGTCTGGGCAATGGATGCCAGCGATGTGTCGCTGAGAACCAGCAGGAACAGGATCGACGAAAACCCCAGGGCAATCGCGATAGGCGCGCCGATAAGCAGCAAGCCGATGACCATTGCGAATAGAACTGCGACTTCCATGTGATTATTCCTCGTAGTTCATATGACGGACGTCTTCCACGGCATCTTCAGCTTCGTGGCTAACGATCAGACTGTTGATGTCTCCGCGCACCAGACGAACGGTCGCCTGAACGAAGCGGAACAGAAGTAAGGCCATGCCGAATGGCAGAATGGCATAGGGAATGAAGCGTGGCAGTTTCTCGTAATGCTCACCGTCATTCATGATCGGCTCGATAAAGCGCAGCCATTCGGGGAACGGGATGTCCACCACTTCGTACCAGCCGCGATAAGAGGTGCGGCGCATTTCCTCAAACCCTAGCGGGAACCAGCGGCCCTCGGTTTGGGGCAGATTTGCGAAATTCGCCCAGTAATCCCACGCGCCTTTGACCAACAGGAAGGAATAGGCAAGGCAAACGGCGGCTGCCAGAAAACCCAGAAAGCGCGCGGACTTTGGCGAAACGATGTTGATAATCGCATCCACACCAAGGTGCGCGGTTGTTTTGACGGCGTAGCTGACACCAAAAAGGACAAGCCACGCGAATAGGAATGTGGTGGCCTCGAGCCCCCAGATCAGGCCCGTATTGAACCCGTAACGCAGGACCACGTTGATGAATGTGATCAGGGTCATAAGCCCCAGAAGGATCGCAATCGCGCTTTCCTCGATCTCGTTCACCATGCGGCCCAGCGGTGTTTTCGGTTGGTAATGTGCAGACATTTTTTAGCCCCTCCCCTCGTTCAGAGGATACACGAAACCCGGCCCCCGGAAGAGGGCCGGGTCGAA
>CAYVRN010000027.1:15141-20558 GCA_964453855.1 uncultured Rhodobacterales bacterium
AACGGCAGGTCGAAGATGCGGAACTGTTTGGTGAAGGCTTCGAACTTCGAAAGCGAAGGTGCGGCCAGTTGAACGTCGCCCTGTAGCATGGCTTCCAGGACCTGGTCGTCGTTATACAGGGTCGAGTTCGGGAACACTTCCATACAGGCTTTGCCGTCCATTTCGGTATTCACACGCTCGGCCAGCAGGGTGGCAGCGATGCCTTTTGGGTGGCGGTCGGTGTTGGTCACGTGGCTGAACTTGATAACGATCTCGCCGTCGTCGCAAGCATCTGACGCTGTTGCGACCTGAGCGGTGACTGCCAAAGCCAATGCGGTGGCCGCTGTGGTGAACAATTTCATTGTGTCTCTCCTCCCGAGATACTGATTTAACTCCAATGCACACCCGCAAACGGGGGCTGCAAAAACAGTAAGCCGCCTATTCAAGCTCTCCTCAAGAAATCGTTTGGATTTTAGCGATTAAAATTTTTATTAATCATATCATGAGCTTATATTCACCCCAAAGCTCCGCACAAACAGTTAACGCTAACAGTGTGCGATTTTTCGCACACCTGAACTTCTACGGCGTGCGGATTTCCACACACCTCCTATCGGAAGTCTTCCGTGCGAATCCCGTATTTGGCCAACTTGTCGTAAAACGTCTTTCTGGGCAGCTTCAGTTGCTTTGCAGCCTCGGTCGCTCGCCCTTCTGATTTGCGCAGAGCATCAATCAGCAAAGACTGCTCGACCTGTGCCATCCGTTCAGCCAGCCCAAGGGATGCATCCGTCGTGGCCACGTCTTCTTCGACCCCAAGAACAAATCGCATGGCCGCATTCATCAGCGCCCGCGCGTTTCCCGGCCAGTCCTGTGCCATCAATCGCGCGATTAGATCGGCGTCAATTTCGGGCAGAGCAACGCCCGCCTGCTCTGCCGCTTGCTCTGCATAGTGCTGAAACATGACCGGAATGTCCTCGGGCCGCTCAGAAATCGCAGGGATGCGTACGCGCATCACGTCCAGACGGTAGAACAAATCCGCGTTGAATTGACCTTTGGCAACGGCCTCGGCCAGATCAACCGTGGTGCCGCCAATGACAATCGGTGCCCCCGGCTTTTCAGACCGCTCAAGAACAACTGACTGCAGTGCAGGCGATAGCAATCCGATTTCGTCCAGAAACAGCGTGCCCGCTTCGGCATCGCGGAACGATTGGTCAAGCGAATTGGAATCCAGCATCACCGCCGACCGTTTGACAAAGGGCGCCTTGGAAAACAGGGAACTGAGATGAATCGTTTCGGCAACCTTTGGAATACCCGAGCCCGGAGGCCCGACGATCAGAACATCTGTGCGCGCCTCAGCCGCTTGGCGCACCTTTTGACGCAATGCCTCGGCCAAATCGGAGATGCCAAAGATAAGCCGGCTGGAGGGATCGCCTGCCATCAATTGCGCCCGAAGTTTCCGGTTTTCGATCACCAAGGCCCGCGATTGTGCGGCCCGCTCGATCACGCGGATCAGATCCTTGGGGGCTGTGGGCTTTTCGAGAAAGTCAAAAGCGCCCTTGGAAATTGCCGACACCGCCATGGGAATATCACCTTCGCCAGTCAGCAAAATGACCGGAAGCTGCGCGTCAACGCCCTGTGCATAGTCTAAAAGATGGAACCCGTCCCGACCTGGCATCCGGATATCCGACAGGATCACGCCATCGAATTCGGGGGTGATATGGTCCTTGGCCGCTACAAACGAATTGCAGCTAATCGGCACAAATTCCGCCAGTTCTAGTGACTGGGCAATAGCATCCCGCACGTGCAGATCATCATCGACCACCAGTACTGTTTTCGTCACGACGCTTCATCCTTGCCTGACCACGGCTGCAATTCGATCGAAAAGACCGCCCCTCCGTCAGGGGCGTTCTGCCCTGTGATAGCACCGCCGAAACTTTGGACCAGTCCGTAAGAGATCGACAAGCCCAATCCCATACCCTCGGCTGATCCTACAGCTTTCGTGGAATAAAACGGATCGAATATCTTTTCCGGTTCGTCAATGCCGGGACCGGTGTCGCGAACGGTTACCGTGACCTTGTTCCCCTGCGCCACCCGAACCGAGATGTGCCGCCGGTCGCTTCCTGCTGCGGTGATTGAGTCTGCTGCGTTGGAAATCAAATTGACCAACACCTGTTGCAGGCGCACCTCACCCCCCAGCACCCAAACCAGATCATTCGGTGGCACCCAATCCAGTGTGATCTGCCCCCGTTCAATTTTACCCTCGCTCATTGCAACTGCTTCGGTGATCACCGAAGTCACATCCGTTTTCTTGGCGGGTTCGACCTCTTGCTTGGCAAAGGCACGTAGGTTTTTGATGATCCGCCCCATGCGCCGAGCCATCTCGGAAATGCGCCGGAAGTTTTCCTCGGCCCCCTCGGTTCGCCCCCGCTCGATCAGCATTTCACCGTTTTCTGCAAAGGACTGGATTGCCATCAAGGGCTGGTTCAACTCGTGACTGATCCCAGCAGACATCTGACCAAGCGCGCTTAGTTTACCCGCTTGCACCAGTTCTTCTTGAGCCTGTTTCAAAGCTTGCTCGGCTTCTTTACGTTCAAAGATCTCGTTGCGAAGTTGGTCGTTGGTATAGGACAGCTCTTCTGTGCGCGCGGCAACGCGGGTTTCAAGTTCTTGATTGGCCAGCGACAGCGTCCGCCTGCGTTCGAGCGCAAAAAACAACAGAATGGCGAAAGACAGCATAAGTGTTGCCGCAAATGCAGTCTGCCAAGCGGCCAAAGAGACTACAGGAGCAATATCAATCAGCGCATGAGCCCTGAGCGCGGCAATGGGCATATACTTTTCAAGGTGCAACGCTTTTGCTGGCACATAGGAACCGGCATCAATATCCCAAATCTGGTGACCGTTGACATCCGCCTTCGCCTGTACAGGAAACGCCGAAGTTTCCGCGCTGGTATCCGTATTCAGATAAATCAGCTCAGACCGGTTCGAGATAAATACCAGCCCACTGGAATCGGTAAAAAGGATCGCCGGACGTGAACCGCGCCACGACGATTCAAAGCGTTCTACGTCCATAATCAGGATGATGACCCCTTCAACGGGTCCATGTTCGGAAAATATGGGCGCGGCAAAATAAAACGCCCGTTTTGCTAGGCCGCTATGGACCCCGTGTCCAAAGCCCAACGCGCCGTTCATCGCCCGTTTCACAAAGGGTTGTTGTGCAAAACTGCCCTGCTGCGACCCCAAAGCCGAGCTAATGATAAAACCTGTTTCATCCAGCAAATGCACATCCAGAAGGGCTGTTTTATCCAATGCTTTCAACAACAAACGGCTGGCCGCTTCGTCCTCGGCGCGGTCATTCAAACGGTCTTTTAGTGTGGGATGATCGGATAAGAGCACAGACAACTCGCGGACATGGGCCAGCTCAATCTCAAGCCGATCCGCGGCAAGCGCCAAATCCACCGTACCCTTTTGCGAAGCTTGCTCAAGCGCCTGAAAATAGCCAAACCGCCAGACACCTCCGCTGACCAGAACTGTGATCAGCAGAAAAACAGCCAGAAGCAGAATTCTAGGGTGTCGGCGTGCTTTCATACCCAATCCTTATGATCCGTATATTGATTTGGCCAGCCTGTTGATGAAAGAGTGCCCGCATGGAAACAGTTCACCAGTCCCCGACCGATCCGGATTTTGTCCAAAACCCGTATCCTTTCTATGAAACGTGCCGGTCCGCCGGATCTTTAGTTTATTGGGAAGACTACGGAATGGTGGCGGCGTTTCCATCGAACGTGGTTCAGGCGATTTTACGCGACCGCCGTTTTGGCCGCGAGATCCCGACCGAGTTCAAGAAACCGGTGCCAGAACACCTGAAACCTTTTTACGACATCGAAGCGCATTCCATGCTTGAGCTGGAAGGCGAACGCCACAAGCGCCTGCGCCGTCTGGTACTGCAAGCCTTCACCTCGCGCCGGATCAATTCGCTGGCCCCTGAAATTGAAGCGCTGTCCAACAAATTGATCGACGCTTTCCCCAACGGCCCTTTCGATCTGATCCGCGCTTATGCACAACAGATTCCGATCCATGTGATTTGTTGGCTTTTGGGCGCTCCGGTCGGCATGTCAGACCAGCTTTTGGCTTGGTCAAACGATATGGTGGCGATGTATCAGGCCCGACGCACATCGGAAATCGAGCATACCGCAGCCAAAGCCTCAGCCGAGTTTACGGCCTTTATGCGCGACTATATTGACGAGCGCCGCAAGAAGCCCGCCGATGACCTGATCACCGAACTGATTGCCGCCGAGGAAGACGGTACCCGACTTTCCACGGACGAAATGATCACAACCTGCATCCTTCTGTTGAACGCTGGGCACGAGGCCACGGTTCATACCATGGGCAACGGGGTGAAAACATTGCTTGAACACGGACCAAGCGCCAGCTGGTTAACACTGGAGACTATCGAGGGCACGGTCGAAGAAGTCCTGCGCTATGATCCCCCTTTGCACGTTTTTACGCGCTACGCTTATGAAGATATTGAGATCGCAGGCCATACGTTCCGGCGCGGAGATGAGGTTGCCCTGATGCTGGCAGCAGCGGGGCGCGATCCGAAGCAATGGGAAGAGCCAGATGTGTTCAATCCTGCGCGCCCCATCGTGACAAATGCCGCCTTCGGAGGTGGTTTGCACTTCTGCGTCGGAGCGCCCCTTGCGCGGCTGGAGCTTCAGATCGGGCTGGGGACATTGTTTGAACGCTGTCCGAACCTGCGCCTGCACGAAACCGCAGAATACGCCGATCTTTACCACTTTCACGGGCTTCGCCAATTGATGGTCCAAACCTAGGACCACCAATTTATAATGGCGAATTTAATACTCCTGGTTTAGCGCATCCGCCGCTGGTATCTCTCTCTCGCGCCGCGCGATGTAATCTAGTAGGGCCTCGTTCACACCTTCATCCAGCTTCGGTTCTTCGTATTCGCCCAACATCTTCCGTGCGACGCCCAGCGCGCGTTCGGTGATCTCGACCGAGCCTTCGGCCACCCATTGCTCAATTGAATTGTTGTCAAAGAGTTCCGGCATAAAGAATGCCCGCTGGAAGTTTTCCTGCGTGTGCTCATGGCCCAGATAGTGCCCGCCCGGACCCACATCCCGAACGGCTGACAAGGCTTCGTCAAAGTCGTCCCAACGCGGCCCCTCGGCCATGCGATAGGCCATCGCACATTGTTCGGCATCGACTATGAATTTGGCGACAGAACAGTGCATTCCCGCTTCGTTCCAGCCCGCCGAATGCCAAATGTAATTGGCCCCTGCATGCATAACTGAAGAAAGCGTCGTCGCACTTTCATACCCTGCCTGCGCGTCAAAGGTCTTGGCACCGCCCAAAGTGTTCGAGGTCCGCCACGGCACGTCATAAAACCGCGCCATCTGGCCGATCATAAAATTCATCAGGCTGATTTC
>CAYVRN010000027.1:20658-35421 GCA_964453855.1 uncultured Rhodobacterales bacterium
ACGCCAACGTCTTCAAGGATCGACATCGACGCATCGTCCAAGCGGCGGACTTGTTCTTCGTCCATCACCTCGCAATGCGGAAGCTTGTTGTTCAAACCGGGCAACATCAGGTGGTTCGGGGCCGAACGCTGGGCCTGACGGGCTGCGCGGCCGCCGCCACGGATGCGACGGGGGGCGGTCAATGTTGTCATCTGACACCTCTTCAAGGTTAAGAACTGAAGACACAATGGCTGTATTTCTATGAGCGCGTCATCCGCCCTGCGAAATTTGATGACATTTTACGACACTGTGTATGGCCCCCGAATTGGTACAGATGTCGCCAGTACCACGCATATGCATTCGCATGAGCGCAAATAAAAAGAGCGGGTGCATTGCACCCGCTCTTCTGGAATGTGCCGGGGGGAGGAGGAGACCGGCATATGTCCTATTAAAGCTTACTTCGCAGCTGCAGTTGCTTTCTTGGCAGCAGCAGTCGCTTCTTTGGTTGCTTTCTGAACAGCAGCCGCGGCGTCTTCGCCCATGGTTTTGCCAGCAGCCATCAGCAGATCAACAGTTTCCATCTGAACTTTTTTCGCAACTTCTGCGAAAGCCGCCATGTTTTCTGCTGCAACTTCTGCCGAAGCCGAAGCGAAATCAGTCATTGCTTTTGCATAGTCAGCAGGCTCTGCCTGAGCTTTGGTGACGTCGCCCATTTTCGCGATGGTGTCTTTTGTCCACTTCGACGAAATTTCTGCCGACTTGTCTGCAGCTTCAAGTGCAACAGCAGCCATTTTTTCGTTCATAGAAATGGTGCCTTTGAACGCTTCTTCGAAGGCTTTGGTGTCCATCGGGAACGCGCCCATCATGTCTTTCATCATCGCGGTGAAGTCTTGTGCTTTAGCCATTTTTAAAATCCTTGCGGTATTTGCAGGCCGGGCCCACCCCGGCGGTTTCCTGCTTCTGCCCAATCATATACACGCTGCATCGCAGCATTTCAAGTATTTTTGCTGCATCGCAGCATATTTTTCTTAAAGCATTGCTTTTACGAAGCTTTCACCGTGACATAGGTGCCAGGAGCATCGCCAAGTATCGGATGTTCAGAATCGCCAAACTCTCTGGCTGCGATTTTCTTGCCTGATTTCTTGGCAAGCCACTTATCCCAACGCGGCCACCAAGACCCTTTGTGGAAATCGGCTTTTTCCATCCACGCATCGGGCGTCAGACAGGTATCATCGTTTGTATAATGGCCATATTTCTCTTTTGTGGGCGGATTGACGATACCCGCGATATGACCGGATTCCGAAACGATAAACGTGCGATCTTTGCTGCCCGTTTGCTGGAACCCGCGGTAGCAGTCTTTCCACGCTGCGATATGGTCGGTCTCGCAGGTGATTGCCATGATCGGGGTATCCACATCAGACAGCGCCAGCTTTTCACCGCAGAATTCCACGCCGCCATCCGCAAATTCGTTCCGCTGACAAAGCTTGCGCAGGTATTCCATAACCATTTTACCTGGCAGGTTTGCGCCGTCACCGTTCCAATACAGCAGATCAAATGCCGGAGGTGTTTCGCCCATCATATAGCTACGGATCGCCGGACCGTAGACCAGATCGTTTGATCGTAAGAAACTAAAGGTGCGCGCCATAATCCGCGAGCGCAGCACGCCGTCGTGTTCGACCTCTTCTTCGATGCCGTCGATAAAGTCGTCCTGAAGGAAGGGTGTGAATTCGCCTTGGTCCGAGAAATCCGTTAAAGCCGTAAAGAACGTCGCCGATTTCACCGACTTGTCCTTGCGTTTTTTCATCAGAGCCAAAGTCATATGCAGGGTAGTGCCCGCGATACAGTAACCGACCGCATTGACCTGCTTTTGGTGTGTGATGGCTTTAACCTGATCAATTGCCGTCAGGAAGCCTTCTTCGATGTAGTCTTCCATGCCGACGTCGGCGTAGCTGTCGTCCGGATTGATCCAACTGACGACGAATACAGTATAGCCCTGCTCGACCGTCCACTTAATCAGGCTGTTCTGGGCTTTAAGATCCAGAATGTAGAACTTGTTGATCCACGGCGGGAAGATCAGCAAAGGGGTCGTATAAACCTGTTCGGTCGCCGGAGTGTACTGAATCAGCTCGAACATGCGGTTTCGGAAGACCACCTTACCGGGCGAAGTCGCAATATTGTCGCCAATCGAAAATGCCGTTTCATCAACTAGCTTCACCAATAGCTGGCCGTCATTGTCCTCGATATCCGAGATCAGGTTTTCCAGACCATGCACAAGGCTTTCGCCCTCGGTCTCCATCGCCTTTTCCAGCGCGTCTGGGTTGGTGCCAAAGAAATTCGTCGGCGCCATCATGTTGATGATCTGATCGGTAAAAAATTTCAGTCGCCGTTTTTCCTTGCTGTCCAAAGAGTCAATCTGCTCGACCGCTTCACGGATGGCTTCCGAGTTGGTCAAATACTGTCTGCGGATCACATTGAAATACGGATGTGTATCCCATAACGGGTTGGAAAATCGGCGATCCTTGGGCAAATCATCGGTTGGCAGTTCAAAGTGCCCGCTTGCGATCATCTTCTGCGCGTCTGCATAAAACTGCAGTGATTTGCCCCACAGTTCTAACTGGCTTTCAAGAATCTTCGTTGGGTTCGACACCATTTCCGCCCAATAGGCAGAAGCTGCTTTGACAAAAAGATCGCCTCCGGGTCCCTCAAGCGCAGGGTTAAAATGCTTTCTTTGTGCAAGTGCAGAAATCAGACGCGCGCTAAGCTCTTCTATTTTTTGAATATTTTCTCCAAGGCGTTCCAAATTTTCGCCTGCGGCGATCTCTTCAGTTGTCATATTCAAATTTCCACACTAGGTTTTCTGCTATGCAGCATAACTGATTTTCGGTAGTTTCGCAAAACTTCCGTGCTGTGACGCTGCGCCACACGCACCTTGCCTCGATGGGAGACATCTATAATGCGCTACATGGCCACCTACGATTTGATGGAATCCATCCGCAACGCGAACCAATGGATGGGAGCCACGGCAAAGTCGTTTGCGTCATATCCTGCGTTTGCACTGACCCCGAACCCGATGTTCCAGTGGATGTCCGCATGGGGAGAGGTTACCGAACGCACATTCGAGCGCATGGTCGTAAAACCGGCATGGGGCATTCGCACCTTTACCTGTGCCGACGGAAAAGACCACTTGGTCCAGAAAAAGCGTGTGATCGAGCGCCCTTTCGGCGATCTGTTGCACTTCGAAGTCTCGGGCCGGGAAGTTCAGAAACGCAAAATCCTGCTTGTTGCGCCGATGTCTGGCCACTACGCAACCTTGCTGCGTTCGACCGTCAAAAGTCTGATCGTCGATAACGAAGTCTATGTCACCGACTGGCACAACGCCCGCGACATTCCCGTGTCCGAAGGCAAGTTCGACGTCGAAGACTATACTCTGTATCTGGTTGACTTCATGCGCCATCTGGGTCCTGACACACATGTGATCGCTGTATGCCAACCCGCGCCGCTGACCCTGGCGGCCACCGCATATCTGGCCGAAGAAGACCCAGATGCGCAGCCACGCACCTTGACCCTGATTGGTGGTCCGATTGATCCTGATGCCGCGCCGACCGAAGTGACTGATTTCGGTGCCCGCGTCACAATGGGCCAGCTTGAAGAAACCATGATCCAGCGCGTCGGCTTTAAATACAAAGGCGCCGGCCGTATGGTTTATCCTGGTCTGCTGCAGCTAAACTCGTTCATGACGATGAATGCCGAGAAGCACAGTAAAGCGTTTATGGACCAAATCGGCCGCGCCGCCAAAGGCGAAGCGCATGATGATGATGCCCACAATCGTTTTTATGATGAATATCTGGCCGTTATGGACATGACCGCGGAATTCTACCTATCCACCGTCGAGCGCGTGTTCAAAAAGCGTGAGATTGCCAAGAACGAATTCGTCGTTGCTGGCAAGAAAGTGGATATCGGCAAAATCACCTCGGTTGCCGTGAAAACGGTCGAAGGTGCGCGTGATGATATCTCGGCACCAGGACAATGTGTTGCGGCTCTGGACCTACTGACGAACGTTCCGGCATCCAAGAAGGCTTCGCATCTTGAGCCTGACGCCGGACACTACGGCATTTTCGCAGGCAAAAGCTGGCGCCGGAATATCCGACCATTGGTTCTGGCCTTTATGGATGCCAACGACGGCAGCCCGGCAAACCAGACCAAAGCGCCTAGCAATAAACGCAAAGTGCCTGTCAAAGCAAAAGCGACAAAATAATCAAAGGGGCGTTACAGCCCCTTTATCCATTCCACGATCCTGTCCACTGCCCGCTGGTTTTGTCCCGGCGAAACGATATCGCCTGCGATAACGTGCGAATAGTCATCATCGCCTTCGCCCATGGTGACAATATCCAAGGTTACGTCCCCGCCCCATTTTGCAGCAACTTCACGTGTCTTCGACGCGACCACTACTTGATCGTCGTCCGAGAACATAAACATCGCGGGCGTATCAAAGCCGACGTAGTCCATTTTATCCGCGTAATTCACCAGATGAACCAGCGAGACCGTCGAAACCATCGGATAGCTTGTCGTCCAATGTTTTGCCTGCATCTCGTTTCGTGGTTCAAAGCTGCGGGTTTCTCCGGCCAGTTTCGGCCCCCACCAACGCGCGCCGGGCCATCCCATCAGCGACGCCATCGGATTGTTGATTTTAAAGTTGGGCGAAACAAAAACGATGCCCGCCAGATCTTTCCTCATCGACGGATCACCCGCGGCAATGGCGGCCAAGGTGCCGCCCGTTGAGGTTCCGATCAGGATCACCTTTTTGCCCAGTCGCCGCCCGATCTCCATCGCCTCGGCGGTATCGGCCAGCCAGTCCGCGCCCATGGGCTCGGCCATCGCGTCACCATCACGCCCGTGACCAGACAGGCGGGTGAAAAACAGATTTGCCCCCAGTGCCTTGGCAACCATATCGGGAACAGGTCGAATTTCCTCTAACGTTGCGGAATAACCGTGCAGATAGACCACAGACCATTCAGTCTGCTCTCCGGCAGTGTCGAACCAGACAATACGCTTTGCGGCGTCGGGCCGAAGATTGGGCACGGCTTGCTCAGACTGCTGCAGGTACGCATCAAGATCCGCAGTCACCTGCGTCGGGTCGAAATCATATGAGCCGTCAATCTCGGAGTGATTGCCGAAAGCAATCCACACCGCAAACCCAAGGATCACTACTGCTAATACAAAAAGCACCCTCGCCACCCCCTTTACGAACCGCATCACGACGACAACACCGATTTGATCGCGTCGCAAATCAGCGACAGGTTCTCGGGCGTGGACAAGCTATGATCGCCCCCCTTCACAAAGGTCAGCTGCATATCATCCGCCTGAATATGATCCAGCAGGCGCAGCGCCGTGTCGCGTGTCACGGCTGTATCTTCTGTTCCCTGCAGCATACGCACGGGAAATCCGAACTGCACCAATTCACGCATCACCAGATTGTTGCGCCCGTCCTCGATCAAGCGTTTGGTGATCGGATAGGGATCGCCATAGTCTGACGGAAGGTAAACCACCCCGTCCGTTTCCAACGCCTGTCGTTGAGCATCATCAAAACCGGCCCACATGCTGTCTTCTGTAAAGTCAGGTGCCGCCGCGATGGTTACCAAGCCAACTACCCGCTTGGGCATTGCCCGACACAGCAACAACGACATCCAGCCCCCCATCGACGAGCCGACCAACACCAAAGGGCCATCCGTCGTCGCTTCGATCACAGCGCGGGCATCTGCGAACCAATCCCCGATGCAGCCGTCGACGAATACCCCAGAAGACTGACCATGCCCTGAATAGTCGAACCGCAAATAAGAACAGCCGCGCGCCTGCGCCCAATTCTCAAGATAGGTGGCCTTGCTGCCTTCCATATCCGACATGAACCCGCCCAGAAAAACCACCGTCGGACCGTGCCCTTCAGTTTTGTGATAGGCAATACGACGCCCCTGTGGCGTATCCAGATAGTGCGGCTCCATCGCGTCCCCCTTTTGGTTTGGGACATCATGGCGTTGCAAGCGCGGCTTGCCAACTCGGGTTTCGTAAAAATATTCGACGCACTAATTACGCATTCATATGTGATTTTTTATAAATTTTTCGCACCAATACTCATTTTTTAACCATAAATAACGCATTCACCGCACTGAAACTCGCATATCAAGACCCTAGCGCAACAGGGAGCCGTATCATGAGTCGCGAAGTTCACGTTCACCAATCCATCGCCCAAGCTCTTCAGGATCATGGTGTGGATACACTGTTCGGCCTAATGGGGGACGCGAACCTGTTCATGGTCGACAGCTTCGTGCGCGAGTGCGAGGGACACTTTGTGCCCGCCGCGCACGAGGGCAGCTCGGTTTTGATGGCGATGGCCTACACCCACGCCGCTGGAAAGCTTGGCGTGGCGAGCGTAACCCACGGTCCTGCCCTGACCAATTGCATCACTGCTTTGACCGAAGGCGCGCGTGGGCATGTTCCCATCGTCCTTCTGGCGGGTGACACGCCAGTGGATAACCCACGCCATTTGCAAAGCACCGATCAACGGGAAATGGTCAAAGCCACCGGTGCGGGATTTGAACAGCTTCGCAAACCGGAAACAGCGGCCAAAGACGTCGCGCGCGCTTTTTATCGAGCTCAAGTCGAACGCCGACCGATCGTTCTGAACATGCCCGCCGATTTTATGTGGGAAAAAACCGTTCACGAAACCCATGTCCTTGATGTTTTCACCTCGCCCGGCGGCGTGGCCGAAGGGGACACACTAGATAATGCCATTGGGATGATCGCGTCGGCCCGGCGTCCGATGATCCTCGCTGGGCTTGGAGCGGTAAATGCGCGCGATCAGCTCATCAAATTGGCTGACCGCTTGGAAGCACCGCTGGCAACTACCTTGAAAGCCAAAGGGCTGTTCAACGGTCATCCTTATAATATGGACATTTTCGGCACGCTTTCGACGCCCGCCACATACGAGGCCATTGCCCAGTCCGATTGCGTCGTTTGCTTCGGCACAACCTTGCACGACTTCACCACCGACAAGGGCAAACTGATGAAGGACAAACGGATCGTACAGATCGACATTGCTCCGTCGCTCATCGGCGGCGGCATGCACCCTGATGCGGCACTTGTGGCGGATGCGGGGCTGACAGCGGAAACGATCCTTTACTGGCTTGATCAGGCGGAAATCCCCGCAAGCGGATTCACCCGTGATCTGGACGGCGAAGCGTTGCGACATCATCCCGTCGGATCAAACAAAACCGCAGACGGCTGCATCAACTTTGTTCACGCACTTGAACAGCTTGAGGCGTTGTTCCCCAAAGACCGTATTCTTGTCACCGACGGTGGGCGCTTTATGACCGAGGTCTGGTGCCGCATGTCGGTACAAGATCCGCACAGTTTTGTCCCCACCGTTAATTTCGGTTCAATCGGCCTTGGCATGCAGGAAGCGATCGGTGCGGCAGTGGCCCGACCGGATCAACCAACAGTTTTGTTCACCGGTGACGGGGGCTTTATGATGGGCGGCATAAACGAGTTTAACACCGCTGTCCGAATGGGACTGAATCTGACGGTGATTGTGGCCAACGACTCGGCCTACGGGGCCGAGCATATCCAGTTTCTGGATCGCCAGATGGACCCGTCTTTGTCTGTTTTCCAATGGCCGTCATTTGCCGCCACCGCAAACGCGCTCGGCGGGATCGGGGTCGAGGTGCGCTCGGATGCTGATCTGCAAAAGGCACTGGATATGTTACGCGGTCACAAATCAGGTCCTGCCCTGATCGAATTGCACCTTGATCCCCACGATGTGCCGCGCATGCGTATCTAAACGGGCATCAGGTTCACAGACTTATTGACATGTCGATCCTTCGGGCGCACATAGGCGCCCGAAACCATAACTTGCAACCGGGCGTTCCGTGGGCGCCAAACTGACGAGGAGGCCGATATGGCACAAATCTCTCTGACATTCCCCGACGGCAATTCACGCAGCTACGAGGCTGGGATCACCCCTGCAGAAGTCGCGGCCGATATCTCAACATCGTTGGCGAAAAAAGCCATCAGCGCGACCATCGACGGCAAACACTGGGACCTGCAATGGCCGGTCGATGCTGACGCCAGTATCGCAATCAACACGCTGAAAGACAGCGACGCCGAAGCGCTAGAACTGATCCGCCACGACTGCGCCCACATCATGGCACGCGCTGTTCAGGAAATCTGGCCCAACGTCAAAGTCACCATCGGCCCCGTCATCGAAAACGGCTGGTACTACGACTTCGACCGCGAAGAGCCTTTCACGCCGGAAGATCTTGGCGCGATCGAAAAGAAGATGAAAGAAATCATCAACCGCCGCGATCCGGTGACCACCGAGGTTTGGGAACGAGAGCGTGCTGTTGAGTTCTACAAAGCAAACAACGAACCCTATAAGGTCGAGCTGATCGAGGCCATTCCGGGCAACGAACCGATCCGCATGTACTGGCACGGCCATTGGCAGGATCTGTGCCGCGGTCCCCACTTACAGCACACCGGTCAGGTTCCGGCTGATGCGTTCAAACTGATGCGTGTATCGGGCGCTTACTGGCGCGGCGACAGCAAGAACGCGCAGTTGCAGCGTATTTACGGCGTGGCCTTCAAGAACAAAGAAGACCTACGCAAGTACCTCAACTTCCTTGAGGAAGCCGAAAAGCGCGACCACCGTAAACTGGGCCGCGAGATGGACCTATTCCACATGCAGGAAGAGGCCCCCGGTCAAGTGTTCTGGCACCCGAACGGCTGGACAATCTACACCGCCCTGCAGGACTATATGCGCCGCAAGCAACGCGCCGGTGGCTATAAAGAAATCAACACGCCTCAGGTCGTGGACCGCAAGCTGTGGGAAGCGTCTGGCCACTGGGAAAAATACCAGCACCACATGTTCCTTGTTGAGGTCGACGAAAGCCGCGACGGTGAAAACGACGACGCAGCTGCAAAAAGTCATGCACACACACGCATCAACGCTCTGAAGCCGATGAACTGCCCGTGCCATGTGCAGGTATTTAATCAGGGCCTGAAATCCTATCGCGATCTGCCGCTTCGTCTGGCCGAGTTTGGCTCTTGCGCCCGCTTTGAACCTTCGGGCGCTCTACATGGCATCATGCGCGTGCGCGGCTTTACGCAAGACGATGCGCATATCTTCTGCACGGAAGACCAAATTCAGGAAGAATGCGCCCGCTTCATCGACTTCCTTGCCAATATCTATGAAGAGCTTGGTTTCCCGGATTTTGAAATCCGCTTTGCCACACGCCCTGAAAAACGGGTCGGCTCTGAGGAAAGCTGGGACTACGTCGAAGGCGCGTTGGAAAACGCGATCAAGGCCGTTGGCCGTGACTACACATTGGAGCCGGGTGACGGGGCGTTCTACGGTCCGAAGCTTGACTTCTATCTGACTGACGCAATCGGTCGTGTCTGGCAGTGCGGCACCTTCCAGGTTGACCCCAACCTGCCCGAACGTCTGGACGCCAGCTATATCGCCGCCGATGGCGACAAGCATCGCCCATTCATGTTGCACCGCGCAACGCTTGGCTCGTTCGAGCGCTTCATCGGCATCATGATCGAGAACTGGGAAGGCAAGCTTCCCTTCTGGCTGGCCCCACGTCAGGTAGTTGTCGCGGGCATCGTGTCGGACGCTGATGATTATTGCCTTGAAGTTGTCGAAGCCCTGAAAGCCGTTGGCATCCGAGCCGAGGCCGATCTTCGCAATGAAAAGATCAACTATAAGGTCCGCGAGCACTCGGTCGGCAAGGTGCCGGTCATTCTGGCCATCGGCATGAAAGAGGTCGAGGAACGCACCGTGTCGGTTCGGCGTCTGGGCGAAAAACAAACCTCGGTCACGTCTCTGGACGATATCGTGAGCACACTCTCGGTAGAGGCGACACCACCGGATCTTTTGTAATAAATCGGCCGTAAATGTTTCGGGCGCAGCGGGGATATCCCTTCTGCGCCCTTAGTTTTTGAAAGATTAGGACGAATTCCCCCCATTTCCAATCACCCTATCTGACAGCGCCGTGATACACGCGCCTGTGACTTCAAAGTTACCGTACTGGAAGGTTGGCGTTCCCTCACTGCCCAAGTAGCAGCACATTTTACAACGCAAAGAGGGAACTCATGTCGAAAACTTTTAAATCCGTAGCCGTTGCGGGCGCCGTCGCCGCAGCACTTATCAGTCACGCTTCAACAGCCACCGCAGCTGAGCAGGAAAAATGCTTCGGCGTATCATTAGCAGGAGAAAACGACTGCGCCGCAGGACCGGGCACCACCTGCGCCGGAACTTCGACCGTAGATTATCAAGGCAACGCATGGACGTTGGTGGACGCCGGCACCTGTATGGATATCGAACTTCCAGCAATGGAAGACGGAACCATGCGCATGGGATCGCTTGAAGCGCTTGAGCGCGATCTACCGATGTAAGCGACGGTACACTTGAAACCCCGTCCAATCGGGGCGGGGTTTCACCCTATCTGCCAGGGAAAATCACCATGTTCGATCACGCCCAACATCTGCCTGCCTCTGTCGGTGTCGGCTACAAACCGCAACATTACAGCGCCATTTTGGATAACGCGGCACCCGTTGGCTGGCTGGAAATTCACGCTGAAAACTATATGGGCGATGGCGGTCGGCCCTTGGCGCAACTGCGTCACCTGTCGAACCACTTTCCCATTTCCGTGCACGGCGTCGGCCTATCTATCGGCGGCGAAGGACGGCTTGATTCCAACCATCTGGCTCGCCTGAAGCACTTGTGCGACTGGTTGAACCCAGCCAGCTTTTCCGAGCATCTGGCCTGGTCTACCCACGACAGTCATTTCCTGAACGACCTGCTGCCCTTGCCCTATACCAAAGCCACCCTCACGCGCGTCGTTGATCACATCGACCACCTGCAAGAGGTTCTGGGGCGGCAGATCCTTCTGGAAAATCCGTCCAGCTATCTGGCTTTTGCAGAAAGCACGTATGACGAACCGACCTTTCTGGCCGAGATCTCCAATCGCAGCGGCTGTGGGCTGTTGTTGGACGTGAACAATGTCTTTGTCTCATCGGTCAATTTGGACATGGACCCACACGCCTATATCGACGCTTTCGCCCTGCACAAGGTCGGCGAAATTCATTTGGGTGGCCATGACGAATACCAAGACGATCACGGTGCAACGTTGTTGATCGACAGCCACGGGCGGGAAGTGGCCGATCCGGTTTGGGCACTACTAGATTACGTGATGCAACGCTCGGGTCCGAATCCGGTGTTGATCGAATGGGATACCGACGTCCCAGAGTGGCCGGTGCTACAGGCCGAAGCGGCGCGTGCGGATCAAGCCTTGGAGGTGGTGAAATGAACGTGTCACAAACCGATTTTTATACGGCGCTTCGTGCGCCAGACAAACCGCTCCCATCCGAATTGAAAGATGCCAAAGGTCAGACAGCCGGCAGGCGGTTTAATGTCTACCGCAACAATGTGGCCACTTCCTTGATGGATGCGCTTGAGAGCAGTTTCCCAGTCATCGCACGTCTTCTGGGGGAACAGAACTTTCGCAACATCGCGCGGGATTTTCAGTGGAATGCGCCACCGTCATCGCCACTTATGATGCACTACGGGAATGGCTTTCCCGAATATCTGGACGAACATCCCGCACTAGCCCGTTTCCCCTATCTTGGCGATGTCGCGCGGTAGGAACTTGCCCTGCGGCACGCCTATCACGCGGCAGACAGCACAGCGATTGACCCGTCCTTGTTGCAACACCCAGATTTGATCAACGCTCGCTTCGGCTTTGCCCCTAGCGTTCAACTCATTAGCTCCCGCTGGCCGATCCTCAGCGTATGGCGATTTAACACCCAAGGTGGATCAGCAAAACCGCAAGCCCAAGCCGAGCATGTCCTGATCACCCGCCCCGAATTCGATCCCATCCCCGAAAACATCTCCAAAGGCGATGCTGCATTGATCCGCTCGCTGATGACAGACGAAAGCCTGTCCGAGGCATTGACCGCCGCACAAGAGGCAGAGCCCGAACATGATTTTAGCCGCATTCTAAGCCGTCTTTTGGCCGGACTCGCCATCACCCACATTCGAATAAAAGTAGACCTGACATGACCAAACTGATCACCCACCTGAACACGTTGGCCGCTCCATTGGGACGTCTGGACCGCCTGCTTCCCGATCTAGCCCGTCTTGGTTTCGCTTCGGTCTTGCTCAAATACTTCTGGGCGTCCGGACTGACCAAGCTTGGCGACGGCGTGTTCGGATTCCTTTCACCGTCTGTCGGGGCCTACGCACAAATCTTTCCAAAGCAAATGGAGGCTGTGCTGTACGACACCTCGCAATTAGGTCTGTTTCAATGGGCTGTCGTTGTTGCAGGAACTTGGGCCGAGTTCGTCCTACCCGCCCTAATCGTGCTGGGCCTTCTCACCCGTTATGCGGCATTTGGCATGATCGGCTTTATCGCGGTACAAACCTTGACCGACCTTTACGGCCACGGTGCCATCGAACACACAGCCACCGTGGGCAAGCTTTTCGACCGCCTACCGGATGCCGTCATTCTTGACCAACGTCTGCTTTGGATTTTCCTGTTGCTCACCCTTGTCATAAAGGGTGGAGGCATGCTGTCGCTGGATCGTGTCCTTAAAAATGCGCCTTAGGCTCGTCCGGTTTGCCAGCTGCAATCGCAAGAATGCCGGCCAGCCCACACATGCCAATCGGGAACATTGTAAAGACATTGAAACCAAACCCGTGATACATCATCGCTGCCGAAACCAGCAATAACACGCCGGCCCATAACGCCCGCACGCGGGCCATGGCGCCCCCTGCTATAGCCAGTAGCGGCGCGAGGAAACTGATCGTACGGATCAACTCGGGGTCCGACACCTGCTCGGCCAGGCCTTCGATCTCGCCGAAATAATTGACCGCCTCGGTATAGCCATAGCCGAAGAACCCTACGACCATCGCAATCAGTCCGCCGATGATCCCTAAAAACAGTGCCGCACTACGCATTTGCTACCCCCCCACCAATGCGGCCTGAACCTCTGGCGACCAGCCTAAATAATATGTGCCGCCAACCGCAATCAAAGGACGTTTCATCAGCGTCGGATGGTCGAGCAAAAGATCCATCACCGGGCGTCCGCGCTCGCCCTCCGGAAGATTTCGCCAGGTTGTTGATCGGGTATTCAGAAGCTGTTCCCCGAACTTAGCCAAGGCTGATTCCAGTAAATCGACAGCAATCCCGTCGTCGCGCACATCAATAAATTGCGCGTCGGGAAGGGATTTTCGGGCCTTTCGGCAAGTATCGCAGGTCTTTATTCCGTAAATTTTCATGGTTTTTCCGCCACAGTTTCCATCTATCTAGGAATTTCAACGCGCGATGCGAAGGGTTTTTCTTATTTTTTTAAAAACCAGTGTACGCTTCGCTTGGAACTTTCGAAGATCAGACGACCGACTTGACGACATCACTTCCGGGCGACGCTGAGAAGCGGATGTACCATGCCGTTGCATGGTGCGACGGCAGCACACTAACTGGAGAACTACCCAATGCCCACTGGAACCGTGAAGTGGTTCAATACGACCAAAGGTTATGGCTTTATCGCACCCGATGATGGCGGCAAGGATGTGTTTGTACATATCTCGGCAGTCGAGCGTTCGGGACTGACCGGCCTGGCCGACAATCAGAAAGTTTCATACGAACTGCGCGAAGGCCGTGACGGCCGCGAGATGGCTTCAGACATTTCCGCCGTGTAATACGCTGCGCGGCGGGTTTCCCCGCCGCCATTTATCCTTATCCAGCCAAAGCATCTGGCCAGCGCCCGCGTAAAAACGCGGTCAAAATGGCTTTGGCCTGACCGGCATCCATATCCACATAGCATTTGCCTTCGTTGTAGAAGTCGTTCAGCCCCTCGACTTCCTGCAGTTGCTCGCGTGTCAGGCCAACATACCCCATGGTCCAATCGCCAAAGTCGCGCTTGCTAATCGGCTCTTCCACCAAAATTTTGATATCGGAATGGCGCGGATCACGGGCGATTTCGTTGTAAAACGCCTGAACAGCTGCTTTCGATCCTTCCAGAACCTGCAGGAAGCTGCCGTTTTCATATAGCAGAATACCTGTGATACCAATCGTCGTGTTGTTGTGGCGTGCGGATTTCAAAATTTTCTGCAGTTCGTCTTCTGAAATCTCGGACGTCGCTGCGCTGGTATAAATCAGATGGTAAAGATCACTCATTATGTGACTCATCAAGTGTATTCACATGCTTTTACGGCCTGACGTTAGGGTCAGATTAGCCCTAAGTACAAAAAAGTTTAGCATCTTTCCGCAACTTGGGATCAACAAAACACCTACACGGCGAAAAAACAATCCATTCGACGACTTCAACTATTGCGAATACATGCTCGGGCGATTCATATTAGGCGAAAAGTATTCAAAAACATACATTCGGAAGTGGAGCGGATTTTGCGGCGAATTTCATGGGTTACCTTTTTGATGATCGCTCTTACCGGATGCATGGGCTCGCCTTTGGCGCCGAATAGCTTAAGCGTGACTTATCCTCATACCACGCGGGACGCTGAAACATCTGTGCAGATCATTCCCGATGGGCGTTCAAGTTTTGATGTTGTCATCCGATTTGGCGAAGCGGTCACAGGTATTGTCTGACGTCAGCGCCCACCGGACAGATTTAGGGGTTTGAACAACGGAGGATTTCTGGTTCATCGAAGCCATTATGGAGTGTAGATATGCCGTTATTCGCGGGACATTTCCTTTAACCTCCCAGATTTGGGAA
>CAYVRN010000028.1:0-34438 GCA_964453855.1 uncultured Rhodobacterales bacterium
CGGCAATCGCCCTAGCGGCCGTCGTCATCTATTGGTTATGAATCCTGACCCTAGCAGGCACGTTTTCCTCAACGACGAAAACCCTGCGCCTGTTTTTGCAGTCAGCAATGCTGGGGCTTGGCGCCTATCTGGTATTGCAAAACGAACTGACCCCCGGCGCCATGATTGCGGGTTCGATCCTGATGGAGCGGGCTTTGTCACCTATTGAGCAGGCGATTGGCCAATGGGCTGTCGTGCAACGAGGCGTCAAGGGGTGGGGCAATCTGGTTGAACTGCTTTCCGAAGTTCCCGCTGATCAGCCGCGCACGCCTTTGCCTGTGCCCAAAGCGAAACTGGAGGCTCAGGGCATCACGGTGATCCCACCCGGCATGCAGCAGGCAACCTTGAAAAATGTTGCTTTTATCGTTCAACCCGGGCAGGCGATGGGTGTGATCGGTCCCTCGGGCGCTGGAAAAACCACGTTAGCCCGCGCGATAACCGGCTTTTGGCGTCCTGCAGGGGGAAAGCTGCGTCTGGACGGGGCCTCGCTGGATCAATACGAGCCGGATGTTCTGGGACAACACGTTGGCTATCTGCCGCAGCGCGTCCAGTTATTTGACGGCACGATCGCCGAAAACATCGCACGTTTGAACCCGAACCCCGACCCCGAACAGATCGTGCAAGCGGCCCAAAAGGCAGCAGCACACGAGATGATCCTGAAATTCCCCGATGGCTATGACACCCGCGTCAGCGCCAACGGCGGCTTGCTGTCAGGCGGTCAATTGCAGCGCATCGGTCTGGCCCGAGCGCTTTACGGCTCGCCTGTGGTGCTTGTTCTGGACGAGCCAAACTCGAACCTCGACAACGAAGGCAGCGAAGCCTTGAACCAAGCGATCCGCGGCATGAAGGCCGAAGGGAAGTCGGTGCTGATTATGGCGCACCGTCCAGCAGCGATCAAAGAATGTGACACTTTGCTGGTGCTTGATAACGGTGTGGCCGCAGCATTCGGTCCCAAAGACGAGGTACTCAAGTCAATGGTCAAAAACCATGAAGCCATCCAGCGAACCTCGGCAGGAGGTGTGACATGAGCACCGAGAAATGGTCAGCCGGACGTCCGATGGTGATTGGAATGATCACCCTGTTTATCCTTGTTGGAGGTTTGGGCGCTTGGTCTGTGAAAACTCAAATCTCGGGAGCGATTATCGCCAGCGGCAAGATCGAGGTCGATCAAAACCGTCAAGTGGTGCAGCACCCTGACGGAGGTGTTGTGGACAGTATCCTTGTGGAAGAGGGTGACACTGTTGCAGAAGGTGACATTCTGATCCGCCTTGATCCGACACTGTTGGCGTCCGAACTTCATATCATCGAAGGGCAACTGTTCGAACTGGTCGCAAGACGCGGGCGACTGGAAGCCGAGCGGGATAGTTCCGACACGATCGAATTCGAACCCGAGCTGCTTAAACTTGCTGACACGAACGAGGATGTTCTAGACCAAGTCAACGGTCAACAACGTCTGTTCCAGGCGCGACGGGATTCGATCGAGAAAGAAGTCGAACAACTTGGCAAACGCCGCAATCAGATTGCTGACCAAATCATCGGGATTGATGCGCAGATGGCGGCGATGGATGTGCAGCTTGATCTAATCCATCAGGAACTGGCCAATCAGCAATCGCTTTTGGACAAAGGGTTGGCGCAGATTGCCAAGGTTTTGAACCTACAGCGGGAAGAGGCACGATTAAGCGGCACCGTTGGAGAATTAAAAGCCCAGCGCGCACAGGCCGAGGGACGCATCACCGAGATTGATATTGAAATACTGAAGCTGGGCACACAGCGTAGAGAAGAGGCAATCACGCGCCTGCGCGACCTACAATTTCAGGAACTGGAACTGGCAGAACAACGCCGAAGCCTGATTGAACGCCTATCTCGTCTGGATATCCGCGCGCCCGTTTCGGGCATCGTTTACGGCCTTCAGGTTTTTGCCAAACGTTCGGTCATTCGCCCTGCCGATCCGGTTCTATTTCTTGTTCCACAGGATAAACCCTTGGTCATCATGGCACAGGTCGAACCTATCCATATCGACGAGATTTTCGTTAATCAGGACGTAACTTTGCGCTTTTCAGCGCTGGATAGCCGGACAACGCCGGAGCTTTTTGGTCGCGTCGTACAAATATCCGCAGATGCGTTTCAGGATGAAAACACGGCGTTCAGCTACTACCGCGCTGAAATTGAGTTGAACGAGGGCGAGATGACCCGCCTACCTGATGGTACAATCCTTATTCCGGGCATGCCAGTCGAGGCGTATATCCAAACGGCTGACAGGACGCCTCTGGCTTATCTGATCAAGCCTTTGGCCGACTATTTCGCAAAAGCGTTCCGCGAAAGCTGATTTCCTCTTTTCCGCCGCGGCGTTCCTAGTTAGCGTCGCGGCGGAACATCAGGAGGAACCCCCATGAGCGCAATCGAAGCCCGTCTGGCCGAACTTGGCATTAGCTTGCCGGATGCCCCCGCACCGGCGGCTAACTATGTGCCTTTTGTCGTGCAAGGAAACACCGTCTACGTATCGGGCCAGATCTCGAACGATGCCAACGGTTTTATCAAAGGCAAATTGGGTGACGACATGGACACCGCGGCCGGTGCGGCGGCGGCTAAATCTTGCGCTATCAGCTTGTTGGCGCAGCTAAAAGCCGCGTGTGGGGGTGACATTGACCGCTTGGTTCGCGTTGTGAAACTGACTGCATTCGTCAACTCTACATCGGACTTTATCGAACAGCCGCAGGTCGTCAACGGTGCTTCGGACTTTCTGGTTGAAGCCCTAGGCGATGCGGGTCGTCACGCGCGTTCCGCCGTGTCTGCGCCTTCGCTTCCGTTGGGCGTTGCTGTTGAGATCGAAGGTATCTTCGAGATCAAATGACCCTACCCAAGGGCTTCATAGATATCCCGCTGGCCCATCGGGCTTTGCATGACGTGACAGACGGTCGGCCAGAGAACTCTTTGGCCGCCATCCGTGCGGCAATAGCTTTGGGCTATGGGATCGAGATCGACGTCCAAATCTCGAAAGACGGACAGGCGATGGTCTTTCACGACTACGATCTGCAACGTCTTTGCGGGGTAACGGGTGCGGTATGTCAAAGGACATCAGATGAACTGGCTGAACTGCCATTGATTGGTGGCGATGCAGGCCTTCCGACCCTTCGACAGGTCCTTGATCTGGTGGACGGGCAAGTGCCGCTTTTGATCGAAATTAAAGATCAGGATTTGCGACTTGGCACCAATATAGGCGCTCTTGAAGCTGCTTGCGCTGAGACCCTAGTGGATTACTCAGGCCCTGTAGCCGTGATGTCATTCAACCCCCACTCGGTTGCCCTGATGGCGCATTTGATACCAGCAGTGCCGCGAGGGCTGACCACGTGCAACTTTGTGAAAGAAGACTGGCCGTTAGTGCCCGCCGAACGGCGTGAGAAATTGGCAACGATCCCCGACTTTGAAGACACAGGCGCCAGCTTTGTCAGCCATCAGCATGACGAGCTCGACAGCCCTCGCATTGCACATCTAAAATCTCAAGGAGTGCCGGTCCTATGCTGGACCATCCGTTCACCTGAAAGCGAAGCCGCTGCACGTCAGATCGCCGACAACATTACCTTTGAAGGCTATCTGCCGTCTTGACCAATCCCGCACGAAGCCCAACTGTTGAAGGGGCAAACAGGGGGCTTATGTGTCTGACGAAATTGAAATCCGGATTCACACCAGTCTTACGGATGTTTCGGAGAAAGAATGGGATGGCTGCGCTTGCCCCGAAGCAGGGCACGGTCGTCCGATTGATCCGTTCACGACCTACAGGTTTCTAAAAGCACTTGAAGACAGCGGTTCGGTTGGTCAGGGCACTGGCTGGCAACCCCAGTATATGACGGCCCATGCAAAGGATCAGATGATTGCCGCAGCCCCGCTTTATGCCAAGGGTCATTCGCAGGGCGAGTACATCTTTGATTTCAACTGGGCACATGCCTACGAGCGCGCTGGCGGGCGTTACTATCCCAAGCTTCAGATTGCGGTTCCGTTTACCCCCGCAACAGGGCGACGCTTCTTGACCAAACCCGACTGGGAGCAAACCGGCCAGGCAGCGCTGGTTCAAGGCGCCGTACAATTTGCGGATCAGAATGGTTTGTCGTCTCTGCACATCACCTTTTGCACGAATATGGAAAAAGACGCGGGCAGACAGATGGGCTTAATGCCCCGCAAAAGCCAGCAATTCCACTGGGTCAATCAGGGATTTGATAACTTTGATGGGTTCCTTTCATCTTTATCCTCGCGCAAGCGCAAGAATATCCGAAAAGAACGGCGAACCGCGCAGGGGTTTGGCGGGACGATACACGCTCTGACCGGAGACCAAATCAAGTCAGAGCATTGGGATGCATTCTGGGTATTTTATCAGGACACAGGCGCCCGCAAATGGGGTACGCCTTATCTGACACGCACCTTTTTTGATGCTGTTCACGCCACGATGCGTGATGACGTTTTGCTGGTCATGGCCGAATACGAGGGACGTTGGATTGCCGGAGCCTTGAACTTCATCGGCCGCGAAACACTATACGGCAGATATTGGGGATGCACCGCTGACATACCCTGCCTGCACTTTGAACTATGTTACTATCAGGCGATCGACTACGCCATCGAGCACAGTTTGTCGCGTGTCGAAGCCGGGGCACAGGGCGAACACAAGCTGGCACGCGGCTATATGCCGGTAGAAACCCATTCTCTGCATTGGTTCCGTGATACGGGTTTCGGAGAGGCCGTTGCAAACTATTTGGAGCACGAAGCCGAGGCCATCGATGACGAGATCGAAGTATTGACCAGCTATGGCCCCTTCCGCAAGGATAGGGTTCAAGAACAGGAGTAAGCCATGCGCAGTGATCTACTATCCGAAGAAGAGAGAGCAGAGCGCCTTCAGCCCCTGCTAGAAAACGGTTGGGCGATAGTTGAGGGAAAAGACCAAATTCGAAAAAAGTTCACATTCTCCAACTTCCGCATCGCATTTGGATGGATGACGATCGCCGGAATGGAAGCTGAGAAGATGAACCACCACCCCGAATGGACCAATACGTGGAACAGGGTTGTGGTCAACCTTACGACCTATAACAAAGGTGGGCTTACCGATCTGGACGTGCGACTGGCCAAGCGGATGGATAAACTGGCCGAGCAGTTCGTATCAGACAAAACTTAAAGGCCAAGCATTGCTGACGTTATGGTACTAAGTAATTAACAAATTCGATTTCCACTGAGAGCTCTATGCATACAAGCACACCAACAGACCCAGACACAGTCGCCAAACTGGTCGACGCTCTGGACTGTATGGAAGAGGCTTTTGTTGTCTACGACAAAGACGGCTACCTTGTAGAGTGCAATAACGCCTTCAAACGTCTCTACAACTACACCGATGAACAAGCCAAACCGGGGATACATTTCCGAGAGCTGGGTGTCATCGACATCGAGAACGGGAACGTTGCAATCGGCACAACAGGCGGCGAAGACTATTTGGCGCTGAAGGCCGAATACCGCAAAAAACTGCAAGGCTCTTTCGATGTACTTTTGAAAGATGGTCGCTGGATCAGAACCACGGATCGCGCATTAACGAATGGCGGGTTTGTTTCGGTTCAAATCGAGATCACGGACCAGAAGCAGGCGGAAAAGACGTTACAGGAAAATGAACGCCACCTCGATACGCTTGTCAGGACTAGCCCCGCGGTCATTTACTCTGTTGATCTTAAAACTGACCTCAGCCTGTCTTTTGTAAGCCAAAAAATCGAAACCATTTTCGGTTACACCGTGGCTGATTGCATGTCAGAGCAGAACTTTTGGAAAAACAGGCTGCACCCTGACGAAGCAGATGCGGTCGTTCAAAAAATGCTGGACAATATCGCCAACACGGACTCGTTCTCAGACGAATATCGGTTTCGTTTGCCTGACGGCTCGTACTGTTGGGTCGAAGACAGAAAAAACGTCATCTATGACAAGGATGGATCGGCGATTGAGCTTGTTGGAACCTGGCTTGATATTACCGACAGAAAAGCGGCCGAGCTTGCACTGATCGAAGCGAAGGAAGAAGCCCAATCAGCAAACCGTTCAAAGTCTGCATTTCTTGCGACCATGAGCCATGAAATCAGAACGCCGATGAACGGCGTTTTGGGAATGGCGGAGTTGCTGGAAAGAACGGAAATGGGATCGGACCAGTCCAGAATGGTTTCCTCGATCATCAATTCCGGGAATTCGCTTTTACGGATCATTGATGACATTCTTGATTATTCCAAGATCGAGGCTGGGAAACTTGATCTGAACCCGGAAGAGATGAACCTTCTGGACACTATCGAAGGAGCCGCGATCCTGATGGTTCCCAGCGCAGACGCAAATAACGTGCGCCTTCATTTGAAACTGGCGCTCGACATGCCAAGACGCATTCGTTTTGATGTGGTCCGTCTTCGCCAGATTCTGAACAATCTACTCAGCAACGCGATCAAGTTTTCTAGAAAACCTGACGGGCACCCCATGGGGCAGGTCACTCTTGAAGTTCAAAGACTAAAGGGCAACCGCCTGCAATTTTCCGTTCACGACAATGGCGTTGGCATGTCCGATGACGCACTTTCCAATCTGTTCAAGCCATTTGTTCAGGCCGAAAGCTCAACCACCAGACGGTTTGGCGGTACAGGATTGGGTCTGAGTATTGTTAAAAAATTGGTCGACCTAATCGATGGCTCTATCCACGTAGAAAGCAATGTCGGGCAAGGAACCTCGTTCTCAGTCACGCTGCCGTTTATGCCTACGGAACAACCCGAAGCCGAGGTTCCGCATCCTACAACAACACTCTTTGGCTTGTTCGACACTGAAAAGAACCGTGATGTGATCGACAGAAACCAGCGCTTTCAAAAAACCTCGACCATGGTCGTTGCCAAGAACCAAAAGGACCTTTTTGATCGGCTTGAGGAAGTGAAGGGTCAGATTATCGTGAACCTTGCTATGGGCTCAATGGACCAGAACCGAGCCGTGCAGGACGACATTTTGAAAAAACACCCCTCGGCAAAGTTTGTGTGCCAGACTTATGACAGATCCGAAAAAATGGGTTTGGTTAGCGCAAATACTTTTGTCATCTCACGATTCCCCACGCTTCCATCTGAAATCGAAACGGCCACTGTGACGCTGCTTGATCATCATAGACTTGAGAACGCACAGACAAAAAAAGCAGAAAAGGACGCGCCACTTTCACCGTCACATTCCCATGTGCTGCTGGTAGAGGACAACTTGACGAACCAAAGAGTGATCGCGGCTCAGTTAGAGGCTCTTGGAGTGCAGATGACTTTGGCAAACAACGGGAGAGAGGGGTTTGACCGCTGGACATCCGGCGATTTTGACCTGGTTCTCACAGATTGCCATATGCCTGAAATGGACGGGTTTGAGCTGACCGCCAAATTACGACTGACCGAAGAAAAAGCCCAGCTATCCCGAACACCTGTGATTGCCATCACTGCAAACGCATTGCGTGGCGAAGCAGAGCGATGCATTGCAGCGGGCATGGACGACTATCTTTCAAAGCCTGTTGCGATTGCAGACTTAAAAGACATGCTTGGGAAATGGCTAGCAGACACGCCCAGTGGCAAGTCTAAGCCACCCAATCCCTGATGCTCAACGCTTTGTAGATGGGCGGCAAAAGAATTCGTCTGTGTTTTCCAAGCGGTATCCTCATCGGCGCGCCACGCATCACGTTTGGAATCTGAGTATCCTGACCCCTCGCAAGTTCCGCCAGCAACCGCCCTGCATATGTTCCCATAGCGATACCATTTCCGTGCCAGCCGAAACCGGCAAAGGCACCAGGCATATCAGGTACAGAACCGACATAAGGCACGCGTTTACCAGTCAGACAAACCAGACCCGTCCAGAACCAAGGGGTTTCCACATGTCGCCAAGCGGGATACATCGTTTCAAAATCCGTGCGGATCATCCGGTGCATTTTTTGATCCATAGCGGGTGTCGCACTGATCCCACCACGCATACCAAACATCATGCGATTGTCTGGTAGCAGACGGAAATAGTGCAGCAGACGACGCGTGTCATAAACCATCTGTCGAGTGGTCCAACCTTGAGCCTTAAGCTCGTCATCGGTCAGCACACGCGTCACAAGGATATTGGACTGCACAGGCATAAACCGCCCCCGCAGCCAAGCCGGAGTATCATCACGGCTGTAACCGTTCGTGGCAAAAATCACTCTCTTCGCACGCAATTGGCCCAAACTGGTTTTCAATGAATATACGGCGCCCTCAGTGACAATCTTGTCCACAAAGGCGTTGGTGAAAATTCTACCCCCGGCATGTTTGACAGCCTTGGCCAACCCAAGAACATACCTCCGGGGATGTAAGGCAAATCCTACCGGTTCCGTCATTCCCCCCAACAGTCCGTTTGCGGCCATTCCATTGTCAGTCAAAGCCCCAGTTTCTATAAACTCAACCGCCTCACCCGACTTCGCCAAGGACTCGGCTTCGCGTGCCAGCCTGCGATACGATCTGGGACTATGGGCCAGCTGGGTTTCACCTTTTGAATGGGTTTGCGCGTCGATCCCGATATCTCGGATTAGATCGGCCACCATGTGTACGGCGTCTTTCTGAACGGCGTCCCACTCGGCTTCGCCGGAAGCGCCAAAATGCCGCCGGATGCCCCGGGATTTCAGCATCGAACCGCCCATGCAGCAAAAACCCCCGCTGCGACCTGATGCGCCCCAGCCCGGTTCGTGCATATCCAGAACGGCAACATCCACTCCAGCTTGGGCCAAATGAAGGGCGGCGGATAAGCCCGTGTATCCGGCTCCGATAATTGCGATATCAGCTGTGCGATTACCCTCAAGCCTGCTCCAGCCCAATGTATCTCCGGCGAAGTCTTCGGCCCAGAAGCAACCCCTCAGACTGTCGGCGTCATAGACCCGTTCTTCGAATATCCGGCTCATGCGACTTGAACAGCGGCTCGCTCTTCCTTTTCCCTTAGAAGGGCATTGCGCTTGGAGACTAACGAAAACGTCACAACTCCGATTGTCACTATGCCGATCATAATGGTCGAAAGCGCATTGATTTCAGGGGACACACCCAAACGCACCGCCGAGAAAATCTTGATGGGTAAGGTTGTCGAAGACGGACCGGCCGTAAAGCTGGCAATCACAAGATCATCAAGGGACAAGGTAAAGGCCAGTAGCCAACCCGAAATGACCGCAGGCGCGATAATCGGCAAGGTAACAAGCCGAAAGGCTTGCCACGCGGTGCACCCCAAATCCAACGCGGCTTCTTCCAGCGAGCGGTCAAAGCTGACCAAACGCGAGGACACAACGACCGACACGTAGCACATCGAAAACGTAGCGTGCGCAAGGACGATCGTGAACAGCCCGCGATCCAATCCGATGCCAATAAACAGCAGCAACAGAGACAAGCCCGTGATCACCTCGGGCATCACAAGGGGTGCGTAGATCATCCCCGAAAACAGCGTCCGGCCCATGAACCGGCCGCCACGAACCAGAATATAGGCGGCCATAGTTCCCAGAACCGTTGCGATCGAGGACGAGATGACCGCGACCCGAATGGTCACCCATGCCGCATCCAGAAATGCTTCGTTGCGCAACAACTCGCCATACCACTTCGGCGAAAAACCGGCCCAGACCGTAACAAGTTTCGAGTCGTTAAAGCTGTAAACCACCAAGATTAGCATCGGGATGTACAGAAACGCAAAACCCAGAGTCAGGCTGGTGGCGTTAAACCAGGAAAACCGTTTCATCCGTCTGCCTCGCGTTGTTTTTGCTCGTTCCGCTGGAAAAGAATAATCGGGATAATCAAGAGCATCAGAAGCACTACAGCCACAGCAGAGGCGACCGGCCAGTCTCGGTTGTTGAAGAACTCTTCCCAAAGCACTTTACCAATCATCAACGTGGATGAACCGCCAAGCAAGGATGGGATCACAAATTCGCCGATGGTCGGAATGAAGACAAGAAAACACCCCGCAATGATGCCCTGTTTGGATAGCGGGAACGTGATCAGCCAGAAGGCAGTGAAGCGCGAGCAACCTAAATCTTCGGCAGCTTCCAGAAGGCTTTCATCAAGCTTTTCCAAGGCTGCATAGATCGGCAGGATCATGAAAGGCAGGTATGTGTAAACGATTCCGATATAGACGGCTATGTTCGTATTCAGGATCATCAAAGGTTCCTGAATAACGCCGATCCAAAGCAAAAACTGGTTTAGATACCCTTCGCCTGACAGGATACCGACCCAAGCATAAACGCGAATCAGAAAGCTGGTCCAGAATGGCAAAATCACCAACATCATCAATGTGGGCCGCCATTCGTGCGCCGAGCGCGCCATGGCATAGGCAATCGGATAGCCGACAAGTAAGGTAAAGAAGGTGGCTGTAACCGCAATTTTCAGACTGGAGAGATAAGCTTTCCAGTACAGGTCATCCTCGGTCAAGAACCAGAAATTCTCGAAATCCAGCTCAGTTAGATAGGCCCACAGCGCACTGAGCCCCTCGTTGAATTGCCATTGAGGGAAATACGGGGGACGCGCCAATGCCGTATCCGACAGCGATATCTTCAAGACGATCAGGAACGGCACCAGAAACAGCGCCAGAAGCCAAAGATAGGGGACAAAAACCAGTAAACGCTTCATCGGTCACTCACTCAGAAGCACGCCGGCTGTTGCCGTCCAGCTTAGCCAGACATCATCATCCCATGTAAAGGATCGACGTGAGATGCGGCGTGTATTGGCGGCTTGCGCCTTGATCATCTGCCCATTGGCAAGGCGCACATGATAGGTGGATAGATTGCCAAGGTAAGCGATGTCGATAATCTGGCCTTTGATTTTGTTATCAGCATCTACTGGATCGTGAGCGGAAATGGTTACTTTTTCCGGGCGGATCGCCAGGGTGCACGCCTGACCGCTAGAAAGCTTCTCTTCGGACCTGACGTTCAACGGCTGGGACCCTTCACGCCAACTTAGCGCATAGCACTCCTCACCCGTCGGCTCGACCGATCCTTCGATCAGATTCACGTCACCGATAAAATCCGCCACGTAAACAGTCGCCGGATTTTCATATAGCCTTGCGGGCGTAGCGACCTGTATCAGCTTCCCGTGGTCCATTACCGCGACGCGGCTGGCAACAGTCATCGCCTCTTCCTGATCATGGGTTACGATCACAAAGGTCGTGCCTGTCTTTTCCTGAATATCCATCAACTCAAACTGGGTGTCTTCGCGCAGTTTTCTGTCCAAAGCGCCCAGTGGTTCATCCAAAAGTAAAAGCTTCGGCGCTTTCGCTAAGGACCTCGCCAACGCGACCCTTTGTTTTTGCCCCCCCGAAATCTGGTGCGGCTTGCGCCGGGCGAATTTTTCAAGCCGAGTAAGGCGCAGCATTTCCGCGACGCGATCCTTAATGTCATTTTTCGGCATGCCTTCGCGCTTTAGACCGAAGGCAATATTTTCCTCGATGGAAAGGTGGGGGAACAACGCATAGCTCTGGAACATCATGTTCACAGCCCGCTTGTTTGGCGGCACCGGAGCGATATCTTGCCCTGCAAGTAAAATCGTGCCGTCCGAGGGCATCTCAAATCCCGCTAACATGCGCATCATCGTCGTCTTACCGCAGCCGGACGGGCCAAGTAGCGCGAAGAACTCTCGCTCGAAGATGTCCAAGGACAAATCGTCGATAGCTGTGAAATCTCCAAACCGTTTTGTAACGCCTTGAAACCGGATCAATGGCGTTTCGTTCGGATCGTTCCAAGGTGCAAAAACCTGTTTGGCCGCGTTACTTGCCATAGTATTCCCTCGAGTGGCGTAAAAAAAATCGGCCCGCCCCAAACGGGACGGGCCAGGATTAGATCAGGCGATTATGTGCCAGATTTGATCTTGGTCCAGAGGCGGGTCACAACACGCTGGACTTTTGAGTCATACGGCGTTGTCGTGAACAGCTTTTCAAGCGTCTCTGCATCAGGATAGACCGCCGGATACTCGAGGATCTCGGGGTCAATGAACTCCTGCGCCGCTTCGTTTCCGCTTGCATACCAAACATAGTTGGTTGCAGCCGCCGAGTTTTCTGCATCTAGAATGAAGTTGATAAAGGCGTGCGCTCCGTCAGGGTTTGGCGCATCTTCAGGAATTGCCAATTGGTCAAACCACATCTGCGCCCCTTCAACCGGGATCGAGTAGTCGATCTCATAGTCTTTTTCGGCTTCGGCAGCGCTGTATTGCGCTTGGAAGACATCACCCGACCAACCAACGGCGACACAGATATCGCCGTTCGCCAATGCATTGATGTACTCGGACGAGTGGAACTTCTGTATATAGGGGCGAATACCTGCAAACACGCTCTCGGCCTTGGCGATCACATCCGGATCGTGGCTGTTGGGGTCTTCGCCAATATAGTTCAGAGCCGCCGGAATCATCTCGGCAGGCGCATCAAGGAAATGAACACCGCAATCGGCCAGCTTGGCCATATTCGCCGGATCAAAGACCAGTGACCACGAATCCAACGGTGCATCTTCACCCAAGGCTTCTTCGACTTTCTGGATGTTATAGCCAATACCGGTGGTGCCCCACATGTAGTTGACCGAGTATTTTCCGCCCGGATCGTATTGCTCGGTGCGATCCTGAATCACGCCCCACAAGTTCGTCGCATTTGGCAACTTCGAATAGTCAAGCTGCTGGAACGCTCCAACCGAAATCTGGCGTTGCAAAAAGGTTCCGGTTGGCACAACGACATCATACCCCGAACCACCGGCCAGCATTTTCGTTTCAAGCAATTCGTTGCTGTCGAAAACGTCATAGATCAGATCGTATCCGGTTTCTTCTTCAAACTGGGTCAGAAGCTCTTCGTCGATATAGTCCGACCAGTTGTAAACACGCACTTCTTCGGCATGCGTAGCTACAGCCGTCAAGGCTGTGACCGCTGCCGCGCCAAGTAGATGTCTTTTCATTGTAATATCTCCCGTGGGTTGTTCATTGCCCTTGCTTTTGACTTATTTGATCAAATTTTTTGTCACATGGCAACGAATTTATGTTTTCACGGGTCTGTTGATCTCGCAAGAGATCGAATGCAAAGATAAGAGGACTGCAAAATTTTTCAGTTTTTAAAGAGCGGGCATGACTAAAAAAACAGCACCTCCGGCCCACGAAGTCGTTTATCAAAAACTACGACAGCAAATACTATTCGGCGAACTGATTCCGGGCCAGGCTGTCACAATTCAAGGACTAACCGCGTCGCTTGACGCAGGCATGACCCCCGTTCGCGAAGCCTTGCGCCGCCTGATATCCGAAGGAGCTCTGGTGTTTCAGGGGAATCGCAGGGTCTCGGTTCCCGTTTTAACCTCTGACAACTTGAATGAGCTCATTTTTGCACGTCAGGCGATTGAACCGCAGCTCATTGTATTAGCAACACAAAAGGCGAATCCTGAAGATTTGGATCGCCTGGAAACCATAGACGCACAACTAGACCAAGCGATTCTAACTGGCGATCTGAACGGCTATCTCCGGAAAAACTACGAATTTCACCACGCTTTGTATGAACTGGCCGATGCCCCGATTTTGGTCTCGCTAGCGGATAGTATGTGGCTTCGATTCGGGCCTTCATTGCGTGTTGTATGCGGCCGACTGGGAACGCAAAACCTGCCCGATCAGCACAAAGCTTGTCTGCTCGCGATGCGAGCGGGGGATACGCAATCCGCTGCTTCAGCAATACGTGACGACGTCATCCAAGGCATGGAGCAGGTCAAACGCAATCTGACTGTTGGCTAAAATCGGCGATTGATTCGATTGACAACCGATAATTTGATCATATTCTGAGAGGAGCCTTTAACGTCCAGCAACAGGACCTCTCCGATGTCTCAGATCAGCAATCATTTGCCTACCGCCGAACTGCAAGCGATAGACGCTGCACACCATATGCACCCTTTCACTGCCAACGGAGGACTGGCTAATAAAGGTGCACGGATCATCACCCGCGCCAAGGGCGTGACCTTGACGGACAGTGAAGGCAACGAAATCCTGGATGCAATGGCTGGCCTGTGGTGTGTGAATATTGGCTATGGCCGCGATGAACTGGCAGACGCCGCAGCGCGCCAAATTCGCGAGCTTCCTTACTACAATACATTTTTTCAAACAACACATGTGCCTGCGCTGGCTCTAGCTAAGAAACTGGCCGACCTTGCCCCTGGTGATCTGAATCACGTCTTCTTTGCGTCCTCTGGATCAGAAGCGAACGATACAAACCTGCGAATGGTCCGTCATTATTGGGTGTTGAAGGGAAAGCCTGAAAAGTCAATTATCATCAGCCGCTGGAACGCCTATCACGGTTCTTCGGTTGGGTCGGGCAGCCTTGGTGGCATGAAAGGCATCCACGCACAGGGTGGCATGCCGATTCCGGATATTCACCATATCGACCAGCCACATTGGTATAACGAAGGCGGCGATCAGACCCCGGAAGAGTTTGGTCTGGAACGGGCGCAGCAGCTGGAAAAGGCCATTCTGGAACTGGGAGAAAACCGCGTGGCGGCCTTTATCGCCGAGCCCATTCAAGGGGCCGGTGGTGTGATTGTCCCGCCCTCGACATATTGGCCGGAAATCCAGCGCATCTGCGATAAATACGAAATCCTGTTGATCGCCGACGAAGTGATCTGTGGCTTCGGTCGCACCGGAAACTGGTTTGGCAGCCAAACGGTCGGTATTCGCCCCCACATCATGACCATCGCTAAAGGCCTTTCATCGGGCTACGCACCGATCGGCGGGTCTATTGTCTGTGACGAAGTCGCCTCGGTCATTGGCGGGGATGAATTCAACCACGGCTATACTTATTCCGGCCATCCGGTCGCTGCAACAATAGCGCTGGAAAACCTGCGAATTATGGAAGACGAAGACATCGTCGGGCACGTCCGCAATGTCGCTGGGCCCTACATGAAAGAAAAGTGGGAAAGCCTGACAGATCACCCACTTGTGGGTGAGGCTAAGATCGTCGGACTAATGGGGTCCATTGCGCTTACCCCGGACAAGGAAAGCCGCGCTGAGTTCGCATCAGACGCAGGAACCGTCGGCTACATCTGCCGCGAGCGGTGTTTCGCCAATAATCTGGTAATGCGTCATGTAAACGACCGTATGATTATTTCACCACCACTGGTGATCACACCCGAACAGATCGACGTCTTGATCGAACGGGCGCGTAAATCTCTGGACGAATGCTACGCCAAAATTAAGGAAGACGGGCTTTATAAGCCCGCCTGATCCACCTCAAATCTGCGCAAGAAGCGCCTCGCCGCCCGAAATCTCACAAACCCCGCGGGCAACCTCGGGGTTGAAAATTTTGACCGTGCCATCTTCGACTAGCATCGAGTAGCGCAGCGAACGTCGCACGAAGCCCGTTGCTGGCACATCAAGGATCATGTCGATGCCTGTGGTGAAATCACTTTGGGCGTCGGCAAGGAAGGTAATACCGGCCTGCTCGCCACCCGTTGACTTTGCCCATGCACCCATGACCCACGGATCATTGACCGAGACGCATACAATCTCGTCAACGCCCTTTGCCTTCATCTGGTCCGCAACCCGCATGAAGCTGGGAACATGGGCCGAGTCACAGGTCGGCGTGAACGCTCCGGGCAAGCCGAAGACAACAACTTTGCGGCCAGAAAACAGGGTCTCGCCTACAACCTGTTCAGGTCCGTTCGCACCCAATGTTAAAAATGACGTGAATGGTACTTTATCACCGACCGAAATTGACATTAGCTGCCCTCTGTTTGATTCCTTTAGCGGAAGGTAAGCTGTAGGCGTCTATAGGCAATAGGAAAGGTCGAATTCCATGACACATGTAGTTGTTGTCGGAGCAGGACAAGCCGGTCAGGCGGTCGTCACGAAACTACGCAATAGCGGGTTCGACGGTGGAATTACCCTAGTTGGCGAAGAAACCGCGCCGCCGTATCAACGACCGCCCCTGTCTAAAGCCTATCTGCTTGGCGATATGGAGCTAGAGCGCCTCTATCTGCGACCTGAAAGCTTTTACGCCGATAACAACATTTCGCTAAGGCTGGGATCAAAGGTCGAGACCGTTGATGCAGCGGCAAAAACCGTCAGCTTGGCGGGTGAAACGATTACCTATGATCACCTCGTATTGACCACTGGTTCTGATCCGCGTCGCTTGCCTGCGGCAATCGGCGGCACACTGGACGGGGTGTATACCGTTCGCACCCTGAAGGACGTGGATCAGATGGAACCCGAGTTCCGTGAGGGTGCCAAGGTTCTGATCATCGGCGGAGGCTATATCGGCCTGGAAGCGGCAGCGGTTGCCGCCAAAAAAGGCTTGAACGTCACACTGGTCGAAATGGCCGATCGTATTCTCCAACGGGTCGCCTCGCCTGAAACTTCGGGTTATTTCCGCGATCTGCATAAGTCACACGGCGTCGATCTGCGCGAAGGCGTTGGTCTTGAACGCTTAACCGGCGAAGGACGTGTCACAGGGGCCAAATTGTCTGACGGGTCTGAGCTGGACGTGGATTTTGTGATTGTCGGAGTCGGCATTACGCCTGCCACAGCCCTTGCCGAAATGGCGGGGATCGAACTGGAAAACGGGATCAAAACAGACATCAAAGGCCAAACTTCAGACCCGAATATCTGGGCGGCGGGCGACTGTGCGTCCTTCCCCTACAAAGGCGAACGCATCCGACTTGAGAGCGTGGGCAACGCCATTGATCAGGCCGAGGTCGTAGCCGAAAACATCATGGGCGCCAATAAGGACTATGTTGCCAAACCGTGGTTCTGGTCGGATCAGTACGACTGCAAATTGCAAATCGCTGGATTGAACACCGGCTATGATCAGGTTGTCACACGCCAAGGCGAAAACAGCGTGTCTTATTGGTATTACAAGGAAAATCAACTTGTTGCCCTTGATGCTATGAATGATCCGCGCGCCTACATGGTCGGGAAGCGTCTGATTGAGGCCGGAAAATCACCCGCTCAGGATGCGGTTGGCAATCCGGAAACTGACCTGAAAGAGCTTTTAAAAGCGTGAGGATTATTGCCGGAGATTTTCGCGGGCGGGCACTTGCCAGCGTCGGCAAGGGGGACGCAGGGGCGCATCTTCGTCCAACGACAGACCGCGTGCGAGAGAGCCTTTTCAATGTGCTGGCCGGTGGGGCCTATGACGACCCGTTCACCGACGCGCGTGTGCTAGACTTGTTTGCTGGCACTGGAGCCTTGGGGCTAGAAGCCTTATCGCGCGGGGCGTCGCATGTCACCTTTGTGGACGACGGACGCAAGGCGCAAAGCCTGATCAAGCAGAATATCGACATCTGCCGCGCGCACACTGCAACGCGCATTTTTCGCGGTGATGCCAGACGGCTGTCGGGGAATAAGGACGAACCGTTTGACCTGATTTTCCTCGACCCCCCCTATGGAAAAGGACTGGGTGAACTGGCGATTTCCGCCGCACTTAAAGGGGGATGGTTTGCCGCGGGTGCGCTGATCGTCTGGGAAGACAGCGCCGAGATTTCGCCGCCCGATGCGCTCGAACTATTGGACCGGCGCAAGTACGGGGACACTCGGATAAATATCCTGCGCGCCACCCGTCTTGAATAACCATTCGAGGTCATCGCCGGGCAGAGGTACGCTCAACGGCGCACCCCACGATATCCAGAATTGCTGATGGAACAATTATCTGTCGATCAAAGTTGATCTGCGACCATTGCAATCAGTTTCTGATGGTCCTTGTCAAAATTCCGAATACCCTCGGACAGCTTTTCTGTCGCCATTGCGTCTGCGTTCAAGTGCCAGCGGAACGATGCCTCGTCAGCGTTCACCCGAGCAACTTTTGCCGCGCTGTCCGGCGACAGCATCCGATCAAGCGAACCTTCCATGTTAGAAAGCTGGTCAAGCAGCGCCGGAGAAATCGTAAGGTTGTCACAACCTGCCAAGGCCAAGACCTGCTCTTTCGAACGGAAAGATGCGCCCATGACAATCGTGTCTATACCGTTTGCCTTGTAATACTTGTAGATACCGCGAACCGACATGACACCTGGATCTGTTTCAGGCGGATATGCCTCTACACCCTCGGCCTTCTTGTACCAATCCGTGATGCGACCAACGAAAGGCGAGATCAGATAGGCGTTCGCCTCGGCGCAAGCGACCGCTTGGATCAAAGAGAAAATCAGCGTCAAGTTACAGTCGATACCTTCGGCCTGCAGGATTTCCGCCGCCCGAATGCCTTCCCACGTTGCGGCCAGTTTGATCAAAATGCGGTCTTTTCCAACACCGCGCTGCGCGTAATCAGCTACGATGTCACGTGCGCGCTGAACCGACGCATCCACGTCAAAAGACAAACAGGCATCCACCTCGGTCGACACACGGCCCGGAACCAGTTTGGAAAGTTCAGCCCCAATAGCAACGGTAAGCGTTGCAGCAGTTTCCTCGGCTGTTTTTCCGGCTTTGCGGCACACATCCAGTTCGCGCGCAATAAGTTCTTTGGCACTGTCAGATTGGAATGCTGCAAGCACCAAGGAAGGGTTGGTGGTGCAATCAACCGGATTATAAGTGCGGACGGCTGCAAAATCGCCTGTATCTGCAACAACAGTGGTCATGTCTTTGAGTTGGTCAAGAATGGTCGGCATAGAATTTTCCTTCGTATGATCGGATATAAGCCCGTTTAACTCAGGCTCTTTATGGCAGGATAGGCGTTGCGGAAGCGCTGATAGGCGACTTCGAAGTCATTTATCAAGGATTGTTCGGGCTGTACCACCCGTTTGATTTTCGGCGGTGTCATCACATCATTTGGTGCTTGGCCTGTTGCGGCCACAAGCCCCAAACGTGCAGCACCCAGTGCAGCTCCGAACTCGCCCTGTTCGGGTACAAAAAGTGGCGTATTCAGAACCGTTGCAATCAGTTTCAGCCAATAGTCCGAACGTGCGCCGCCTCCGATCGCGATAAGGCGAGCAACACAGGCTCCCGAGGCAGCAAGCGCGTTGAAACTGTCTTTCAGCCCGAATGCGACGCCTTCCAATACAGCCTTGGTCAGGTCGTCCCGCGATGTTTGAGCTGATATGCCTGTAAAGCTGCCCCGAATGGCCGCATCGTTGTGTGGCGTGCGTTCGCCTGCAAGATAGGGCAGAAAAAGCACCGCACCGGGCGGCGTCAGTTTGGCTCCAAGCGCAGCGGTCAAATCGGCGGGGGTTTTATCCGTCACGCGGGCAAGCCAGTTTAGGTTATCTGTCGCTGCCAGCATGACCCCCATCTGATACCAATGATCCGGAATCGCATGACAGAACGTATGCACCGCCATTTCCGGGTTGGGCTGGCAATGATCCCTAGCCGACAGAATAACTCCCGAGGTTCCAAGCGACACAACCCCTTGCCCTTCTTGCAAAGCGCCCACGCCGCAGGCAGCGGCGGCGTTATCTCCAGCCCCGCCCGCAACACTTACTGCGTTCTTCAGCCCCCACTTGCGGCGCAATTCATCCTTTAGATATCCAGCCGTTTGCGACCCTTCGACAAGGCGCGGCATTTGATCAACCCGCATTCCAGAGGCTGCAAGAAGCTTGGGCGACCAATCCCGTTTCCGCACATCCAGCCATGATGTGCCAGCGCTATCCGACATATCGGCAACGTAGTCGTCGGTCAGATAGAAATTCAGATATGCGGCTGGTAAAAGCACCTTGGCGATCCGCTGATAGATGTCAGGCTCGTTTTTCCTGATCCATTCCAGTTTCGGAGCCGTGAATCCGGGAAACACGATGTTACCCGACAGATTTTGTACCTCAGATTGATCGTCCAATGCTGCAGCTTCGGCATGCGCGCGTGTGTCATTCCACAAAATGCACGGTCGCAGCACTTCTCCGTTCTTGTCCAGAACTGTCGCGCCATGCATGTGCCCCGCAACGCCGATACCCTTCAGTTCGGCGAACTCCGGAACACTGGCGTGCATTTCAGACACGGCACTTTCCAAAGCATCAATCCACAACCAAGGGTCCTGTTCCGACCACCCCAGATAAAGGGTTTGCGTTTGGTACGCCCGCTCTACCGTTGTAATCGGAGTGCCGGCCTCATCCACCAGCAATGCCCGAAGGCCCGAGGTTCCCAAGTCAACTCCGAGGTAGGTCACAGTTCTTTTCCTTCAGGCATTTAGCCAAAAACGATATCTGCCGCTTGGCTATGCGCTTCGATCGTATCCGCATTCAGCAGATCGTTTCCTTCGACTTTCGCTCTGGCTGCATCCTCAGGCATGCCCAAGTCCAACCATCGTTGCATCAGTCGTTGCTGAAGTACGTCGCGAGAGCACTGGATTTTTACCTTAAGATCAAAGTGATTGCGCAATTTATTCCACGGTTTCTGGTCCAGTAGCAGATAGTTACCTTCCACAAGAAGAATTCCCACGTCTTTCGAGACAACACGCGCCGAAGCTCTGGCAACGTCGTTTTCCCTATCGAACACAGGAACAGCCACATCACTGGTCGGTCTTGCCGCAAGGCGCGCCAGAAGACTGTCCAAACCATCCACATCAAAGGTCTGAGGGGCCCCTTTGCGCGGACGTAGGCCAAGCTGATCCAGTATTGCGTTGTCGTAATGGAAGCCGTCCATCGGAACAACTTCAGCAGTTACGCCATGAGCAGTTACCAACGCGTCGCGGATATTTTCCGAGAGCGTGGATTTCCCGCTCCCCGGCGCTCCGACGATGGCCACAATCAGTCTGTCTGTTTGTTTCCGACCGGCTATCTCGGCTGCCAGATCCGCTTGACTGGAAAGGCAAAAGGTGTCCGACGTGTCCTGCATTATTTAGTCCGCACAATATTGCTGAATGGCAGCTTCGATGCCTTGAGCCCATATGATACGCAACCACGCGCAGAATGCATCGGCAAATCGGCTTTCCTGCGCTAGGTCACCGTAGATATGGCGCATAGCCAACCACGCACTCGGCTCCGATTTTGCTGCCTTGGCGGTAGCTTGAAGCGTGCCCCAGAACGGGTCGTTCGGCTCGATGACGCTTCCATCCTCGCGCGACCCTTCGCACATGCGCGCCCATGCGGCCTCAACAAGAGCCAAGCCCTCGATTGGGGTACCTTTCGCCAATCCTTCGCGTATGGTTGGCAAGATAAACCCGGGATGCCGCGAAGACCCGTCAAACGCCACACGACGAGTGGTATCAACGATCTTCGGGTTCGAGAAGCGGTTGAAAATCAGATCAACGTAGGCCTCGGGTGTCATACTCGGAACCGGTTTTACGTGCGGCACCACCTCGGTTCGCGCGATCTTCAGGAACAATTCGCTAATTGCTGCGTGCTGCATACATCCCGCAATAGTCTCGACGGATAGAACCTCGGCGGGAACGGCGATGACTTGATGCCCGCCATTCAGGATGCGGATTTTCATGATTTCGAAATCATGCACCTCATCCGAGAACGTTGCGCCAGCCTTGTCCCAATCCGGACGCCCAGCGCAGAAATTATCCTCGATCACCCACTGACGGAAGTTTTCATGGGTAACAGGGGCAAGATCATCGACCCCCAGATCTTTGGCCAACGCAATTTCCTTTGGGCCCGTTGCCGGAACAATACAATCCACCATAGAATTGGGGAACGTACAGTTGGTGACAATCCAAGCCGCCAATTCGGGATCGGACATTTCAGCCAAGGACACGACGGTCTGGCGTAAAACATCACCATTGCCCTGAAGGTTATCGCAGCACAGGCCGGTGAAGGGTCCAACCCCGCTATCGCGGCGCTTGCGAAGGGCAGCAATAATAGCCCCGAAAGCGGTTTTCGGTGTGCCAGGGTGTTGGCTGTCGTGAATGATATCGGGGTGGTTTGCATCAAAACCGCCCGTCGCAGGATCGATGTAGTAACCGCCTTCGGTTACGGTAGTCGCAACAATACGGATATCCGGCTGGGCCATTCTTTCAATAAGAGCGGAATTTCCGTCTTCAATTGGCAGATAGTCAATCATCGAACCGACGACCTCGGCAGAGCTAGACTTCGGATCAAGTTCGATCAACGTTGTCAGACAGTCCTGCGACAACAGCTTTTCTCGCATCGATGCATCATACTGACGAACACCCGCACCGATGATTGCCCAGTCATGCGCCAACCCTTGCTGCATGAGGCGATGCAGATACCAAGCCTGATGGCCCCTGTGAAAGTTCCCGACACCAATATGCAGGATACCCGGCGTTAATGCCGAACGATCATAAGTCGGGCGCAAAATCTGGTCTGGTAGTTCATCCAAAGTCGCATTGACGAGTTTCATAGGGGACTCTCCCTGTACGCTGTCTTTCATCAGCTCATCCAATTTCCGCCGTCCACGTTATAGGTCTGCGCGACGATATAGTTGGCCTCGTCCGAGGCGAGAAATACGGCCATGCCGGTCAGGTCATCAGCTGTACCCATCCGACCAAAGGGAACGGCAGCTCCGACTTCCTGCTTCTTCTGCCCCGGGGCTTTGCCCTCGTATTTGGCGAAAAAAGCGTCGACCCCGTCCCAATGTTCACCATCCACAACACCGGGGGCGATGGCGTTCACGTTGATGCCGTGCTGGATCAGGTTCAGGCCGGCTGATTGCGTCAGGCTGATAACCGCGGCCTTAGTGGCACAATAAACGGCAACCAAAGCTTCGCCCCGACGTCCTGCCTGACTGGCCATATTGATGATCCTGCCGCGAATACCGCAATCGATCATGTGCTTGGCCACGGCTTGCATGGTGAACAGGGTGCCCGCCACGTTGATATCGAACACGCGGTTGTAATCGGCGCGGTCGATCTCGGCGATCGGGGCGGCGGTAAACAAGGCGGCGTTATTGATCAGGATGTCGATCTGTCCAAACTGGGCAACGGTCGCATTGATGGCGCGATCGATGCTGTCCTGCTTGGTCACATCCATTTCGACGGCAAAAGCTGCGTCGCCGATTTCGGCAGCGGCTTCACGGGCGCGGTCGATGTTGATATCGGCAATCGCAACCCGCGCGCCTTCGGCGACATAGGTCTTGGCAAAGGCCAACCCGATCCCGCGGGCCGAGCCGGTAATCAGCGCGGTTTTACCGTCCAAGCGTTTCATTCGACGCGCAGCCCCTGATCGTTGAAGCGATGAATCTGATCTTCATTCGGCGTCAGATAAATCGTGTCGCCGTGATTGACCGCGATGTCGCCCGAAATGCGGGCGGTGATCATGTCAGCCAGACCGGTGTCGTGGACGTGAACAAAGGTGTCCGAGCCAAGATGCTCGGCCACTCCGACACGGCCCTTCCATTTGCCTTCGGTCATGCTGACCGTCAGATGTTCCGGACGGATACCAATGGTCGCAGCATCGTATTTCTTGGCTTCCTCACCCGAGAAAATGTTCATTTTGGGCGAACCGATAAAGCCTGCCACGAACACGTTGCGCGGCTTGTGATAAAGTTCCAAGGGTGAACCGACCTGTTCAATCACACCGGCCTGCAGAACAACAATCTTGTCGGCCATAGTCATTGCCTCGACCTGATCGTGGGTCACGTAGATCATCGTGGTCTCAAGACGCTTGTGTAGCTCGCTGATCTCAAGACGCATTCCGACACGCAAGGCGGCGTCCAGGTTAGACAAAGGTTCGTCGAACAGGAAAGCGGCCGGTTCACGAACAATGGCGCGACCGATGGCAACGCGCTGGCGCTGACCGCCTGAAAGCTGACCGGGGCGACGATCCAAATAGTCGGTCAAGTTCAAGACTGAAGCCGCCCCATCAACACGACGGTCGATTTCGGCCTGATCCATGCCCGCCATTTTCAGTGGAAATGCAATGTTCTTGCGAACTGACATGTGCGGATAAAGAGCGTAGGATTGGAACACCATAGCAAGACCACGCTTGGCTGGCGCAATATCTGTCGCATCGTTGTCGTCAATCTGGATTTGCCCGCTTGAGACATCCTCAAGACCCGCGATCAAACGCAGCAAGGTGGATTTTCCGCAGCCCGACGGACCGACGAAAACGGTGAACTCGCCATCTTCGATTGTCAGATCCAGTGGGGGGATAACCTCGACATCTCCGAAGCGCTTGGTGACTTTGTTAAGTACAATACGTCCCATTGTTTTAGTCCTTATTTCACTGCGCCGAAGGTTAGGCCGCGTACAAGTTGTTTCTGGCTGAACCAGCCAAGGATGAGGATCGGCGCAATCGCCATAGTCGATGCCGCGCTGAGTTTTGCGTAGAACAGACCCTCGGGGCTGGAATAGCTGGCAATGAACGCCGTCAGCGGTCCGGCTTTGGCGGCCGTCAGGTTCAACGTCCAAAAGGCTTCGTTCCATGCGAGAATGACGTTTAGAAGGATGGTCGAGGCAATGCCGGGGATCGCCATGGGCGTAAGGATGTACAGGATTTCTTCGCGCAGTGTGGCGCCGTCCATCCGTGCCGCTTCAAGAATTTCGCCGGGAATTTCCTTGAAGTAGGTGTAGAGCATCCAAACAATGATCGGCAGATTGATCAGCATCAGAACGATAACCAGACCCGTTCGACTGTCCAAAAGTCCAAGCTTTATGAACAGCAGATAGATCGGATAAAGTACACCTACGGCCGGAAGCATCTTGGTCGAGAGCATCCACAGTAGAATGTCTTTCGTACGTTTCGAAGGCACAAAGGCCATCGACCAAGCAGCAGGAACCGCCACGATTATCCCAAGCAGCGTTGAACCGCCTGCAATGATGATTGAGTTGGTCAGAAAGCGGCCATAGTTCGACCTTTCCTGAACAATACCGTAGTTTTCCAATGTCCAAGTAGACGTCAGAATTTGCAGCGGCGTTTTGATCGCGTCCGCTTCGGTTTTGAACGACAAGGTTATGATCCAGAGGATCGGGAAAAAGATGATCAGCCCGACAGCCCAAGCGAGGGCGGTGTTGATCGACTTGCGGCGAGTGGTGACTGTTCTTGCCATGGTCGTGCCCTCTTATGCGTCCAGATTTTTGCCGACGATGCGCATCAAAAAGATCGCAACAATGTTGGCAAGGATGATTGCGTAGACCCCGCCCGCAGACCCAAGCCCGATGTTCTGGCTTTCCAGAACCCGCTGGAAGATCAGGTAGGTCAGTGTCTTGGTGCCGAATGCGCCGCCCGTTGTCACAAAGATTTCAGCGAAGATCGACAGAAGAAAAATCGTCTGTATCAGGATCACGATGGTAATCGCGCGGGATAGGTGCGGCAGGATGATGTACCAGAAGCGTTTTAGCGCCGAAGCTCCGTCCATTTCGGACGCTTCCAACTGTTCCCCGTCCAGAGACTGGATCGCAGTTAGCAAAATCAGCGTCGCAAATGGCAACCATTGCCAGCTTACAATCATAATCAGCGACGGAAGACTTGCGTGGCTCAGCCACTCGACCGGCGCGGCTCCGAAGGCGCGCCAGACATGGGCAAAGAACCCGTTGACCGAGTCCATGAACAGGTTTTTCCAGACCAGTGCAGAAACTGTCGGCATGACGAAGAAGGGGGCGATCACCAGAATGCGGACAACGCCTTGACCCCACATCGGTTGATCCAGAAGCAGCGCTAGAAGTACACCAAGGATAACAGTGATAATAAGGACCCCACCGACGATGACGAGTGTGGTTGTCACGCTGGGCCAGAACGAACTGCTGCTGACAAAGCGCACGTAGTTGTCAAAACCTACCCACTGAAGACCGTTTTCCAATGAGTCTCCGCGGAGCGGCAAGTATTTCTTGAAGCTGAAGAATAGGGTCATCGTCAGCGGGACCAGCATCCATCCCAAAAGCAAGATGACAGCTGGGGCCATCATGATGCGGGCGGCTGAGCGAGAGTGTTGGGTTGCCATGGATACACTTCCTCTGTTGGCAGCGACGATACTACCCTAGCGAATTTCACGAGTTTTGCGGAGAGCGAGTTTTGCCGTGGTACGGGGCGGCCTGTATGGCCGCCCCGACCCGGAGGATATTAGCGGTAGCCAGCGGCTTCCATTGCGTCGTTAGCAATCTCTTGCGCTTTTGCAAGAGCTTCCTCGACAGTCTGCTGACCAGCGTAGGCAGCCGCGAATTCCTGGCTTACGTCGGTCGCGATGCCGGCGAATTCAGGGATAGCTGCGAACTGAACACCTACATACGGAACCGGATCAACAGTCGGGTTCAGCGGATCTGCTGCCAGAATGGCGTTCAGGGTCATCTGTGCGAACGGAACATCCTGATAGATCTCGTTGTCATAGAGCGACTGACGGGTTCCCGGAGGGATAGACGCGTGGCCGTTCTCGAATGCGACTAGGCGCATGTAGTCAGGACCGGTTGCCCATGCCATGAACTCTTTCGCGGCGTCGACTTTCTGCGTACCGGCAGGAATTGCCAGAGCCCATGCCCAGAGCCAACCAGAGTTTTTGCCAAGACCGGTGTTTGGCGCAACTGCCCAACCGATGTTGCCAGCAACGTCCGATGCGCCGCCTTTGCCGTCTTCTGCCAGCCAGCCAGCTGCAACGGTTGCGTCCATCCACATGCCACACTTGCCCTGACGGAACAGCGAGAGGTTTTCGTTGAAACCGTTGGTCGCGTAACCGGCCGGACCGGATTCTGCCATCATGCCAGTGTAGAAGGTCAGAGCGTTGTTCCACTCTTGGCTGTCGAACTGGGCGTTCCACTCTTCGTCGAACCAGCGTGCGCCGAATGCGTTGCCAAGAACGGTCGCGATCGCGCCGCCTTCACCCCAACCGGCTTTACCGCGCATACAGATACCGTTGATGTCGTTTTCACGATCGGTCATCGCCGCTGCTGCTTCACGGATGAAGTCCCAAGTCGGTTCGTCCGGCATGGTCAGACCAGCTTTTTCCATCAGGTCGGTGCGATAGTGAACCATCGAGCTTTCCGCATAGAACGGAGCAGCATAGAGGGTTCCGTCGTAGGATAGACCGCCGCGAACTGCGGGCAGGATGTCTTCTACGTCATAGTGTGCAGGCATGTCGTCCAGCGGGACCAGCCAGCCGTTTTTGCCCCAGATCGGGGTTTCGTACATACCGATCATCATGACGTCGAATGCGCCGCCTTTGGTGGTGATGTCGGTGGTGACGCGCTGACGCAAGACGTTTTCTTCCAGCGTCACCCACTCGACCGTGTGTCCGGTGCGCGCTTCAAAGTCATGAGTCAGACCTTGCATCTTGATCATGTCGTCGTTGTTGACGGTCGCGATTGTAATTGTGTCAGCAAATGCGGCCGAGCCTGCAACAAGTGCAAGAGCGGTTGCCGCGCGTAGTGCGTTCTTCAAAGCCATCTGGGTCCTCCCGAAATAGATGTGGCCCGCAACTGCTAGCAAGCAATCTAACGCGCAGTCAATTATTTTTTTACGCGCGCTAATATTTATTTTTGCTCACGCTGAATTTCGCAGGACCAATCGGGCTTCAAAGAGCAGCTCGTCACGGGTAGAAAATTTCCCCCCGCTTTCAATTAGTTGTAGTAGTTTTTCGACGCTGTGACTGGACACTGAATCATAGTCATGCGCCGCCGTTGTTAGCGACGGACAGGTATACTTGGCGAATGGGTGATCGTCATTTGAAGCCAGCCTGATCGAACAATCAGGCGTCCGACCGACGCGAATCCCCATCTCGTATGCGGCCGCAAGAAAACCGATAGCCAGTCGATCATTACTGCACAGGATCGCATTCGTCGGCAGGTTGCCTTCGGTCAACAGCTTCAGCGCACCGTTTTTGCCGATTTCTTCAAAAGCCCACCCCTCGCCTTCGATTTTTACAACATGGGGCTCGAATCCCAAGCGCTCCATCACCTGCAAATAGGCCTGTCGGCGTTTGTTGGCATTCGGGTTCGCCGGCGTTTTCATCTCGTAAAACAGAGGCGGTTCACCCGTGCGAGTCAGGTACTCCACTGTCTGATTGACAAAACTGAAGTTGTCCGAGCCGATAAACGCCTCGCCTATGCCTTCAAGGTTGCTATCAAAAAGAACGGTTGGGACGTCTTTGCAAAATTTCTCGATTGCCAAGCGATCTGATGCTCGGCCAAGGGGTGCCAACAAGACGCCTGCAGGTTTCATAGACCGAAGAAGATCAAGGATTTCAACCTCGTGTTCCGGATTGCCGTATGAGCTGAACATTGTCGGTTGAAAGCCGGCAGCAATGCAACGCTCTTCGATATTGCGGGCGATCTCTGCGAAAAACGGGTCGGCAAGGTAAGGAACAACAATCCCCACATTCTTCGTCAACTTCCGGTTCTGGTTCACGGCGAACATGTTCGGACGGTAATCGAACTTCTCAAGCGCCTCTTCAATGCGCTTGCGCGTTGACGCACGCACACTATCCGGATCGTTGAAGTACTTTGAAACCGTCGGTCTGGAGAGGCCGCTGACTTCTGCGAATTCTTCCATGTTTTTGATTTTCTTTGTGGCCATGTCAGGTCGCGATCCGTGCTAACGCTTTTTGAATAAAAAATTTCATGCCAAACATGTTAATTTACAACTTTTCGCGCGTAAACTTTTTTATTCCATGTCGGCAATTTTCTGCACCATGCGTCCGGCAACTGCATTGCGCTTACATCACTTCCTTCTCAGGTCACGAGCAAGTTCTCCACAACTTTATCTGACCGCATCAGATATTTTACTTTACAAGCCACCCCCTTATCGACACCATATCTTGTAGAGGCCGCGGTTCAAACTGCAGCGTCTAGAGCAGGCACCTAGCGCTTGGGGCGCTGCCACGCCCGAGCGCTACACGATAGTAAGAGAGGTGGCGCCATGGCTATGTCCGAGTCCTATATGGACACAGAAGACCTTCATCCGATCGATATCGTCGAACACATCGCCGAGTATTATGAATGGGATTTCGACCGCATCGCGGACGATCAAATTGCTATGGCTGTGCAGGGACAGTGGAAGACCTACTCGATCACACTGGCGTGGTCTGGCTATGACGAGACGTTGAAATTGGTCTGCACCTACGAAATGGACCCGCCCGAAGGCCGCATGGCCGAGCTTTACGAAGCGTTGAATGAAGCCAATGATCAATGCTGGGCAGGCGCATTCACCTATTGGGCCGAGCAAAAGCTGATGGTGTACCGCTACGGTCTGGTTATGGCAGGCGGTGGTGCTGCGACTGGCGAACAGATAGACACAATGATCAACGTGGCCGTTCTGGCTGCTGAACGGTTCTATCCGGCCTTTCAACTTGTTGGCTGGGGCAATCAATCCCCCAAAGAAGCGATGCAGGTAGCCATTGCAGAGGCCTACGGCCGCGCGTAACACTGCGCCCCGAAGCGAGAAGCGGAGGGGTCATGTCATTTCAAGCACTATCGGAACGCGGTCTTGTCCTGCTGGGATGCGGCAAGATGGGATCAGCCATGTTGGCCGGCTGGCTAGAAGGCGGCTTGGCGCCTGCATCGGTTTGGGTAAAAGACCCGTTCCCGTCTGATTGGGTGAAGGCGCAGGGCGTTCATGTCAACGAAGACCTACCCGCCAACCCGGCGATTGTGTTGATAGCAGTGAAACCCCAGATGATGGCGGACGCACTGCCCGTTCTGGCTGCAATGGGCAATGGCGACACGTTGTTTGTTTCAGTGGCGGCAGGTGTAACAATTGCCAACTACGAAAATATTCTTGGTGCGCAGACACCGATCATCCGCGCTATGCCGAACACGCCCGCAGCCGTGGGCAAGGGAATCACAGCCATCATCGGAAACAGCAATGCATCTGCCGCGCATGTGGACACCGCACAAGGGTTGCTCGAGGCAATCGGGCAAGTGGTACGGCTTGAAAACGAGGGACAGATGGACGCGGTCACCGGCGTTAGCGGGTCGGGTCCGGCTTATGTTTTCCACATGATCGAAACTCTTGCCGCCGCAGGCGAGGCACAGGGTCTGTCCCCCGAGTTGGCGATGCAACTGGCCAAAGCCACCGTCGCCGGTGCGGGCGCATTGGCGGAGACGGCGGATGAAACGCCCGCGCAATTGCGCGTGAACGTGACCAGCCCGAACGGAACGACTCAGGCGGGACTTGAGGTTTTGATGAACGGGGAAAGTGGGCTACCGCCGCTGATGACGGCCACTGTTAAGGCCGCGACAGATCGGTCAAAGGAGTTATCGAATGGCTGAGATCACCTTTGACGACTTCCTCAAGGTCGATATCCGTACGGGCACAATCGTAAAAGCCGAACCTTACCCCGAGGCCCGCAAGCCTGCGATCAAGATGTGGATCGATTTTGGCACCGAGCTTGGGGAAAAGAAAACCTCGGCACAGGTGACGGCACATTACACGCCCGAAACTCTGGTGGGGCGGCAGGTGATGGCCGTGGTCAACTTTCCCCCGCGCCAGATAGGCAAGTTCATGTCCGAGGTTCTCGTGCTTGGCGTCTCGGACGCGGATGGCGGCATCGTACTGCTATCACCCGACCAGTCTGTTCCAAACGGGGGGCGCATGCATTGAAGAGGATTTTCATTACCCGTCCTTTGCCTGACTCGGTCGTAGCCGAAGCCGAGAAGCATTTTACCGTTGAAGTGCGCGAGAAAATAACGCCGTTGACCCGCACAGAACGCCGCGCGGCCATGGCGCTGTATGACGGTATTCTTCCGACCCTTGGTGACAACTTCAACGAACAAGTCCTGTCAGGCGGACCCCACCGTTGCAAAATTTTGGCGAACTTCGGGGTGGGATATAACCATATCGATGTGGCTGCCGCCGCCGAGAATGGCGTACGCGTCAGCAATACCCCCGGTGCAGTCACGGACGCCACCGCAGATATCGCCCTGATGCTGATGCTGATGACCTGCCGCCGCGCGGGCGAAGGCGAGCGCATGGTGCGCGCCGGAAAGTGGGTGGGCTGGCACCCAACGCAGATGCTGGGCATGCACCTTAGCGGCAAGCGGTTGGGTATCGTCGGCATGGGCCGGATCGGTCAGGCCATCGCCAAGCGGGCCCACTATGGTTTCGGGATGGAGGTTGCCTATTTCAACCGTTCTACCAAAAGCGTTGATATGCCTGCCACACAGTTGAAGTCTCTGACAACTTTGGCCGCGAATGTGGACGTGCTGGTCGCCGCCGTACCCGGAGGCGCCGAGACACGCCACCTGATCAACGCGGACGTGTTCAACGCAATGCAACCGCATGCGCATTTTGTAAACATCGCACGCGGGGATGTGGTCGATGAAAATGCGCTGATCACAGCCTTACAGACGGGACAGATCGCTGGGGCTGGCATGGACGTTTACGAAAACGAACCCGAAGTGCCAGCGGCGTTGATAGCGATGGATAACGTCGCGCTGCTACCGCATCTGGGCACCGCCGCGCTTGAAGTGCGTACCGCAATGGGCATGTTGGCAGTAGAGAACCTGCGGGCGTTTTTTGCGGGCGAAGACCTGCCCAACCCGGTGGACTAACCGTTATCAATTCGTGCCGGACTTTCTGGGCGTAAAAAAGTAACTCAGTGCTCGCTAAGCGCCTGCCTGTCGCCGACAGCTTCACGCCAATGGCGGCGGCACAGGCTGACATAGGTTTCATTGCCGCCGATCTGCACCTGATCACCTTCGGTCAGGGTGTTGCCGTCTTCATCCTGCCGCACAACCATCGTGGCTTTCTTGCCGCAATGGCAGATCGTGCGCACTTCGCGCATCTCGTCGGCCCAAGCCAACAGGGCGGCCGATCCTGGGAACAACTCACCCTGAAAATCCACGCGCAGGCCATAACACATCACCGGAACCCGCAGATCGTCCACCGCGCGGGTCAGTTGCCAGACCTGCTGTTTCTCAAGAAACTGCGCTTCATCAATGAACACACAGGCCACAGGGCCTTGCACCAGACGCGCCTCGATTTTGTCGAACAGATCTTCCCCTGCGGCAAAGGTATCCGCCTCTTGCCCGATCCCGATCCGGCTGGCGATCCGCCCGTCGCCTGCCCGATTGTCAAACTGGGCGGTCAAAAGATAAGTCTGCATCCCGCGCTCGCGGTAGTTATGCGACGCCTGCAACAACACCGTCGATTTGCCGGCGTTCATGGTGGAGTAATTGAAGTAGAGTTTGGCCATAAAACGGTTATGCCCGCCCGAGCGGGATTCGCAAGGGCGGGCATAACGTCAATTCGATCTGATCAGACTTCTTGTAACGCCCGTACTTCGATCTCGCCTTCTTTCCGCGCCTTGATCGCAAGCGCTGCGGCATGAGAACCCGCGGCGGTGGTGTAATACGGGATTTTGTCATACAGCGCGACGCTGCGGATTTCGCGGCTGTCTTCAATCGCCTGCTGACCCTCGGTGGTGTTCATGAGCAACGCGATTTCGCCGTTTTTCAGCATGTCCACGATGTTCGGGCGCCCTTCATAGACTTTGTTGACGGTGTCACAGGCAATGCCTTGATCCTGCAGCCACTTGGCCGTGCCATGGGTGGCGACAATGGTAAAACCTTCTTCAATCAATGTCTGTGCCGCTTCGATCATCAACGAGCCTTTGTCGCTGTCCTTGATCGATACAAACACCTTGCCTTCGGTCGGCAGGTCAGTGCCTGCGCCAAGCTGCGCTTTCAGGAAAGCGCGGGCAAAGCTTTTGTCCGAACCCATAACCTCGCCGGTCGAGCGCATTTCGGGGCCAAGAATCGTGTCGACACCGGGGAAGCGGGCAAACGGTAGAACGGCCTCTTTCACAGCAAAGGTGTCGATCATCGGGTCAACGAGATCAAATCCGGTCAGCTTCTCGCCTGCCATCACACGAGCAGCGATGCTGGCGATCGGGCTGTTCACGGCTTTGGCCACGAAAGGCACAGTCCGCGAGGCGCGCGGGTTCACTTCAATCAGGAAGATCACGCCGTTTTGCACGGCAAACTGTACGTTCATCAGGCCGACAACCTGCAGCTCCAGCGCAAGGGCGGCAGTCTGGCGTTTGATCTCATCGATGATGTCTTGAGACAACGAATATGGCGGAAGCGAGCAAGCACTGTCACCCGAGTGCACGCCAGCCTCTTCGATGTGCTGCATGATACCTGCAATGTGGACGTTTTCTCCGTCGCACAGCGCGTCAACGTCCAGCTCGGTCGCGCCAGCAAGATAGCTGTCCAATAGGACGGGGCTGTCGCCTGACACCACAACCGCTTCGTTGATGTAGCGTTCCAGATGCGCGTCGTCGCGGACGATCTCCATCGCGCGCCCACCCAAAACATACGAGGGGCGGATCACCAGCGGATAGCCAACTTTCTGCGCGATCATCATCGCCTCGGCACCCGAATGCGCGATGCCGTTGTTCGGCTGCTTCAGGCCCAGCTTGTTCACCATCGCCTGGAAACGCTCGCGGTCTTCGGCAAGATCGATTGCGTCGGGCGTGGTTCCTAGAATCGGAATCCCCGCCTCTTCCAGTGCGTTTGCCAGTTTCAGCGGGGTCTGGCCGCCAAATTGAACGATGACGCCGTGGAGTGTTCCGTTTTCCCGCTCGACACGCAGGATTTCCATCACATGCTCGTAGGTCAGCGGTTCGAAATACAGGCGGTCCGATGTGTCATAGTCGGTCGACACGGTTTCGGGGTTACAGTTGATCATGATCGTTTCGTAACCCGCGTCCGTCAGCGCGAAACAAGCATGACAGCAGCAGTAATCGAACTCGATCCCTTGGCCGATCCGGTTTGGTCCTCCACCAAGGATGACCACCTTTTTCTTGTCGGAAGGGCGCGCCTCGCACTCGACATCGCCCATCACGGGGGTTTCGTAGGTCGAGTACATATAAGGCGTTTGCGCTTCAAACTCGGCCGCACAAGTGTCGATGCGTTTGAACACTGCGGTCACGCCAAGATTGTGACGGGCGCGGCGCACCTGACCTTCGTCACGGCCGGTCAGCTTGGCCAGACGGGCATCGGTAAAGCCCAACATTTTCAGAGCGCGCAGCCCTTCTTCGGTGACGGGCAGGCCGTTGGCTTTCACCTCGGCTTCCGCGTCTATAATTTCGCGGATGCGTGCCAGGAACCACGGGTCGAACTTGGTAACCGCATGAATTTCATCATTGCTCAGACCGTGGCGCATGGCTTGCGCGATGGTCCGCATACGGTCCGGCGTTTGCTTGCTGATCGCTTTGACGACTGCCGCTTTATCGGGTGCTCCTTCGATCTCGACCTCGTCAAAGCCGGTCAAACCGCTTTCCATCGAAGCCAGTGCCTTTTGCATCGACTCGTGAATCGTGCGGCCAATGGCCATCGCCTCGCCCACCGATTTCATTGCGGTGGTCAGGTATGGTTCGGAACCCGGGAATTTTTCAAACGCGAATTTCGGGATTTTGGTGACGACATAGTCGATGGTCGGCTCGAACGACGCCGGAGTGACTTTGGTGATGTCGTTGTCCAGCTCGTCCAGCGTATAACCCACCGCCAGTTTCGCGGCGATTTTGGCAATCGGGAAACCCGTCGCCTTGGACGCCAAAGCCGACGAGCGCGACACGCGCGGGTTCATTTCAATCACAACCATGCGGCCATCCGCCGGATTCACGGCCCACTGTACGTTGGATCCGCCGGTTTCCACGCCGAT
>CAYVRN010000029.1:0-3810 GCA_964453855.1 uncultured Rhodobacterales bacterium
GAAGCTGCGGTTGAAGCATTCCCGCGGGCCACCCATTTTTACATGGTCTCTGGCGACTGCATGGCAATCAAAACCGCTGAATATGCCCATGATTTTCTGGATCGCAACGACAAAGATTACATCGAAAGCTTCGACTTTTTCGAAAGCGACTGGATCAAGACTGGAATGAAGGGTGATAGGCTATACTACCGCCACTTCCTGAATGAGCGCACACACAAGTACTGGTTCTACAAGCTGTTCGAGTGGCAGAAACGACTGGGGCTCAAGCGCAAAATCCCTTCGGATTTACAGGTGATGATCGGTAGCCAGTGGTGGTGCCTGCGCCGTTTGACTATCGAAAAAATCCTCGAGTTTTGCCAAAAGCGAAAAGACATCCTGCGCTTTTTCTCGACCACATGGATTCCGGACGAAACCTTTTTCCAGACGCTGACCCGCCATCTGGTCCCCGAGGTGCAGATCGAATGCCGGACGCAGACGTATCTGATGTTTTCCGACTACGGCATGCCGATCAACTTTTATAACGATCACTACGACATGCTGCTTAGTCAGGATTTCCTGTTTGCTAGAAAAATAAGCCCTGAAGCATCTGAATTGCGCGAACGTCTGGGCGCGCTTTGGGCCGCGAAAGGTGTGAATTTCCGCATCTCTGAAGAGGGACGGAGCCTTTACAATTTCCTCGCTGGTCGCGGTCGGATCGGGCGCCGTTTCGCCATGCGCTTCTGGGAGGCCGAAAGCACCCTTGGACGGGAACGCGAATTGCTGATCATCCTGTGCAAGAAGTGGCATGTGGCCAAGCGCGTGGTGGACCGTATCCGAAAAACCACCGATATCGCTGCGGTCGAGTATCTGTTTAACGAAGAAAACACCCCGCTACCCGATCTGGGCGGCATTCAGGCCTCGCTTTCCAAACGCACCCGCCACCGCCGCGCGTTGGTTCGGATGCTGTTTGATTACTTCAAAACCGACCGGATGATTGTCTGCATTGATCCGGGAAATATCGAACTGTTGCACGACTTTTTCGCCGACCGTTCGAAAACGGCACTGCTCGAGGTCGAATGTAACTATGATGACGACTACTTGCTGGGGCACGCCCTGCGCGTAGGGTTAGCGGGCGAGATGACGCCCGAAGACACCTTGCGCCGGCTTCTGCCCACCATGCGGCAGGATCTTGAGTTCGAAATGGACCGCATTCGCGACTCTGGCTTTACCCCGTACTACCAAATGCGCCAAAGCGGAACGGCGGATGAAAACACCGCCTCGCTTGAGAAATTCCTTGCGGTTCCCCACGATACCGCAAAAGAAATTGCCGAAACGCCCCATCTGTTTGAAGACTAAGGACCGAAATGCCCTACACCTACGACCCCGAAAACATCTTTGCCAAAATCCTGCGCGGAGAGATTCCCAACAGCACTGTTTACGAATCCGAGCACACCTTGGCGTTCAAAGACATTCAGCCAGCCGCCCCCGTGCATGTGCTGATCATCCCAAAAGGCCCGTATGTCAGCTATGACCATTTCGCCGCCGAAGCATCAGACGCCGAAATCGTCGATTTCACTCGTGCGGTGAACGAAGTTTGCAAGATCACCGGCGTGAAAATGGATGACGGCAACGGCTTCCGCGCCATCGCCAATACCGGTCATGACGGCGTGCAAGACGTGCCGCATTTTCACCTGCATATCTTGGGTGGCCGCCGTCTGGGCCGCATGATCCAGCCGGCAAGCTAATCCGCAACACAGACGGGCGCGATCCCCTTACGGGGCTTGCGCTCTGACGCGCTTGTGATAGCAGGTGTCCGATGAATTCGGAGGCACCTATGGACGATCTGCGCGACAAGTATATTCAGGCGATTGCCAATGCATCAGACGAAGCTGCTCTGGAAGAGCTGCGCGTTCAGGCGGTTGGCAAAAAGGGCGAAGTCAGCCTGAAAATGCGCGAGCTTGGCAAGATGACGCCGGAAGAGCGTCAGGTTGCAGGCCCCAAGTTGAATGCCCTCAAGGATGAGCTGAACAGCGCCCTTGCCGCTAAGAAAGAAGCACTGGCTGACGCCGCGCTGGATGAACGTCTGCGCACCGAATGGCTTGACGTGACCCTGCCGTCACGCGGGCGTCGTCAGGGAACCATCCACCCCATCAGCCAAGTGACCGAGGAAGTTACTGCAATTTTCGCCGACATGGGTTTTGCCGTCGCCGAAGGCCCGCAGATCGAAAGCGACTGGTACAACTTCGACGCTTTGAACATCCCCGGCCACCACCCTGCGCGGGCCGAGATGGACACCTTCTACACCCACCGCGCCGAGGGCGATAACCGCCCGCCGCATGTGTTGCGCACCCATACCAGTCCCGTGCAAATCCGGTCGATGCAGGCCAACGGTGCGCCGATCCGCATCATCGCGCCTGGCCGCGTGTACCGCGCCGACTATGACCAGACCCACACCCCGATGTTCCATCAGGTGGAAGGGCTGGCGATCGACAAAGACATCAGCATGGCCAACCTGAAATGGGTGCTGGAAGAATTTGTGAAATCGTATTTTGAAGTGGACGACGTCGAACTCCGCTTTCGCGCCTCGCACTTCCCATTCACCGAACCCTCGGCCGAGGTGGATATCCGCTGCTCTTGGGAAGGCGGCCAGCTGAAAGTTGGCGAAGGCGACGATTGGCTGGAAATCCTTGGTTCCGGCATGGTGCACCCCAAAGTGCTTGAGGCTGGCAACATCGACCCGAACGAATGGCAGGGCTTTGCCTTTGGCATGGGCATCGACCGGATCGCCATGCTGAAATACGGCATCCCCGATCTGCGGGCGTTCTTTGATTCAGACCTGCGCTGGCTGCGCCACTATGGGTTTGCCGCGCTGGACGTGCCAACGTTGCACGGTGGGCTTTCTCGCTAAATAGGGTTTTTCATGACCACCATCCTCATCCTCGAAGGCCAATCGCCTGACATCGTCCAAAGCGGCCACTCTTACGCGGCCAATTTTGTCACGACCCTGATGGCGATTGATCCGGCTTTGCGCATCATCTCGCTGAACCCAAACCTGCACAGTCTGATATTGGCGGATTTCGACGGGGTCGACGGTATCGTCTTCACCGGCTCGGGCGTGGCATGGAACACGGGCGATCCGCGCGGACAGGCTCAGGTAGACGCGATGAAGGTGGCCTTCACGACTGGCAAACCGGTCTGGGGCTCGTGCAACGGGTTCCAACTGATGGGCACCGTTCTGGGCGGCGAAGTCGGAGAATCCCCCAACGGGTTCGAGGGCGGCTTGGCCAAAAACCTCCAACTGACCGAGGCGGGTAAAACCCACCCGATGATGAAGGGTCGCAACGATGGCGATGCCGTCCCGTGCATCCACCGTGACGAAATCCAGAAGCTACCAGAAGGCGCGGTTCTGCTGGCTGGCAATGCGCATTCGCCAATTCAGGCGGCGGTTTATGAAAAAGACGGCATCGATTATTGGGGCGCGCAATATCACCCCGAATTGACGCCTGCGTTTATTGCCCAGTCGCTGACCAACAAAGGCGGGTTTGATGACACCGTGGCCGAGATGACCGCCTTGGCATCCGGCGCGATGGACGCGCCTTGCGACTACACACTCGAACTGCGCAACTGGTTGACGCATGTGGAAGGAAGATCGGTAAAATGACCCTTCCGAAAACACACCGCGAGGCGGCAGCCTCGCATCGCGTCCGACCTGCCCCCATGGGCGGGCGTGATGCTACGAATTTGACGATAAACCGGAGATATGCTCCGGCGGAGGCACTGATATGAAATTCACTCTGTCTTGGTTGAAAGACCACCTTGAAACCGACGCGT
>CAYVRN010000029.1:3910-24582 GCA_964453855.1 uncultured Rhodobacterales bacterium
TCGGACGAACACAACGGCATCATCGAACTGCCCTCGGGCGAGGTTGGCGACAAGTTCATCGACTGGCTGGCCGAGAATGATCCAAGCAAAGTTGATCCGGTGATCGAGATCGCCATTACCCCCAATCGTCAGGACGCTTTGGGTGTGCGCGGCATCGCCCTGGACCTTGCGGCGCGTGGTATTGGCACTATGAAGCCAGCTAAAACAGCCGATGTGAAAGGCACCTTCCCATCGCCGATCACCATCAGCATCGACGAAGACACCCGCGCCGACGGCTGCGAGGTGTTCGCCGGTCGTCTGATCAAAGGCGTCAAGAACGGCCCAAGCCCGCAGTGGCTGCAAGACCGTCTAAAAGCCATCGGCCTGCGTCCGATATCGGCCCTCGTGGACGTGACCAACTTTTTCACCTTCGACCGCAACCGACCACTGCACGTCTTTGACGCCGACAAGGTCAAAGGAAACCTGCGTGTGCATCGCGCTGAAGGCGGCGAAACCCTGATTGGACTGGACGAGAAGGAATACACTTTCTCGAAGGGTCAGGTGGTGATTTCTGACGATGAAGGCATCGAAAGCATCGCGGGCATCATGGGTGGCTTGGCCACTGGCTGTACCGAGGAAACCACCAACGTGTTCCTAGAAGCCGCTGTCTGGGACACCATCCAGATCGCCTATACGGGTCGTGCTTTGAAGATCAATTCGGACGCCCGCTATCGCAACGAACGCGGCATAGATCCGGCCTTTAATATGGAAGCCGTTGATCTGGCGACCCAGATGATCATGGACCTCTGCGGCGGTGAGCCGTCGGATGTTGTTGTCGCGGGCGAGGTTCCGAATGTTGACCGTGCCTATAAGTTGGATACAGACCGCATCCAGTCACTGGTAGGTATGACCATTCCGGCAGACGAACAGCGCCGCATTCTGGAAAGCCTTGGCTTCCGTTTGGAAGGCGATATGGCCCATGTGCCGTCATGGCGTGTTGATGTGAAAGGCGAGGCTGATCTGGTCGAAGAAGTTGCCCGCGTTGTGTCTTTGACCAAGCTTGTCGGCAAGCCGATGCCCCGCGCAACCACAGGCGTGCCAAAGCAGATCCTGTCACCGCTGCAAAAGCGCGAACAGATTGCGCGCCGCACTACCGCGGCTTTGGGCTACAACGAATGTGTCACCTATAGCTTCATCGACAAAGCAAGCGCCGAACTGTTCGGCGGTGGTTCGGACGCGACCATGCTGGCCAACCCGATCTCGTCCGAGATGAGCCACATGCGCCCGTCGCTACTGCCCGGTCTGCTGCAGGCTGCTGCCCGCAATCAGGCGCGCGGTTTCTCGGACATGGCCCTGTTCGAGGTTGGCGCCGCCTTCCACGGTGGCGAGCCGGAAGAGCAGGAAACACTGGTCACAGGTATCCTTGTAGGTCGTACGCTTGGCAAAGACATTCACGGCGAAAGCCGTCCGGTCGATGTCTATGATGCCAAGGCGGATATGGAGGCGGTCTTGAGCGCGCTCGGCGCACCAGCAAAGCTGACCTATAACCGTCAGATGAATCCGTGGTGGCATCCAGGCCGCTCGTCGAAGGTTGGTCTGGGGCCGAAGAAGGTGCTTGGCGCGTTTGGCGAGTTGCACCCCAAAGTGCTGAAAGCCATGGACGTCAAAGGCCCCGTTGTTGCGTTTGCCATCCACACCGCTGAAATTCCGTTGCCGCGTAAATCAGGGGCGACCCGTCCGGCGTTGACCCTGCGCGATCTGCAGGCAGTCGAGCGGGACTTTGCCTTTGTTGTCGACGCGGATGTTGAAGCCGTCACGCTGGTCAACGCAGCAGCCGGATCGGACAAGGCGCTGATCGAAGATGTGCGCGTGTTCGACGAATTTATCGGCGGTTCGCTGGGTGAAGGTAAAAAATCGCTGGCGGTGACGGTTCGGTTGCAGCCAACCGACAAGACTTTGACCGAGAAGGATATCGAGGCGGTGTCTGAAAAGATCGTGGCCAAGGTTGCGAAAGCCACGGGCGGCGTTTTGCGCGGTTGATGTTTGCGACGCCTTCGGCGAGGATATTTTTGGACAAAAGAAATGGGGGCGGGATCGCCCCTTTTTCATTCGGAAGGGAAAGAGATGACGTTGAAAGTGTATTTGTCAGGCGAAATCCACACCGACTGGCGCGAGCAGATCATAGAGGGTGCAAAGGGGCTGGATGTCAGCTTTAACGCGCCTGTGACAAACCACGAAGCCAGCGACGATTGCGGTGTGGCTATTCTGGGCGCTGAGGAAAACAAATACTGGCACGACCACAAGGGGGCGATGGTTAACGCGATCCGCACCCGTAAGGGTATCGAGGATGCGGATATTGTTGTTGTGCGCTTTGGGGAAAAGTACCGCCAGTGGAATGCAGCATTTGACGCAGGCTACGCAGCGGCTTTGGGCAAGTCGCTGATCGTGCTTCAGATGGAAGAGCACAACCACGCTTTGAAAGAAGTGGATGCCGCGGCTTTGGCAGTGACCTATGAGCCGCGACAGGTGGTTGAAATTCTGCGCTATGTTCTGACAAGCGAACTACCAGCCTAATCAGCCTTCCCTTGAAGGGATATTCACGCCTCGCTGAACGGCGGGGCGTTCCAAGAAGCGGTCAAGGTAGTCGTGGACATTGTCGAATTCGAGCCAATCCACGGCAACCTCGGCGTCTTCACCGTAGCGTTCGATCTGGCGCACCCATGATCCGATGGCGATATCGGCGATTGAATAGTCGCCCACCATCCATTCGCGTCCCTCAAGGTGTTTTTCCAGAACATTCAGCAGCCGCTTGGTCTCATTAGCATAGCGGGTGCGGGCGTGCTGATCTTCGACGCTCTTGCCGGGGCCGTGGACAAAATATCCAAGCTGTCCGAACATTGGGCCGACCCCACCCATCTGGAACATGAGCCATTGATTTATCAACTGGCGTTCGCGTTCGTTCGCGCCGTAAAATTTACCTGTCTTTTCGGCCAGATACATCAGGATCGCCCCACTTTCAAAAAGTGCCAGGGGTTCGCCGTCCGGCCCGTTGGGATCGATGATCGCAGGGATTTTGTTGTTCGGGTTTAGCGACAGATACTCGGGGCTTTTGACGTCCGCGTCTTTCAATGTAACGCAGTGGACTTCATAGGGGATACCCAGTTCCTCGAGCATGATCGAAACCTTGATGCCGTTGGGAGTAGGAAACCCGTAGTATTGAACAACGGTCGGATTTTCAGAAGGCCAGCGGGTGTTGATCGGGAAGTCATCGGGGAACTGCATGGTGAGTCCTTTGCTCAGTAGTCTTTGTTTTGTTGATTTACGAAATAAGCACGATAGGCTGAATTTTGAGTGGCTTATCCGCTGCTCGCGAAAATGCCGCAGAGAACAGGTGAGGCTATGTACAAAGAGTTTAAGACGTTTATCGCCAAGGGCAATGTCCTTGATATGGCGGTCGGTATTATTATCGGTGCGGCGTTTACCGCCATCGTGAAATCAATGGTCGGAGACCTGATCAACCCGATCATCGGTCTGTTTATCGGTGGGATAGATTTTGCCAACAACTACGTCGTCCTGTCAGGCGAGGTTGCCGCGGGTGCCAGCCTTGAAGCTGCGCGCGAAGCAGGGGCCGCAATATTTGCCTATGGCGCGTTCATCATGGCCGTGATCAACTTCCTCATCATCGCATTCGTGGTCTTCATGTTGGTGCGTTCGGTGAACAAAATCAAAGAAGCCGCCGCCAAAGAAGAAGAGGCTGCGGCACAGGAAGCGCCGGCGCCTGCAGGGCCATCTGAACTAGACGTTTTATTAGAAATCCGCGACGCCTTGAAAAAGTAGGCGACAAAGTATTTCAAACACTGGTTTCTGGGCGGGTCATTGTCTAATTGATGCGCTCATAAGTACGAATTACCGGAGGGGCACATGGACACCTTTTTTAGCGAAGCGGCGAATTACGGCCCGTTGGCGATCAATACCACCAAGGCTTTAGTTGTCATTATCATTGGTTGGATAGTGGCCGGATGGGTTGCGCGAACAATCCGCCGCCGTGTTCTATCCAGTGATGCGTTAGATGATACGCTTGGGTCATTTGTAGCCTCGATCGTGCGTTGGCTGATCTTGCTGACAGTCTTTGTTGCGGTTTTAGGAATATTCGGGATCGAGGCGACTTCGCTTGTGGCTGTCATGGGGGCTGCGACGCTGGCAATTGGTCTGGCTTTGCAGGGTACGCTTAGCGATTTGGCAGCGGGTTTTATGCTTGTTCTGTTTCGTCCCTACAGCATTGGTCAATATGTGAACATTGGCGGCACAGGGGGGACGGTGAAAGACCTGAACCTTTTTTTCACGGTTCTTGTCACACCCGACAACGTGCAGATCACCATGCCCAACGGCAAGGCGTGGGGCGCGATTATTACAAACTATTCGTCCAACGACACACGTCGGTTGGATATCACCTTTGGCATCGACTATTCGGATGATCCGGACAAGGCGATCGAGATCATTCTGGCGGCGGCCAATGCCGATGAACGGGTTCACAAAGACCCCGAGCCTTGGGTGCGCTTGGTCAACCTTGGTGACAGCTCGGTCGATATCGGTTGCCGGTTCTGGTGTCAGGCGTCAGACTATTGGGAGCTGAAGTGGCATCTGTTGAAAACGGTCAAGGCCGAGTTTGACAAAAACGGGGTCAGCATCCCCTATCCGCATCAGGTGCTGGTACAGCGTTCAGAATAAATCAAAGGCCGGTCAAAGTGACCGGCCTTTTCATTTAATGCAGGCGGGAGGATGCCCGCATTTTAAATGCGTTACGCTGCTTTCAGAGCCAAAGCGCCTGCAACCACAGCTTTTGCGTCTACTGTTGGCAAGTTCAGCGCTTCGCCGACTGCCGCATAGGTTAGTTCTCCGGCGTGGACATTCAGACCATTCAGCAGGTGCGGGTCATCGGCGCAAGCCTGTGCCCAGCCCTTGTTGGCCAACGCCAGCATGAACGGCATGGTCGCATTACCAAGTGCGATGGTCGACGTGCGCGCAACCGCGCCGGGCATGTTGGCGACGCAGTAGTGCATGATGCCGTCGACTTCGTAGATCGGCTCGGCGTGGGTGGTGGCCTTCGAGGTTTCGAAGCAACCGCCTTGGTCGATAGCCACGTCAACTAGAGCCGCACCGGGCTTCATGGTTGAAAGCTGTGCGCGGCTGATAAGTTTCGGGGCGGCGGCACCCGGAACCAGAACGGCGCCAATAACCATGTCAGCTTCTTTGATCAGGTCGGCTGTGTTGCCCTTCGACGCGTACGCGGTCTTGAACTCGCCTCGGAAAGCGTCGTCGAGATAGCGCAGACGTGGCAGCGACATGTCCAGCACGGTGACATCTGCGCCCATGCCAGCGGCAACGCGTGCTGCATGTGTGCCGACGACGCCGCCACCGATCACAACAACCTTTGCCGGCGAAACACCGGGAACGCCGCCCATCAGAACGCCACGGCCACCGTTGGCCTTTTGCAGGGTCCACGAGCCGACCTGAGGGGCCAGCTTGCCAGCCACTTCCGACATCGGTGCCAGCAATGGCAATCCACCGTTGCGATCTGTGACGGTTTCATAGGCAATCGCAGTACAGCCGCTTTCCAGCAGGTCTTTGGTTTGCTCCGGATCGGGTGCCAGGTGCAGGTAAGTGAACAGCAGCTGGTCTTTGCGCAGCATCTTGCGTTCAACAGCCTGAGGTTCTTTGACCTTTACGATCATATCTGCGCTGGCAAAGATTTCTTCGGCGGTGTCCAGAATAGTTGCGCCGGCGGCAACATAGTCGGCGTCTTCAAATCCGGCGCCTAGTCCGGCACCTTTCTGGATAATTACGTCATGCCCGCGCGATACCGCTTCAAACGCGGCGTTCGGGGTCATTCCAACGCGGAATTCTTGGGGTTTAATCTCGGTAGGACATCCGATTTTCATGTGCATTTCCTCCTATGCATTCTCTCAATCCTAGGGGGGATATTTCGCAATGTGCTTGAAATGAATGTCAGTCTGAGCGTAAGTTTTGCACGATCATTCGAAAATTGATCATCTGTAAGTAGGAATCTTCGAGGATATGAGCTTAGACGATACAGATCGCCGAATCTTGCGAGTGCTTCAAAAGTCCGGTCGCATGTCGAATTCCGACTTGGCAGATAAGGTCAACTTGTCGGCCTCTGCCTGTCACCGTCGCGTCCAAAGGTTGGAAGCGGACGGCTATATCAAAGACTACGTTGCTTTACTGAATGCCCGCAAGATGGGGTTGCCAACCACTGTATTCGTGGAAATCACGCTGCAAGCGCAGGCGGACGAGGTTTTGGAAGCGTTTGAAGCGGCTGTTGCCCGAGTGCCGGATGTACTGGAATGCCATCTGATGGCTGGATCGGCGGATTATATTTTGAAAGTCGTGGCAGAAGACACAGAGGACTTTGCACGCATTCACCGACAGTACCTGACCCGACTTCCCGGCGTCGCACAGATGCAGTCGAGTTTTGCGCTGAGAACCGTGTTCAAAACAACGGCCTTGCCCGTGTAATGTACGATGATTGCCCAAAACATTTTGGGCAATTAATTTCTACAACTCTGGCTTGCTTTGTCGTATCCTAGTTTATCCGGCTGCTTTTTGAACGGCTGAGCCAATTTTACAGGAGTCAGCCGCGCTTTATGAAACTTTCAATACTCTCCAAAATTCTAACTTTTGCTTTGATTGCGCTGACGTCGATAGCAAATCCAGCTTGGTCACAGGATCGGGCAGCATCAATCAAGTTTGAGGGAAGTGTATCTGATGGGATTGGCTCTCGGGTACCAGTCGACGACATTGAAGCAATTGGTCTGGTCACCGAAACTGTCTATGATCCCTTCGATAAGGTCGAAACCGAATACGCGGGTGTTTGGCTGGATTCGCTTGCCGAGCACTTCGGAGGTCAGGGCGTTTCTTTGATAACAACATCGGCAATTGACGGCTACACAGTTGAATGGGATTTTGACTACCTAAGCGAGTATCGTGTGTTGATCGCCACGCGCAGCGGTGGCGAGCGACTGACCTTGGAAACCAAAGGTCCGCTTCGTGTTATCTTTGCCGACTACGATGAAAATCAAACACACTTCAAGGAAACGCTGCCCAAATGGGTTTGGATGATTACAAGCATTCGGTTCGACTGAACTCTCGTCAACTTACGAGACTGATATCGGCTATACTGGTTGGCTTCCTGCTTATCGGGGCAGGGGGCTACTATGTCTATTCCGAAGAAACCAGTTATGTGAACAGAACCGAGGCAAAGGTTCAGTCGATCGACGCTATACGCGTATCGCTTAAAATTGCTCAGCTAAACTATCGTGGCTACGCGGCCTATTCGCTTGGCGTCCAGTCGCAGAACGAAGACCTCGTTTATAGCGCGCTGGATTTTCTAAATGCGTCCAAAGGATTTGTAACTCAGTCACTGATTTTCGAGGCGCAAAATCTGACCTCGTCTGTAGACCTGATTGAAGAGAATATAGCGATTGTTGAAAGGGCGTGGCTGAATCCTTCGACTGAAGACATCCAGCGAATCATCGATAACCTTTCGAAAATTTCGAGCATCGCGATAACCATCGAGCAGGACGTATATCTGCGTTTCATGGACGAATATACCAGTGTTAGTTCTGATGAACATCGTCAGGATTTAATCATAAAGACCTTTTCTGCGTCCATTCTCGGGATGCTGATGTTCGGGGCATTGGTTTATTTCATTATGCGCTCGGAACTAAGAGAGTCGGTTCGCCGCCGCGAGGCGGAGGCCGCAAACGCAGCAAAATCGACCTTCCTTGCCAACATGAGTCATGAAATTCGCACCCCGATGAACGGGGTGGTCGGCATGATCGAGGTTCTTGGCCAAACCAATCTTGACGATGACCAACGGCGCATGCTGGAAACGGTGCGTGATTCATCCTTCTTTCTGCTTGGCGTCATCGACGACATTCTGGACACGTCCAAAATTGAAGCCGGTAAGCTGGTCATCGAAAAGGTTCCGGTCGATCTACTTTCAACCGTTGAAAAAACGGCTGAAACGCTGGTCATGCAGGCAAGAAAGAACAATGTAAAATTCCAGATTTATGTTGATCCAAAAGTTCCCGACTGGGTCAAGACAGATGGTCTTCGCTTAAGACAGGTGCTGTTGAACCTTCTAAGCAATGCAATCAAGTTCTCGAAATCCAAAGGTGATAATCAGGGCTTGGTGCAGCTTTGGGTCGATGTGTCTGATGATGGTCAAAAAATCCGCTTACGGGTGATTGATCAGGGCATTGGGATATCACCGGAAAAACTGGCTAAACTTTTTAAACCGTTCAGTCAGGCCGAGGAATCCACTACACGCAAGTTCGGTGGAACGGGTTTGGGCTTGGTGATCGCCCGCAACCTGACTGAATTATTGGGCGGAGAATTGATAGCCGAAAGCGAAGAATCCAAGGGTTCTGTTTTTACTGTTTTGCTGCCGCTCGAGGAAGTGGAAACCGAAGTACAATTACCCCAGATTGATGGCGTGAAGATTACCGCGTTCTGGGATGAACCCGATTTGCATGATCGGATGCAAGGATTTTTTGAACATCGAAATGCAATCATGGAGTTCGCTTTTTCAAAGGAAGAATTATGTAAAATTGCCGAGACTGAGAATGACGACCGAGTATTCTTTATCGCGCGCGGCACCAAAGAAGAAAACGATGATATTTTCGAAGCCATTCGCGCGGTCCACCCTGGCGCAAGGTGCTTGATTTTGGATCCCAGCCGGGGAACTCCGAAGGGGCATTTGGACAAGCACCTGTATGTGTCTTACAGGTTCCCGCTTCAGCTATCGGACTGTGTGCGGGGGGTGTCTGTACTTGCAGAAAAATTTGCTTCCGAAAATCGGACCGATACTTCGATTTCGTCAGAGCACAAGAAGTCCATCGTGGTGGACAATCCACCGACGAAGCCGATCCTTTTGGTCGAAGACAACCCTGTGAATTTGATGGTCATGGGGCGTCAACTGTCACTTTTGAACTGCCCCTATGAAACGGCTGAAAATGGCGAAATCGGATTAGAGAAATGGAGAAGCGGGGATTATTCCCTTGTTTTGACCGACTGTCATATGCCCGTTATGGACGGTTTTGAAATGGTACGAAACATCCGGACCGTTGAACAGAGTGCCAGCCGTATCCCGATTGTAGCAGTCACAGCGAATGCCTTGTCAGGCGAAGCTGACCGCTGTTTTGAGGTGGGCATGGACGACTATCTGCCGAAGCCAATTGAGCTGAAACATCTGAAGGTAGCCATCGAAAAGTGGGCAACCTCCACTTGACTTAGAGCCTGCCTGTCTGCCCTTTAGAAGCAATCGTTTCGGGGGCAGAGATCATGAGCTTTGATTATATCATCGTTGGCGCTGGCAGCGCCGGCTGCGTGTTGGCAAAACGTTTGTCAGACGCCGGACATAAAGTTCTTCTGCTCGAGGCTGGTGGCAAGGATAATTACCACTGGGTGCACATCCCGATGGGATATCTTTACTGCATCGGCAACCCCCGCACGGATTGGATGTACAAAACCGCCGAAGAACCGGGGCTGAACGGTCGCTCGCTGCTTTATCCGCGCGGTAAGGTGTTGGGCGGGTGCTCGTCGATCAACGGCATGCTCTACCTGCGAGGTCAGGCGGCGGACTATGACGGTTGGCGACAGATGGGGCTAACTGGCTGGGGCTGGGATGATGTTCTACCCTATTTCAAAAAGTCCGAGGATTATGTGGACGGTGCATCCGATCTACACGGCGAGGGCGGCGAATGGCGCGTTGAGAACCAGCGACTGCATTGGGACGTTCTTGATGACTGGATGGAGGCCGCGGCCGCCGAAGGTTTGCCCAAAACCACCGATTTCAATCAAGGTAACAATGAAGGCGTAGGCTACTTCAAGGTCAACCAACGCAAGGGCTGGCGGATGAACACCGCCAAGGCGTTTTTGCGCACGGCCAAGGGTGACACATTGAAGGTCGAAACCCACGCTATGACCCACCGGATCCTGTTGGAAGGCGGCAAGGCAGTTGGTGTGGAATATGAGCAGCACGGCCAGATCAAAACCGCTCGCGCGGGTGCCGAGGTGATCCTGTCCGCCGGAGCCATCGGCTCGGTTCAAATCCTGCAGCTGTCGGGGATCGGTCCTGCTGATGTGCTGAAGCAACACGGGATCGATGTGCAGCACGAACAGGCGGGTGTGGGGGCAAACTTGCAGGATCACCTGCAACTGCGCTGCGCTTGGAAACTAACCGGCGCCAAGACACTAAACACCATGGCGAATTCGCTGATCGGCAAAGCCAAGATCGGGTTGGAATATCTGCTGACGCGGTCCGGCCCGATGTCCATGTCACCGTCGCAGCTCGGGGCGTTTTCGAAATCTCGGCCTGATCTGGAAACGCCGGATTTGGAATATCATGTGCAGCCCCTGTCGCTCGAGGCGTTCGGCCAGCCGCTACACGATTTTCCCGCCATGACAGCCAGCATCTGCAATCTGCGTCCCGAAAGCCGAGGCACGGTAACGATCACCTCGGCCAATCCCAAGGATTCCCCGAAAATCGCGCCTAATTACCTCAGCACCGAAGGTGACCGTCAAACTGCCGTGGCCGCGATCCGACAGGCGCGACGCATCATGTCGCAAGGACCTATGGCGAAATACCAGCCGGAAGAAATCAAGCCGGGCGTCGTATCGGACGATCCTGCTGATCTGATGAGCGCGGCGGGGGACATTGGTACAACGATCTTCCACCCTGTCAGCACAGTTCGCATGGGCACTGATGACGCAGCACCATTGGACGGACAACTACGTTTCAAGGGGATTGGTGGGCTGAGGGTGGTGGATGCCTCGGTCATGCCGACGATCCCCAGCGGCAACACCAATTCCCCCACCATCATGATTGCAGAAAAAGCGGCGGATATGATCCTGGGGCGTTAGCCCCAGCTCTTCCCGTCAAAATCCGCGGCACTGTGGCGTTCATGAACTTGCGCGCTTTCATCGCCGTAAAACCGGTTCACCATGCGCCCGCGCCGCACCGCTGGCCTCGCCCAGATTTGTTCAGCCCAACGAACGACGTTGGTATAGGTATGCACCTGTAGAAACTCGGCCGCGTTATACTGCCAGCCCATGACCAAACCACCGTACCATGGCCAGATTGCCATATCGGCGATGGTGTATTCGTCGCCAGTCATGAAGTCACTTTTGGCCAGATGCTGGTCCAACACATCCAGCTGACGTTTGGTTTCCATCGCGAAACGGTCAATCGGGTATTCCATGGGGTAAGGGGCATAAGCGTAGAAATGACCAAATCCGCCACCCAGATAAGGCGCGCTGCCCATTTGCCAGAACAGCCAGTTATACATCTCGGTCCGTTTGGCTGGATCGGTCGGGATGAAGGCGCCGAACTTCTCGGCCAGATACATCAGGATCGAGGCGCTTTCGAACACCCGCGTCGGCGGGGTAGTGGAATGGTCCAGAAGCGCTGGGATTTTCGAGTTGGGGTTAATCTCGACAAAGCCGCTGCCGAATTGATCGCCCTTGCCAATCTTGATCAGCCACGCGTCATATTCGGCATCATGTCCGGCTTCCAGCAACTCTTCTAACAGAACAGTCACTTTGACCCCGTTCGGGGTGCCCTGCGAATACAGCTGCAAAGGGTGATCCCCAACCGGCAATTCCACATCATGGGTTGCCCCTGCGGTGGGTCGGTTAAGCGACGCCCACTCGCCACCGTTCTCTTTTTCCCAGGTCCAGATTTTCGGGGGGGTGTAGCTGTCGGTCATCAGTGCCTCTTTGATTTGTGTTTCCGACACCCTAGTCATCGAGGCGCGATATGGAAGACCGCTCACCAAATATTGACCTAAAAGAAAACCCCCGAAGGCAGAACCTTCGAGGGTTAAACTCAATAGCGTTCAAAGCTACCGGTTTGCTTAAAGCATACCTTCGCGCTGGAGTTTCTTGCGCGCCAGTTTGCGCGAGCGACGAATCGCTTCCGCTTTCTCGCGTGCTTTCTTCTCGGAAGGCTTTTCGAAATGTTGCTTGAGCTTCATTTCACGAAAAACGCCTTCACGCTGCAGCTTTTTCTTCAGGGCACGAAGCGCCTGATCGACGTTGTTATCACGAACACTAACCTGCATGTGGTTTTCACCACCTTTCTAAGTTGGATTTGCAAGGAATTGCAGGAAGCCGCCGTATAGCAACCGACTTGGAATTTGTCTAGAGTATGCGCAAATGCTTCGGAGGCTGATATGACCGACCCCAAAAACCGCCTTGTCGAGGCTGCCGTGATGCATGTCGCCTTCGATGGCTGGTCCGACGATACGCTGAAACTGGCAGCATCCGATTGTGGTATTTCACTGGCCGAAGCGCAGGCCCTGTTTCCGCGAGGCGCGGTCGATCTGGCGCTGGCCTATCATCATGCCGGAGACGATCAGATGGTGGCACAAATGGCTGAAACCGATCTGTCAGTGATGCGCTACAGTGCCCGCGTTGCTCATGCGATCCGTTTGCGCTTGGAGCTGGCCGATAAAGAGGCTGTCCGTCGGGGCACCACCTTGTTTGCCCTGCCGCAAAACGCGGGGGACGGGGCCAAGGCGATTTGGGGTACCGCTGACCGGATTTGGGAAGCGTTGGGTGACACCTCGCGCGATGTGAACTGGTATACCAAGCGCATGACGCTTTCGGCGGTTTATTCCTCGGTTGTGCTGATCTGGCTGGGGGATACATCCGACGATCACCACGCGACGTGGGTGTTTCTGGATCGTAGGATCGAAAACGTCATGCAATTCGAAAAGACCAAGGCCCAGCTACGCGAAAACCCGTTTGTGAAAAGTTTCATGGCGGGGCCGGGAAAGATTCTGGACAGGATCACAGCCCCAGGGAATGGGCCAAATGGGTTTCCAGGACAATGGAACAAATAAAGGGTAGGGATATGACCAACACAATGCAGGCAATTGAAATCACCGAACCGGGCGGTCCTGACGTGCTTAAACTCTGCGAACGGCCAGTTCCGACGGCTGGTCCCGGTCAGGTGATCCTGAAAGTGGCCTACGCCGGTGTGAACCGTCCCGACGCCCTGCAGCGCGCAGGCAGCTATGCGCCCCCGCCCACCGCCAGCCCTTTACCGGGACTAGAAGCTTCGGGCGAGGTTGTCGCCGTGGGCGAAGGTGTCGGCTGGCCCGCCGTGGGCGATCAGGTTTGCGCCCTGTTGCCAGGCGGCGGTTACGCCGAATACGTCATGACCCCCGCCGCCCATTGCCTTCCGGTTCCGCAAGGGATGGGTCTGAAAGAGGCGGCATGTTTACCCGAGACATTCTACACCGTCTATTCAAACGTCTTCATGCGCGGCGGTCTGAAAGCGGGCGAGAAGTTTCTGGTCCACGGGGGCTCAAGCGGCATTGGAACGACGGCGATCCAACTGGCACACCACTTTGGCGCGCGGGTCTTCACCACCGCCGGATCGGACGAAAAGTGTCAGGTCTGCAGCGATCTGGGGGCTGATAAAGCGATCAACTACCGTGATGAGGATTTCGTCACAGTGGCCCGCGCCGAGGGCGGCATGGATCTGATCCTCGACATGGTGGGCGGCGACTACATCAACCGCAACATCAAATCTTTGGCCGACGACGGACGCATGGTGCACATTGCGTTCCTGACCGGACCCGTGGCCGAAGTTAACTTTGCCCAGATTATGGCGCGCCGCTTGACAGTCACTGGCAGCACGCTGCGACCGCAAAGCGATCTGGCCAAGGCTCGGATTGCGGATGCTCTTCGCGCTAATGTTTGGCCACTACTGGACAGTGGTCGCATCGCGCCCGTGATGGATTCCGAATTCGATCTGGCGGATGCACCCAAAGCACATGAGCGCATTGAAAGCAGCGGTCATATCGGAAAAATTGTTTTGAAGGTGGGTTGATACAACCGGATTAGGTTTTTTCTTTCGAATTGGTTAGCTTTCTAAGCAGGGGGGCAGGCATTCAAGATAGTTAAGCCGGCGCTCTGATCAGGAGAGGGAAGAATGAAAACACTTATTCAAAACACAGCTTTAGCAATTGCATTCAGCGCAGTCGCCGCTTCGGCACAGTCGCTGGAAACGTGGGGAACCGCCGGCGGATGGGATGTTATGATCGATCCGTCTTTGGGCTATGGATGCCTTATTCAAGCCGAATATACGGACGGATCGCTTGTGCGCATCGGATTGGATCGCAACGAAGACATGGGGTATGTCACCGCCTTTAATATGGCGTGGGGAGATATCGAAGAAGGAGCGATCTACGACATTGCCTTTGCCCTGGACGACGAAGTCTATCAGGGCGAAGCGCGCGGTATCTGGTTGAACGGCGTTCCGGGCGCTGACATCTACTTCGACAGTGTCGACTTCCTGTTCGACATTGCCAAAAAATACACCATGACGCTGTTCAACTCGGAAGGCGAAGTTATGGCGATCGACCTTGAAGGCAGCTACATTGGCCTTGAAGCTGTCATGATGTGTCAGGACGAAACGGGATAACCGGCTCACCGGACCGGATGCACCACTGCGTCGTCTAACCTACAGTCACGGCTGACATCGCGCCCACAGGGGCGGGGTGTCAGGTCCTTCGTAAGACAAATTCGAACCTCTTGAATTTGGCCCGACGTGCATGTGACCGTCAGCATGTTTGCCTTTAATGACGGGTTGGATTTCAGAAATGCGTCCTCAACCGATTTTGCGGACATTTCCTGCACGACTTTGATTCTATCAAAGGTCGGCGGCAGCACTACGGCTTCGAAAGCGTCTCGGGAAATGCCGAAATATCTATCGGCTTCCAGCCCCGAGCATGTTCCATGCTTTTCCCACTCATACGTGGCCAGAGATGCGGTTCCCATGATGTCGGCCATAGCGACACTTTGGTCAAATGTCGGGTCCGAAAATTCGGTCGGGCAATGGGATGGCCAACCCGTCTCATACTGTGGCCAAAGCCCGTGCAACATCCACCCCAGTCGGCGCTCAGGCGCACACTGAGGAGACCCCCGCGCAATGCCCGTGCGCTCACACCAGTTAGGAGACCAGCTTAGCGCCATGACGTAATAGTCAAACTGTCCGGCAATACCATCAGACCTGCCCACAATCGGTGCAAAGCCCAAACAGAGCGTCAGAAAACCGGCGAATAATTTGATCTTTCCCTTTATCACAGCTTTCGGTATAGACACTGCCAAGTTCCCCGACAACGTGAACCCGACCGAATAAGGTCAGCCCTTTCCGGGCATCGGGGAAGATATGTTTTTAGGAGTCGAAAAATGGCGAAACTTCTGCACCCCAAAGCAACAGCCGTCTGGCTGGTAGATAACACAACTATGACCTTCAAGCAGATCGGCGATTTCGTCGGTATGCACGAGCTTGAGATTCAGGGCATCGCAGATGGCGACGTGGCCGTTGGTGTGAAGGGCTTTGACCCGGTTGCCAACAACCAGCTTCTTCAAGAAGAGATCGACGCGGCTGAAAAGAACCCGCTCCACAAGCTGAAGCTGAAAGCCAACAACGCCGCCGTTGGTGAAGAAAAACGCCGTGGTCCGCGTTACACACCGCTGTCCAAGCGCCAAGACCGTCCGAACTCGATTCTGTGGCTGGTCAAGTTCCACCCGGAATTGTCGGATGGCCAGATCGCCAAACTGGTTGGTACCACCAAACCGACAATCCAGTCGATCCGCGAACGCACCCACTGGAACATCTCGAATATGCAGCCGATTGACCCGGTGGCGCTGGGCCTGTGTAAGCAGTCCGAACTGGACGAAGTGGTGCAGAAAGCTGCCGCCAAGAAAGCCGCTGACGGCGCGGTCATGAGCGACGACGAACGTCGCAAGCTGGTCTCGACCGAGCAGAGCCTTGGCATGGGAACCGAGCCGAAGATCCCGACCGCCATCGAAGGTCTTGAAAGCTTCTCGCTTTCGAACAACGACGACGATGATAAAGAAGACGAGCTGCCGGACGCCGACAGCTTCTTCAACCTGCCTGGCGACAGCGGCGACCAAGACGACGATTGATTTAGCAGCAACGAGATTTGGAAAGGCCCGTACCTTTGGTGCGGGCTTTTTTGTTTGCGTAGGCTCAAAACGAACGTCACAATTTGGCCAGTTACGTTGGTGGGGGACATTATGAAACTGGCTGTCATCGGACGCGGATTGATCGGCTCGGCCGCCGCACGGCACCTGTCGGCGGCGGGGTATGAGGTTACGCTCATCGGCCCCGCCGAACCTACGGACTTTGCGACCCATCAGGGCACTTTCGCCAGCCACTATGACGAAGGCCGCATCACCCGTGGGCTTGACCCGGATCCGTTCTGGAGTGCTGTCAGCCGCGCCAGCATCGCCCGCTATGCAGACATCCAACGTCAAAGCGGGATCCGCTTCTACCACGAGGTCGGCGTGTTGATGACGGGGCCGTCAGATCACCCTCCGATCGGCGACGTTCAGAAGGTCGCGCAGGAAAGCGGGCTGGATTGCGTAACACTGGACGACGCGGGTTTGAAAGATCGCTTCCCATATTTTGCCTTTCCATCAGGCAGCTTCGGCGTGTTTGAACGCAAAGACGCAGGCTACATCAGCCCCCGTGCCTTGGTTCGGGCGCAAGGTGTCTGTGTCGAACGAAACGGCGGCAGGATTGTCGATGCTGTTGTGTATGGCATCGACGAAACCGTTCAGGGCGTTCAACTCACGACGTCAGAGGGGCACATGAGTTTTGACAAAGCGCTGGTCGCAACCGGTGGATTTGCCGAAACCCTGTTGGGGTCAGAATTCCGCTTAAAGGTCTGCGCCCGTACGGTGGCCCTGTTCCGATTGGGTGCGGCAGAACTGAAGCGGCTGTCAGCCATGCCCTCGCATATCCACCTGACATATGACGGGCTGGATCCGTATTATCTGCCGCCGATCCCCTATCCTGATGGGCAAAGCTACGTGAAGCTGGGCGGTGATCCGGTGGACATCGAACTGGCAACCACAGAAGACGTTAACAACTGGTTCCGATCCGGAGGCTCTGAAGATGTGGGTCAATTCCTAGAAGAGTTAATCCGCGACCGCATTCCCGATCTTCACGCCGAAGATCGCACACTGAAGCCCTGCGTGACCAGTTATACCACTGATGGCATGCCAGATATCCGTCGTTTGTCCGAGCGGGTTGCGATTGCTGTGGGTGGCAATGGCAAAGGCGCCAAGAACAGTGATGAACTGGGGCGGCTTGGGGCAAATGCGTTGCTTGGCCAATAGCCCATGAACGCAGCGCACACAAAACCTCAACCCGCCGGAAACCCGTTTTGCGGGCTAAACATGCCCCCCTCAATTTCATCTTACTAAAAATACTCAAGGGGAGCGCGAGGGGCAGCGCCCCTCGCATACCGCGACGCGCACAAGCGCGGCGCAAATACGGATAGTTTCAAAGCTTCTTTCTGGCCTTCAGCGCAGCGGTGATTGTCCCGTCATCGAGATAATCCAGCTCGCCACCAATCGGCACGCCTTGGGCCAAAGAGGTGACGCTGACGCGGTCTTCGATCTGATCTGCAATGTAATGCGCTGTTGTCAGCCCGTCGATCGTGGCGTTCAAAGCCAGGATCACTTCAGAGATCCCTTCGGCATCCAGACGGTGTACCAGTTGCGGGATGCGCAAGTCTTCGGGGCCAACGGCGTCCAGTGCGGATAACGTTCCGCCCAATACGTGATAACGTCCTTTGAACACGCCTGAACGCTCCATCGCCCAAAGATCTGCCACATCCTCGACCACGCATAGCTCGCCGTTGGCGCGTTTCTGTGATTGGCAGATATCGCAGATATCCGTGGTGCCGACATTACCACAGTTCAGGCATTCCCGTGCCGTTGCGGCGACGGTTTGCAGAACATCGGCCAAGGGGGTCAGCAACAGGTCGCGTTTGCGGATCAGATGCAGCACCGCGCGACGGGCCGAACGGGGCCCAAGACCCGGCAGCTTGGCCATCAGCTCGATCAGATTGTCGATGTCGCGCGTGGAACTCATTTTGTGCAGCGGGGGCCAGCCCCCGCACCCCCGGAGTATTTGTGGAAAGATGAATTAGAAGGGCAGTTTCATGCCTGCAGGCAGACCCATGCCTTCGGTCAGTTTCGCCATTTCATCCTGAGACCGCTGCGCCGCTTTTTGCTGCGCGTCTTTTATGGCGGCAAGGATCAGGTCTTCGACTACTTCCTTTTCGTCGGGGTGAAAGATCGATGGATTGATATCAAGCGCGGTCAGTTCGCCTTTGGCCGTTGCAGTGGCTTTGACCAGACCTGCGCCGGATTCGCCGGTGACTGTGATATTGTTCAGCTCTTCCTGCATCTCGGTCATGCGTGTCTGCATTTCCTGAGCTTTTTTCATCATGCCGGCCATATCGCCAAGCTGCCCCAGACCTTTGAACATATTGTTATCTCCTGCATCGGTGCGCGCGTCGCGCTGTTGCCTGACATATTGCAGTCCGCAAGCGTTGATACAAGGGCGTCAGTTGTCCCTGTTGCGGATCGGCGAGGTATAAAGGACCAGTCCGATACAAACGGCCACGGCAATTGCAAAAAACAACGCCGGCGAGGCAGCGCAGCCTTCCAGCTGGGCGGCGTGGCGAGCTGCGATGGCGGTTTGTGTGGTCAGGGCCGTTATCCAACCGGCCCAACCGATGATCACCACCAACGCCCCCCATTGCGCCCGCAGCCGGAACATGACTGCCGAAGCGACCAGTAGCAGAAGGGACACTGGCATCGCCAACATTGAGATGGTTTGCCGTAGAAGCGATACCGATGTCCCTGCCACCCAGTCGGGGTTCAGAGTTTCGCAAACGCCGGCAAAGGCGGGCAAAGGGAATAGGGCCGTTAGTACTGCGGCAATTAGCAGGTGACGCATCAGTCTTCCTCGAACGGGTCCCATTCATCCTCGACCTCGGCCAAGGCTTCGGTTTGGGCTTCGGCAGCGATGTCTGCGGCGGACTTGATCTTGGTGATCGTGGCCTTTGGGAAAGCGGCCATGACGGCTTGAACCAGCGGGTGTTGCTCGGCTTCGTGCTTCATGTCCAGCATGGCGGCATCGCGTTTTTCGGCGATTGTTTCGCTTCCGCCTTCGTTGACAAGTGTCACGGCCCAGCGGGCTCCTGTCCAGGCCTGTAGCTGTGCACCCAGGCGCTGGGCCAGGTCAGTTGGCGCCATGGGGCCGGGAACAAATTCGATGCGGCCGGGTTGATAGCCTGCCAGACGCACGCCGGTTTCGACGTCGATGAGCAGTTTGGCATCGCGTTGGCTGCGGATCAGTTCGACGACGTGTTCAAATGTGGGATATTGCGACAGAACCGCCACGGTTTCCTGCGCCAAGGCGGCCGTCGGGGCTCCGTGGGTACGGCCCGAGGGGGCCATTGTGCTGCCCATCGCCGTGGTTCCTCCGCCCATCGGGGCGGGGGCTGCGCGCCCGCTTCCGGGCGGCGGGCCGGGAGGCGTGGGTTGCGATTGCAGTTTCTTCAGCAGTTCCTCGGGCGAGGGCAGGTCGGCCACATGGGTTAGGCGTATCATCGCCATCTCGGCGGCCATCATGGCGTTGGGCGAGATCGAGACCTCTTCCAAGGCTTTCAGTAACATCTGCCACATGCGGGTCAGAACGCGCATCGGAAGCTCGGTCGACATCTTTTGACCGCGCGCGCGCTCATCTGGGTTCACGGTTGGGTCGTCGGCCGCATCGGGGGTGATTTTCACCACGCTGATCCAATGCGTGATCTCGGCCAGATCGCGCAGAACCGCCAGCGGGTCGGCACCGTCGGCATATTGCGCGCCCAGTTCGTTCAAGGCGCCAGCCGCATCGCCGCGCATGATCATGTCGAACAAGTCCAGCACGCGGCCACGATCCGCCAGACCCAGCATCGCGCGCACCTGATCGGCTGTGGTTTCGCCAGCGCCGTGGCTGATTGCCTGATCCAGCAGAGATTGTGCGTCGCGAGCAGAACCTTCGGCAGCGCGGGTGATCAGCGCAAGCGCGTCATCGGTGATCTGGGCGCCTTCGTTGTCTGAAATCCGGCGCAGCATGGCGATCATGTCTTCGGGTTCGATCCGGCGCAGGTCGAAACGTTGGCAGCGGGACAGAACCGTCACCGGAACCTTGCGGATTTCGGTGGTGGCGAAGATGAATTTCACATGCGCGGGGGGTTCTTCCAATGTCTTGAGCAGTGCGTTAAACGCGCTGGTCGAGAGCATGTGAACTTCGTCGATGATATAGATCTTATAGCGGGCTGACGCTGCGCGATAGTGCACGCTGTCGATGATCTCGCGGATATCGCCAACGCCTGTTCGCGATGCGGCGTCCATCTCCATCACGTCAACATGGCGACCTTCCATGATGGCCACACAATGCTCACACTTGCCACAAGGTTCGGTCGTCGGGCCGCCTTGGCCGTCTTCTCCGATACAGTTCATGCCCTTGGCGATGATCCGCGCCGTGGTGGTTTTGCCGACACCGCGGATACCGGTCATGACAAAGGCCTGTGCAATACGGTCGGCGGCAAAGGCGTTTTTCAGCGTGCGCACCATCGCATCCTGCCCTACCAGATCGGCGAAGGTCTCGGGCCGGTATTTGCGGGCAAGAACCTGATACTTCGGGGCGGTGTCTTCGGTCATTTTGTGCCGTTCGCTTGGGAGGGTCGGCGCGAGACTACGGGGGAATCGGGCGGGGGTCTAGGGTG